>NZ_JACJFD010000035.1:0-44505 GCF_014164415.1 Pseudoalteromonas sp. SG43-1 | reverse complement strand
AGTGTGAACTTTTCACGCTCATCTGGCATTGACCAACCCATACGACCTAAGTAGTTAAGCACGGCTTCTGGCAGGTAACCCATTTCTTTATAGTAGTTAATAGACGTTGGGTTTTTACGCTTAGATAGCTTTGATTTATCTGGGTTACGTAGTAATGGTAAATGACCAAGTACTGGCGCTTCCCAACCAAAATCTTCGTAAAGTTTTAATAACTTAGGTGCTGAGTTAATCCACTCTTCGCCACGGAAAATATGACTAATTTGCATATGGTGGTCATCAACTACGTTCGCTAAAAAGTACGTTGGGAAACCATCCGCTTTTAAAAGCACTTGCATGTCTACGTTTTCCCACGGGATCTCAATTTCATCTCGTAGGTAGTCGTTAAACTTAAATGTGCCTTCGCTTGGGATTTTCATACGTATAACGTAAGGTTTGCCTGCCGCTAAGTTTGCTTTAATTTCTTCATCTGTATGGTTTAAACCACGACCGTCGTATTTAGGGCGCAAGCCTTCTGCCATTTGCTCTTCACGCATTTTATCAAGCTCTTCGCTTGTTGCAAAGCAGTAAAACGCTTTACCATCGTCAACTAACTGATGCGCGTATTTTTTATATAAATCGCTACGCTCAGATTGACGGTAAGGACCAAATTCGCCACCCACATCAGGACCATGATCCCACTCAAGCCCTAACCAGCGTAAGCTATCCATAATCGCAAGTTCAGACTCTGGCGTGCTACGTACTTGGTCTGTATCTTCTATACGAAGTACAAATTCACCGCCTTGTTGTTTAGCAAAACAGTAGTTAAATAAGGCGATATAAGCGGTGCCAAGATGCGGGTCACCAGTTGGCGACGGGGCAACACGGGTGCGAATTGTCATGGTAAATTCTCTTTAAATAAGTGAGATAATAAAAGTGGTTTATGCAGCTACTTTGTTTAAGTAAGCAATAATATCGTTTGATTCATACAGCCATTGTACTTGGCCATTTTTCTCTATACGCAGACAAGGCACTTTAACTTTGCCGCCTTGCTCAAGAAGCTCTTGACGATATTGCTCATTATTTTTTGCATCACGCGTTTCTATGTTTAAGCCTTCGCGCTTAATAGCGCGGCGTACTTTTACACAAAACGGGCATGCTTTAAATTGGTACAGTTTAAATTGTGAGGTTTGCTGATCAAGCTGTGCTTGCTCGTCGCTTGCACGCTTTTTACTGCGAGGAGTAAATACAAAATTAAAGAATAAGATTATACAACCTAAAAACCAACGAACTAATTTCATGTTCTGTGCTCTGCTTACAACAATTTAAGGAGCCAGATTTTAGCACAAATTTACAATCAAAAAAGCTCAATACTGTTATCTATCTTTGGTTCGTTATTAACTTCTAATTCACTGTAGGAGGTAACTCTATTACGACCAGTATTTTTAGAGTAGTAAAGCGCTAAATCAGCCTGGTTTACAATACTCGATACAGTATCAATACTCACTAACTCTAAAAAACCAATGCTAATGGTTAATTGGCCAATTTGTGGAAAAGGGTATTGGGCAACATTAAGGCGTAACCGGTTAAGTGCAACATGTGCATCACCCTCTGTTTTTGCTTGAAATAACATAGCAAATTCTTCACCACCATACCTAAATACATAGTCTTCAATTCTAAAATTATTTTTTAGTAGCCGTGCAACAAGTAAAATAACCTCATCGCCAATTACATGCCCGTAGTTATCATTAATATTTTTAAAGTTGTCGATATCGGCAATAGCTAAATACCAACGTCGCTTTTTATTGTTATCATTTCTTGGTAACAAAAAACCGTTACCCGATACAATCTCAATTACTTTTTTATCAAATGTTTGCCTATTTAAAAGCTCTGTAAGTGGATCTAACCGCGACTTATATAATAGCCCAAGCTGATTAGCATAAATATTTAAAATATGTACAGCTAACATAGTTGTTCGTTCTGGTAATTCTTGCTCGGTTTCTATTAATAAAGTGCCGACTACTTTTCCAAAATGATAAATAGGCACGTAACTTGTTGTGCTACTAAAGGCATAGCTCACCCTAATTTTATTTTGAGTGACCTTTTGTAATAACAATGATGCTTCATCTGGGCTTAATTGCTCTAAATTACTATTTGAATTTATAAGAGTAGGGGGTATGGGGGCTGAAAAATTTTTACTGACGTAAATGGCAAAATTATCAACTTCGAGCAAGTCGCCAATTATTTGTATTAATGCGCTATCTAAATCACTTTCTTCCTCTTGCTGGGTAAGCTTAATAATCCATTCGTGCCCACACTTATTTGCCTTCATTACACTGCCTAAACTAATTAAACTTTTATTAGTCTAGACAATACTCATGAATTTACTAAGTTATGAGGTAATACTTATTAACTAATCCTTTAGAATAGGTATTAAAGTAATACTAAGTCGTCGCGATGCAATACTTCTGCACCACTATCGTATTCAAGTAACTCACCTATTTGATTTGAATGTGCGCCTTTGATTTTATTTACCTCGGTACTGCTAAAACGCGTTAAGCCACGTGCAATTACTTGATTTTTAGTATCTATTAAATCAATTAAATCGCCTCTTTCAAAACGTCCAAATGCATTAGTAACGCCTTTAGCAAGTAAGCTTGCACCTTTATTTTGAAGGGCACTAATAGCACCTGTATCTATAACAATTTGGCCGGTACTTTTAGGCCCAGCTAGTAGCCATTTTTTACGGCCATCTTTTGGGGCGGTGAGTTTTAAAAAGCGTGTACCAGGTAACTCGTCACTCATACATTTTAAAATAACGTTTTTACCTGCGCCTTTAGCAATAATAACTTCAACACCTGCGCGCCTTGCGATGTCGGCTGCTTGTAATTTGGTTGCCATGCCGCCAGTACCTAAGTTTGTACCACTGCCACCAGCAAGTTGGCGCAGCTCATCGTTTATATGTGTTACTTCGCCAATGAGGGTAGCATCGGCATTGGTACGAGGATCGCTGGTAAATAACCCTTCTTGATCGGTAAGTAGCAATAATTTATTAGCATTAGCCAAAATAGCGACAAGTGCCGATAAATTATCGTTGTCGCCTACTTTTATTTCACTGGTAGCGACTGCGTCATTTTCGTTAATGATGGGCACAACGTCGTAATTTAATAACGCATTGAGTGTATCGCGGGCATTAAGGTAGCGCTCTCTGTCGTCTACATCAGCGCGGGTAAGCAGCATTTGCCCTACATTTACCCCATATAAAGCAAACAAGCTCTGCCAAATATGAATAAGTTGACCTTGTCCAATTGCAGCAAGCATTTGTTTATCAATTAAGCTTCTGCCACAGGGTTTTAATAGTTGTTCGCGCCCAGCAGCTACCGCGCCGCTCGACACTAAAATAACCTGATGCCCCTGCTTTTTAAGCTCGCAGCATTGGCGTACTAATTCAACCATATGTGCTTTGTCTAGCTTATCGGTGCCGCCAGTTAGTACGCTTGTACCAAGCTTTACAACTATTACCTGTTCCCTTTGCATGTGCTTTTTACTATTGATTAATTAAAGATGAATTAATTTATACCAGCTCGGTATTTTTGAACAAGTTAAAAATTTTCATGCTAGGATCTGATTTTATTAAATTAAGTAAATTACTCTCTATGCCTGCCAGTTTATGTTTAATTATTGCCACCTTTTTATGGGGCAGCTCTTTTATTGCGCTCAAATACGCCATTGCTATTTACGACCCTGCATTGGTGATATTTTTACGCATGCTCACCACTTTAGTTTTGTCGCTTTGTTTATGGCGCTACGTTATTCGGTTTGAGTACTTAAAAGGTGACTGGAAGTATTTAGTGGGTATGTCGCTTGCTGAGCCTTGCTTATACTTTTTATTTGAAGGCCATGCAATGGAATACACATCAGCCTCGCAGGCTGGTGTTATTGTCTCTTGCTTGCCTATTATTATTGCGTTGCTTGCCTTTGTATTACTTAAAGAGCATATAAGCAAAGCCATTGTTGTCGGTTTTACGCTGTGTATAGGCGGCAGTATTTTACTTACGCTTCTTTCACCAAGTACCGACCAAGCACCTAATCCGTTACTAGGTAACTTTTTAGAGCTTATGGCGATGGTGTGCGCTGCATTTTATACCGTAAGTATTAAACATTTAGCTAATCGCTACTCGCCCCTGACTTTAATTGCTTTGCAAGGTATTAGCGGCAGCTTGTTTTTTGCGCCATTTTTATTTTTTATCGACCTACCAAGCGAAAACCAGCACGACTTAACTGCGCTCATGAGCATTTTGTATTTAGGTTCGTGTGTAACCCTTGGCGGCTACGGCATGTACAACTATGCAATTAGCAAAGTATCAGTATTAACCGCTGCTGCGTACTCTAATTTAATTCCTATTTTTACACTTATTTTGTCAGCTATTATTTTGGGCGAAGTGCTCAACGTTTGGCAATGGCTGAGCATATTTGTGGTATTTATTGGCGTAATGGTAAGCCAGCGCCATCAAGAACTCGTGGTTGATATACCGCTTAGCGAATCAGGCGAAGACATTTGCGCAGATACAAGCAACCTTAAATCAGTACCCGAGGCAAGTGAATCAAAAGGGTAACAGGTAAGCAAATACAGCCCAGGTGTTTGTAAAAATGAGTTTTGGGATTGATGAATAACCTCAATCCTCGTTACCTTATAATTTTGAATCACCCCACTTTGCAGTTGCAAAGTAAACGCCTCTCCCACTTTGGCGTGTTGTAAAAATGCAAAGTGGGTGTCGTTATGCCCTGCTATTAGCGCGCCTTTTTCGTTTCCAAACTCTTTTCCGCCCAGCTCCCCTGCGGGTAAAAATTGGCTAGGCGCAAACGCTAAGTTACGCCCGCTTGCTCCTGCCAATACACTTAATGTTTTATTATGACTTGGCCAATCAATTTTTGCAGTCACGTAGCTGTCGGCGTAATACCACGGTTTTACTTTAGTGCCTGGTGATTTAAGCGCCTCTTGCCATGCTTGCTCAATTAATACTTGAGCAAGCCATGCTTTTGCCTGCATATAAGCGCCGTGACCAAATAATCCAAGCCCAGCTATTAGTAAGCCCACGCTTAGCCACTTTTTCATTTACGTGCCCTGCTTAATTTAAATGATCGGTTTATTTTAAGGGCGCCAAATCCCAATAATAAAATACAGCCTAGTAATATATGTAACCTGCTTTGCCCATCGGTTTGCGGTAAACGCATTGCCATACCTTGTGGTAATGCATTAGTAGCTTGCGCCGTTTGCTCTGCCACTTCTTTTATTTGAGTTTGTTCAATCGCTATAAAAGCAGTAAACGGGCTAAGTAATTGATGAGTAAGCGCAAGCTCCTGTACTTCATCTTTAACCGTACTTTGCTCGTTGTATAAAAGTAATGACTTGATTTTTTGGCGCGCCCATAGTTTTGCAATACCTTGAGCGTTTGAGCTATTTTGTGTGCTTAATTTAATACTTAAAGGACCTTGTGCTGTTTGCCCAGCAAGTACCACATTTTTAGCATTATTAAGTTTTATAGCGACCATAATAGGCTCGCCAAAATATAAATCAGGTAGTGGTGATGGCCAAAAATCTAAGCTTTTACCGCTTTCATCGCTTAGCGCCAAATTAGTAATAGCCGGATGTGCAAGCTTATCAAACAACTGCTGCATTTTAGGTTGCACCTCGCTTGTGCTGCCTATAAACGTAAATGAGCCTTTGCCTATATCTGCCGCTCGGCGCATAAAAAAGCTATTCGGTGCGCTGCCAATACCCACTGTAAATAAGCGGCTATCACCTAACTTACTTTGAATATTTTTAAACAATGCGTCCTCGTTGCTTACGCTGCCATCAGTTAAAAATACAACTTGGCGTACAAAACCATCAAACTCGCTACCATCAAGTACGGCATCAAGCGCACCTTGTATTTCAGTGCCGCCGTCGGCTTCTAGGCTATAAATAAATCGCTCTGCACGGCGTAAATTAAAGTCGCTGGCTATAAGTGGCTTATCGCTCATTGGAGTTACTATGTTGTCAAAACCAATAATGTTAAAGCTGTCGTCGCTATCGAGTAATGACAGCGCATAAAACAAGGCTTTTTTAGCTTGCTCCATAGATTGCCCGTGCATAGAGCCTGACGTATCAACTACAAATACCATTTCACGAGGTAAGCGTTGAGTTTGTGTAAAGTGATCCCCTGGTGGCATTAGCATAGCAAGCCCGTATCGGTCACCATTTTCAAACTGCTGAGTAAAAAATGCAGCTTGAGCTTGCTCTTTTTGCAGCGGTTTAAACTCAAGTACAAAGTCGCGATTAACTGCATTTGTCTCATTTAACGCTATTTTATATTGTCCAAACGCGGTGTTTTGCACATCAACATTGTGAAATTTAGAACTGATATCCACCAGCTCTAAGCCTACGTCTATATCTATGTTTAAGCTAAATTGGCTGCTTGGTACGTTATCATTTTGATTACTGCTTTTAATACTGTAAACAGGGCTTAACCATCCCGTTGGGAGTGAGTTAACGTGCGTTTGGTTCTGAGTATTAACCTCAACTTCACCACTAATCGCGTGATAACGCGGTGTAATGGTAGTAGGAAATCTAATAGCAAATGTACCGCTGCTGTAATCAATTATTTCTTGATACTCAAGCTCAATAATTACTTGCTCACCAGGGCCAATATTTGCCACATTCGTAATAAACATATTGGCGCGTTGCTGGCGTACAAGGGCCGCTTGCTTACCTGCTTTTTTAGCCTCCTCGTATTTTTTTTCGGCTTCTACCTTTTTATCAATTTGGCCTTTAATGACTCGCTCACCTATACGCATAGTCATGGCATGTACGGCGCTTTCATCAGGCAATGGAAAAACGTAGCGCGCATTAACCGCAAACGGGTTTTCGTTTTGATAGGTTTGCGTGACTACAACATGATTAATCAGGCCAGTTAAGGTCATATTGGCGTCGCTTTTTAATATTATTGCTGGGCCTGCTGGCGCACCATTGCTATCAAAAAGCTCTAACTTGGGTGATTGCGCATGGCTTTTGAAGCTCGCTAACAGCACAATCGCTATGAATATAAAAATGCTTACTTTAGTAAGCATTTTGGTCGGTTTACTCAACATAAAATCACTCCATCGAACGCTTTGTTTTACTTAGATTCAGTTAGATTTAGTTACTCGCCGTTTGGCCATTTACTGGATTCATTGAGCGAGTGGTAAGCGTTACGCGTCTATCAAAAAAGTTATCTTCCACCGTGTTGCTGTTAGCCAATGTTTGCTGCTCGCCAAATGCCTGCGTGCTTAAACGTTTGTGGCTCACACCGTGCTTTATTAAATAGCTTTGCACGGCATTTACACGCGCTTTAGAAAGTAAAAGGTTGGCTTGCTCATCGCCGCGCTGATCGGCAAAGCCACTTAAATCAAGTGCGAGTTGTGGTTGGTTGTTTAACAAGGTAACGAGTTGGTCTAACTGCAGTGCAAAATGCGGGGCAATAACACTTGAACCTGTTTTAAATTGCACCGTCATCGCCAATAAGTTATTAATTTGAACTTGAGTTAACTGCTCATTTTGATTGGCAAGCACTTCTAGCTGTTGCTCTAACATATTATTGTGGTTAAGCACGTGTTGGTAATCGCTGGTTTTTTCTTTCATAACCGTAATTGCACGCTCTTGCTCTGCAATTTTGTTATCAGCTACTTTTGAATCACCTATTAAACCACCGGCAAATGCCCCAATAAACGCGCCTATTGGCCCGCCTACTACGCCGCCAATAATAGCGCCTGCACCTAAACCAATAGCCGTTTCTTTATGGGCTTCTTTTGATGGCGTGTTAGATGTTGAGGCAATTGCTGGAGTACAAAAAATAGCAACGAGTGTTAACGCAATTAATGTCTTCTTCATGATGTGCTCCTTAAACTTACTTTTTAATTTGTGATGTTTTGTTTTGATGGACCTATTAAAACAAGTTCAAGTGGCAACAAAGGGGATCAAAAATGGCAAACTGCTGAGCAATTGTGGCAAAAAAATGGCAATTGCCTTTTTAAGCGTACTTAGCTTAAAAACTTCGATATAGTGCACAACAGAGCCGATAGGATAATGATTAAGATGAAAAAAATAGCCATCGTTGAAGATGAACCCGCAATCCGCGAAAACTACATAGAAATGTTGAGTGCACAGGGCTACCAAGTAAGTGGCTTTGCCGATCGCGCTAGCGCTGAAGCTGAATTTAAAAATGCCCTGCCCGATTTAGCCATTGTTGATATTGGCCTAGGCCATGAAATAGATGGTGGTTTTTTACTGTGCCAAACATTGCGTTCGCTTTCTAAAACACTGCCTATTATTTTTTTAACCGCCCGCGATAGCGAAATAGATACCGTATGCGGCCTACGCATGGGCGCCGACGACTACCTAACAAAAGACATAAGCTTGGCTCACTTGGCTGCACGTATTGGTGCGCTATTTCGCCGAATGGAAGCACTTGAACAACCCGCTGATGCAAATGCACTCATAACACGCGGGCAGTTAACGCTCGACACGCAACGTATGCAGGTATTTTGGCAGCAACAATTAGTTGATTTAACCGTAACCGAATTTTGGATGCTGCATTCACTCGCCCAGCGACCAGGCCATGTTAAAAGCCGTAACGATTTAATGAGCGATGCAAAAATTTATGTAGACGACAGCACTATTACTTCCCACGTAAAACGTATTCGTAAAAAGTTTATAGCACTCGACAGCACCTTTGATTGCATAGATACCGTGTATGGCATGGGCTATCGGTGGGAACAACACTAATGCTACGATTTGGTCTGCGCAGTAAATTTATATTACTTTCATGTTTTTTGTTTTTGCTGCCGTGGCTTGGCTACGAGTACGTATGGGAAATGGAAAAGTTTTTACGCCAAGGCCAAGAAAAAACCCTCGTAGGCACCACTCGTGCACTTGCTACTGCATTACATGAGCGCCCTGCATTATTTGACGAGCAAACCAACTTTTTAGACCAAGTTGTAAAAGGTCGCGATTTATACGCTTATAATCTTAAAAACCCTATTCAGCTCGACGGTAAACTTAACGATTGGGAAAGTTACCAGCCGTTATTTTGGCACTACGACAAACGCTATTTACAAAAAACAGATAACAAACATCAAGCCAGTGACTTATCGTTTGATCATATGGTTGGCAAGTTTGATAACTACTTATACGCCGCATTTAAAGTCACCGACAATACCCTTATTTATCGCGCTAAAAATAGTTTAAGCATTACCAATAACGATTATTTACAAATTGGCTTAAAAACACCTGACGGCCAATTTAATACCTATATAATTGCGCCACGCCAAGATGGCTGGGTTAATGCGTTTGATGCAAATACCAAAGCCCCTTTTACAAAAATTCAGGGCTATTTTGAAAGTACCGAATCAGGTTATAACGTAGAGCTGCGCTTTCCAATTAGCATGCTGGGCAACAAACTTGGCTTTGCTATTGTTGACATTGATAGTAAAGAGGCATTGCTAGAGCCTAAAATAATGTCGACCTCAAACTTAAATAACCCAAACGATTTAGGCTCAGTATTAGTCCCTTCTCCAGAAATTAGCCGTATTTTAAAAGGTATGGGCCACAGTGGTAGCCGCATTTGGGTGGTTGATAACCATCATCGTGTACTTGCGCAATCGGGTACTATTCAAAATGCAGATGGCGTATGGGCTGATGGACTTGCTAACAAAGCACCTGAAACTTGGTGGCAGCGCTTTGAGCAAAATTACTTACACCC
The DNA here is from genome assembly GCF_014164415.1 of Pseudoalteromonas sp. SG43-1. Lineage (NCBI taxonomy): Bacteria > Pseudomonadati > Pseudomonadota > Gammaproteobacteria > Alteromonadales > Pseudoalteromonadaceae > Pseudoalteromonas > Pseudoalteromonas sp. SG43-1. The sequence goes on along the minus strand of NZ_JACJFD010000035.1, from coordinate 34,750 downwards.
AATTTACTATAAAATATTAACGCGCCCCGAAAATGAGTTTTTAGATACCCTGCACGATGTAGCTTCTATGCAGGGCACACATTTAGCGAAAGCATTAAAAGGACAACCTGCATCGTCTTGGCGCTTAACTCCCGACAGCAAAGCCGTTATTTTATCGGCCGCTTACCCTATTTGGATTCAAGACCAAGTAATTGGCGCGGTAATAGCAGAGGAAACCACAAACGGTGTAAGAACGCTGCGTAACAAATCACTCGAAAAACTGTTTAACGTTATTTTAGCCGTGATGCTAATTGGTACTGTCACCTTGTTCTTTTTTGCCTCACGTATATCGAACCGAATTAGGCGGCTGCGCGATACCGCTGAGCAAGCAATTGATGCACAAGGGCGTGTTACCGGCAGTATTAATTACAGCGATGCTAACGATGAAATTGGGGATCTGTCTCGTAGTTTTTCAAACATTGTGAGCCGACTTGGTGGCTATACCGATTACTTAGAAAATATGTCGTCGCGGTTATCTCATGAGCTGCGCACGCCGGTTGCCGTAGTGCGCTCGTCACTTGAAAACTTACAAAGCTTGCCACAGAACGAGCAGAGCCAAAAATACCTCGACCGCGCCAGTGAAGGCGTTAAACGCTTAGGTAAAATAATAACCACCATGAGCGAAGCCACTCGCCTTGAGCAAAGTATTCAAAGTAACGAGTCTGAGCCTTTTGATTTACAAAAAGTAATAAATGGTTGCATGCAAGGCTATCAGCTTACTTACCCAAACCAGTTATTTACGCTTGATGTATGCCAAAGCAAATTACCTATGCAAGGTGCACCGGAGTTTATAGCTCAGCTGCTTGATAAACTTATTAGTAACGCGCTGGAGTTCAGCAAAGCCAATACGGCTATTAATGTAAGCCTTAAGCAGAGCGAAAATAAAGCAACATTAACAGTGAGTAATACTGGTCCTGCTTTACCTGAAGGACTCACTGAGCATATTTTTGATTCAATGGTGTCGGTACGTAGCCAGCAAATGCAGCAACAGCCACATTTGGGGTTAGGGCTTTATATTGTAAGGCTGGTGTGCGATTACCATAAAGGCAGTGTAACCGCGCAAAACAACGAGCAAGGTAATGGTGTAGTGTTTACCGTAACACTGCCGTTAGCTAATGGTTAGGGCTGTATTTATACCGTTATATTTGTACCGTTATATTTATAGCCACTGCATTATATGCAAATAGTAAGTACGTAATAAATTAAATTCAGCTGTATATTTTTAGTTAAAAAGAGTTACTTTAATTTATCTTAACCCCATATAAATTAACAAATAAACCCCTCTCATCCCTTAAAACCCGCCGGTTACAATTTAGTACAACTTCAAATGTAACTATTCACTTTTTATTCAGTCGAATGACCATACCCTACATCATATTAAAGTATTGAATTGAAGGAATACTCATGAAACCATCACTAGAGCGTGAAGAACTAGACTTTATTTTTGACTTATACAGGCCCTCTAAAAAGCCCAAGTCTGAAGAGGTAAAACCAAAAAACACCAATTACAAAGAGCTAAGAAAGCACGACGCGACTAAAAACCAAGGTGTATCGCACTACTTAGTCTAATTTTATTACGCTTGGGACTTCTCATGTTCTAAAAATGCTTTAATGCAGTTTATTTCTGCAAGTTTTACTTCTTCGCCTATTTCAGGGCCTTTTTTGCCATTTTTAAGTGCATCTTGCACTACTTGTTTCTTATCCATTTTTTGCAGTTCAGTATGAATTGCTCGCAGCTTAGCTGCTTGCGGGTATGGCTTATCGACCAGTGTTTCACCACGCCCTTGTGCATCACATTGGCATGCTTGGGTAAACGCTATAAAACGTTCTGGGTGTACCAACGCATTTAAGTTAGTCACTATTAGCTTGTGAATGGTTTGCGGCCTTAACTGATCAATTGTATGGCAAAGGGTGTGATTATCACTGGTGAGTACGCCAACATCACGAAAACGGTTAGGCACTTTTAAGCGCTCACAAAACGCCTCAATAACTGCAACACCTTCGCGTTCGTGCCCACGTAGGTTTCCATGCTTTTTAAAACTAAGCGCTTTTCCAAAATCATGGGTAAGTGCAGCAAAACGTGCTTCTAAGTTAAAATTTAAATCAGCTGCACGCCTAAGTACCAACATAGTATGAACAAATACATCCCCTTCAGGATGATGGTTTGCCGGTTGCGGTACATTAACCATGCGCTCAAGTTCTGGAAAAATACCTAAACCTTGCAGTGCTTCAAAATAAAGCTCAGGGTGCTTTTCACCCAGTGCTTTTTCAGTTTCAAGCCACACGCGCTCAGATACTAAATGATTTAGCTCACCTTTATTTTTAAGCTCGCGCATTAATGCATAGGTACTTGGGTGAATACGCCAATCACTGCCATAGCGCGCTAAAAAACGGGCAATACGCAGCACTCGAACAGGGTCTTCTACAAATGCCTCAGTGGTGTGGCGCAGTGTTTTATTTTGTAAGTCAGTTTGGCCATTAAACGGGTCAATAATATTACCGTGTTCATCAAGCGCCATTGAATTTATGGTCAAATCACGCCTTGCTAAATCTTCTTCTAGCGTAACGGTTGGGCTGGCATCAACCACAAAGCCTGTATAGCCTTTGCCACTTTTACGCTCTGTGCGCCCTAGTGCATATTCTTCTTTTGTTTTTGGGTGTAAGTAAACCGGAAAGTCACTACCTATTGGCACAAAACCAAGCGATTCCATCGTTTTTGGTGTTTCCCCAATCACTACATAGTCGTTATCTTTTGATTTTATATTTAGCAGTTTGTCGCGCACTGCACCACCAACGAGGTAAACTTGTTTTAAGTTACTTTTCACTTTATTCCCAATAACACTTGCCCAATTGTTTGACGCTAATCATATCATTAATTAAAAAATTCTGCGGTATTTGCCAAGCTTAAGTAAGCTCATTACAATGGCGCATTATTTTTAGCTATAGCCTCATAATTAATGAAAAGCCATTCATCAAAAAAAGAACTCATGTTACTACCCATTTTATTAGTGGTTATTTTAATGTGTGTGGCGGGTCACTTTTTACTACAAGCAAATTTTCAAGACAGTAATGTAGTTGAATACATGTTGGCAGCACTGCCGTTTGCTATGTTTGGGTTGGTTATTGTGGCGTTTAAAATGGCGGCTAAAAGCGAAAAAGATGAGCAAAACGAGCAGGACTCTTAATCCAACTCTGTTTTAGCTACTTATTATAATTTAAAGTATGTGATAGCCAAACCAGTCTGGCTTTATCGGCTGCGATATACCGCTGGGCGTGAGCTTAATGTTTAGCTGGCTGTCGAGTAAATCAATGGCAAAGCAATCGTCCACATCATGTAAATCATCTTTATGAATATGACTAAGCCCTGCGAGCAAATCGTTTTTAGCGCGCTCTTTAGCTTCATGGCTACTGCTTGCAACATACAGTGCAAAGTCATGTTGCTCAGCCATTGAATCACTTCTGTAAGCGCCTAAATTTACAAAATAGAGTTGTTTATTTTGCTCCACATAGCTATCAACAACTTCTACTTTAAAGCCATCAATATGATTAATTGCCATGTAGCTATCCATGTGAACACTACTTCTGTCTCCTACCCACTGGCTTTTTAACTTTGAGTAGGTTTGCTCTATATTCTCCCCTACTACAAAACGAATATCATGCATTTCAATGTGGCAACCTTGAATCCGGCCACCTAAATACACCATAAATAACTGCATGCTTTTCCTTAACCTAAATTATCAACATCAATATTATGCTTTTTAATCAACTTATAAAAATCTGAGCGATTGCGCTTGGCAAGCTTAGCGCCTTCAGCTACGTTACCACCTGCCATTTTTAAAGTGTTAATTACATAGTCGCGCTCAAACTCTTTTTTAGCGTCGTTTAGTGATAATGGTTCTACGTTTGTTTCGTTACTATTTAGCGCAGCTAACACTAAATGCTCTGAAATAACATCGCTTGGCGTTAATGCTACAACCTGCTCTACTACGTTTTGTAATTGGCGGATATTACCTGGCCAGTCGTAACGTACAAGCGCATGCATAGCATCGCTTGCAAAGTGTTTTTCAGTTTGGTTCATGCGCTTAGCAATGCTTGCACTAAAGTGCTGTGCTAATAAGCTTATATCTTCGCGGCGCTCACACAGTGGCGGTAATTTTAAATTAACTACGTTTAAGCGATAGTATAAATCTTCTCTAAATTGCTGGTTTAAAATAGCTTCAGGAAGATTTTTATGTGTTGCCGACACTATGCGTACATCAATTGCTACCTCTTCTTGAAAACCTACTGGGCGAATTGTTTTTTCTTGTAATACGCGCAGTAACTTAACCTGTAAGTTAAGCGGCATATCGCCAATTTCGTCTAAAAATAACGTGCCACCCTGTGCTTGTTGAAACAAACCTTGGTGATCTTTAATTGCACCCGTAAACGAGCCTTTTTTATGACCAAATAATTCGGACTCTAAAAGCTCCCCTGGTACAGCACCGCAGTTAATTGCAACAAAAGGGCCACCGCTTACATGGCTATGCTGATGAATCGCCTGTGCGAGTAATTCTTTACCAGTACCACTAGCCCCCGAAATAAGTACATTAACTTGCGTTGGCCCAAGTAGTTTTACTTGCTCTAACAAGTGCAGCATTGCACCACTGCGCGTAACTATATTACTTTTAGGTGCAGCTTCATCGGCGTTAACACCATGAATTTCTATCGCTTTAGCAAGGCTGTCAAATAGCTCATCTTTATCCACTGGTTTAGTTATAAATGCAAAAATGCCCTGCTTAGTTGCCTCTACTGCATCAGGAATTGAGCCGTGCGCTGTCATCATAATGACAGGTAATGCAGGGTAACGGCTTTGCAGCTGACGATGCAGTGCCATACCATCCATTTCATCCATACGTAAGTCGGTTATTACGGCGTCAAACACTTGGCTTTTAAGTATTTGCAGTGCGGTTAAGCCGCTTTCGCAGGTTGTTACTTCGTATCCTTTTGATTCAATACGAATAGCGAGCAGTTTTAATAAGCTAGCGTCGTCGTCAACGAGTAATACTTTTGCACCTTGTACTTTAGTTGCGGCCATAGTTACTGCTCCTTCGTTTCTTCTCGTAGTAAAAGTTGCTGCTCAATCGTTGCTAACGATGAGAGGGTTTCTTGCATTTTATTATTAAGTGCTTGCTGCTCTTTTTTAGCATTTATTTGCATAGTTACTTGCTGCTTTTGAAGCCATAAATATTGCTTTATGTCATCAGGCCAAAAGTAAGCAAGATCGAGTTTTAGCAACTTAGTCATTACTGTATTTGGATCATCATTTATGTTTAAGCACATAAATTTAAAAAAGCGTTTAAGGTCGTTTTCGCCTGTAAAAATATCTTTTTTTGGCACCAATTTAAATCCGCCACACTGATTAGCGTGCCATGCAATAACTTGCTCTGCTGGAGGGTAGCTAGGTTCTATTTTTGGTCTGGGTTTTGGGCTTGGTTTGCTGTTTTTGTCGTTTTTTATTTTAGTATCGACCACAGGTGCTGGTGTAATTGACACACGCTCTTCTTGCCCATTATTAATTTCACAACCAGATATAACCATGCTGCTACTGAGCACACATAAAATAGCGATTAAACGCAAGCGCATGTTAATTAACTCCTAGATTTTTTGTTATGGGAATTTTAATTGAAAACCGGCAACCATGTGGTTCATTATGTTCAACAGTAAGTGTACCTCTTAGCTGTTCAACAGACTCTTTTACAATAGTTAAGCCCAGCCCACTGCCTTGCAGCGTAACATTTTTACTGTGTTTACCTTGATAAAATGCGCTGAAAATTTGAGTTTTTTCTTGCTCTTTAATACCGCACCCTCTATCGAGCACAGCGATACAAAGTTGATTTTGCTCAAGCGCTAAATTAATAGTAACGCTTTGCTTATCTTCTGAAAATTTTAAGCCATTTGAGATAAGCTGAATTAAAATCATCTCAATAAGCTCACTAGGTAAAGCAAGCGGTTTATTTGGTAAGTCATTTTTCCATTGCAGAGCCTGCTCACGCGCACTTAAGCGATGCTCAAAATGGCTATTTATTTTATTAATAAGGAGACTAAATTCAACTTCGCTTAAGCTGTCTTTACTGGTGCGAATCGCATTATAACTCAGCAAACTGTCAATCATTGTGCGAAGGCGCACCATAGATTGACTAATGAGCTCAAGCACTGCTTTTTGCTCAGCAGTAATTGGGCCTACTATTTCATCAGTTAATAAGTCAGTGCCTTCAACCATTGAAGCAAGCGGCGTTTTTAGCTCATGGGTGACATGGCGTAAAAAAGTATCTTTTTGCTGCTCAAGCATATGTAGTTGCTCTTGCACCCACTGAAGCTTCTCTCCTAGCTCAACTAGCTCAGCGGAACCTTTAACTGATATTTTTTGCTGCCAATGTCCCTGTCCTAACTTATCAATAACCGTGGTTAACCCTTTTAGTCGCCCACTTATGCGCCATAAAAAACCACCACCTACAATTAAAGTAAGTGGAATAAGTGCCACCAGCCAGTTTATAAATGAGGCTTGCAAGCTTGTCAGCTCATTTTGGTTATTGGTAATTTGCGCTTCGTTTTTATCACGTAACCATAAAGTAAGTTCAGCGACTAAATCGCTCACTGGCACAAACAACTCAGCTTGCTGTTGTTTTTGCTCAACCAATTCAACATGCGCAGTTTGTAAGGTGGTATATAAGCGTTGCCATTGGTGGGTATAATCTTTATTCATGTTTACAAATTTAAGCTCATCAATGCTTTGCAGGGATGATTGCCATTTATCAACAATGAGCTTATCAAGCGATTCACTTTTTAATACCCAGTTTTGCCTAGTGGCCCGCTCAAGACTGTTGAGTTCTTGTTTTAGAGTATTAAACGATTTAGTAACTTGGTAATTGTTACTCACAATACTTTGAGTAATAGCTAATTGCTTGTTAAGCGCATTTAAAAATACAATCACCACTATAGAAAGCGGGAGTAGTGAAAGCAGCATACTCATTGCAAATTGCCCGATTAAATTAGGCCGCCAGTTAAGCATTGCTTGGTATTTTTTAGCTATGGTTGCTGGCATTTCGTTTAGTCCTTTTAAATTAAGCGTTCTATTATTAAGTGCTTACCTTATACACTAGCTGAACCAGCAATTATATTTAATACGATTAACAGCCAGTGCTACAAAAACAATGTGTCGCCAAATAGAGACAGCGTAAGCCATTGATTTTAAGAACATCTCTTTAACCTCGCTACATAGTGTTGCAAAAGACATACAAAAATTACAATAAACCCCGTAAAAAATTCTCACTCCCCTCAAGTTAAAACGCTAAGCATTTGAAAATTAATAATAATTATTATTGGCATCATTTTTGTAATGCTGTTACTAACTTTAATCAATAAGGAAATAATTATGAACAAACGCATTTTAGTAGTTTCATCATTACTGGCTTTAGGCTTTTTAGGCGCTAATGCACACGCAATGGACGTTCACGCGACTTTTAACGAACTTGATAAAGACAGTAACGGCACATTAAGTGAAGCCGAAGCAGGTGAAGATGCTGTGTTACACGAGAATTTTTCTCAAATTGATACTAATCAAGATGGGCAATTGTCGCTAGATGAATTCAAAAAATTTATTCAATAAACTCATTTAATAAGGAACGTGATTATGAAACAACTTATAGCCGCTTTTTCATTAATGTTTTTAGCAATTAGTGCCACCGTAATTGCATCGCCAACAAATGTGCGTTTTGCCCACTTAGATAAAGACATGGACGGACAAATATCAATTGCAGAAGCAAAGGAAGACAAGGAAGTAATGAGACAATTTGCCGACTTAGATGAAGACGGTGATGAAAAGGTCTCAAAAAAAGAATTTGAAAGCTTTAAACCTTAATGAGTAATTACTGATTAAGCTTTACTTAAGCTTGTTATAGGTAAACTGGAATTAAAAGCATTTGCCATAATCCCTGAGGGAGTGTGTAAAAGGATTTAATGTTGGGAGTTAAATTACGGCAAGTGCTTTTTCCTTTTCACTTTATTTTAGCCACAAACTTTAAATACATCTTTTGGAAGGAACACCATGAAGATACTTCCCCTTACTATAAGCATCTTAATGCTATTAAGCTTTGATGCCGCTGCACTTGATGTAAAGCAACGCTTTGATCACCTCGATAGCGACAAAAGTGGCTATTTAACGCATGACGAACTTGATCCCCAACCACAACTATTAAACACATTTGTAAAATGGGACAAAAACCAAGATAACCAAATTTCGTTAATCGAATTTAAAAATTACCTTACCAATAACCTCTACTGAGTATTTTTCATGAAAAAAACAAGCTATATAGCGCTTTTTGCGTTTAGTATTTTTAGCACATTAGGCTTTGCTGCAAGCAACAATGTTGCAGAGCAATTTGAAAAACTTGATAGAAACCAGGATGGTTTTTTAACACGTTCAGAAACCGCTGTAGACCCCGCTTTGTGGTCTCGATTTTCAAGCTATGATCAAGACAAAGACGGCAAGCTAACGCTAAGTGAATACAGTTTATATGCAAGTAAGTAGTCTTATAGCTAGGTACACAAACACCTAGCTTATTATATTTATACTATTAATTACGTTCAGACTTTATTTTTAGAACAATGCGCTAAGTACTCTGCATCAGTAGGTTTTGGGCTCACCATAAAATCCATTTTGAGATAAGTTAGAATCGGTTGCTTACTCGTATTTTCAACTGTCGGTTTCCAGCGCCATAAACCCACAGCAGCTGCCGCATCAATATCAAACACGCCCTCAGGGTAAGACGAGACAACCTTATACCCTTGGACTTCACCTTGTGAATTAATTAACATAGCAAACTCAACACAGCCTTAAATACTTTTCTTTGCAGCTTCTATCTGACATCGCGGCTCAACTCTTTTAGCAACATCCCAGTATTCACCTACCTTACTTCGCAGTTCAGGACTTGATAAATCAATAAAACTCGGCATTTCATCGTTTACTTGTTTATCAGACATTGAGCTACAGGCTGTCAGCATCATGCTCAAGGGAGTAATAAATAGAGAGCTTTCATAGCATTCCCTTATTAATTCGTTATAAATAATTTTTTAAGTAGTTGCATCAATTACCTGTTATGCAAACGCACCACCAAAGTGAGATATATAAATACTCCACTTAAAATCTTATGACTTTCTTCTTTCTCCCGTTATTTAAAATGCTTCGCCAGCCGGACAATTCTTTAAATATTTTTCACCTACTGGTTTTGAGTCAATAGTGAAATCAATTCTAATATGAGTAAGAACAGGCTGTTTAGCTACATTTACGTTAGTAGGCAACCAGGCTCATGTACTTAAAGATTGAGCTGCGGCTTCATCAAATAACCCTTTAGGATATGAGGAGGTTACTTTATATCCTTGCGCCCTACCCTCAGAATTAATGATAGTCATGAGTTCTACACAACCTGCAAGACCTTTTTTTGCAGCAGCTATTGGATATTGTGGTTCTGTTCTTGTTAAAATATTCCAATAGTCTTTCACCCTATCGCGCAGCTCAACACTTGATAAATCTATATAATCTAGCTTTTCAACAGTTTCCTCTGTCGTAGGTGTTGCTCCACATGCCGCAAGTAATGAAGTTAATGGGAGTAATAAATAGAGGGCTTTCACAGCGTTTCCTTATGCTTTATTGATTGTTTTACATACTAAACAATTACATCAATTACCTATTTTGTAAACAGTTAGTAAAGAGAAAAACCTTATAATGAGGCCTATCAATTCATTGGTATTATAAAATCAAGTTTGTTAATGTAAGTAAATTAACAATAAAAATTAAGTAACCATGTCGCTCAAAAAAATAATCAAACCACTCATACTAGCCAGCCTTTGCGCTAGTTCTAGTTACACTCTTGCACAAACAAAAGTAATTTATAATGCCAACGGTTATACCCCTTTATATCAAGGTGAAGTACAGCAGTTTACTACCCTCGTTATTAAAAATGGCAAGGTAGTAAAACTAGGTAGCGATACACTTAAAGATAGCTACCCAGATGCCAAGCTAATTGACGCGCACGGTAATACCTTATTACCAGGCTTAATTGATGCTCATGGGCACGTTATTGGCCTTGGCGATAATTTATCGCAACTTGATGTACGCGGTGCAAAATCGGTTGATGAAGTAACGAATAAACTAAAAGTATTTGCCGATAACAAACAAGGTTGGATTATAGGGCGAGGTTGGAACCAAGAGCTATGGCCTGATACACGCTTTCCTACGGCTAAAGATTTAGACAAAGTAGTTAACGATCGACCTGTGGTGCTTTCTCGAGTTGATAGCCATGCCATTTGGGTTAATTCAAAAGCGCTCGAACTTGCAGGTATTACCGCCCAAACAAAAGCACCTGAAGGCGGTGAGATAATTAAAGACGAATTTGGCAACCCTACGGGTATTTTTGTAGACAAAGCAGAATCGCTAATTACACAGCATATGCCAGCCCCTTCAAAACAAGATATAAGTGACTCACTAGATGCAGCTGGTAAACATTTATTAAGTTTAGGCATTACCTCTACTCACGATGCAGGTATTGATAAAACCACATGGGAGGTTTACAAAGAGCGCGGCGACCTTGGTAATTTACCACTGCGTATTGTGGCAATGTTAAGTGGTGCAAGCCCTGATTTAGACACAATGTTAAAGGCAGGCCGGTACCACGACAAAAATGACTTTATGGAAATTCGCAGTGTTAAAGTTTACGCCGATGGCGCACTGGGCTCTCGTGGTGCAGCACTTATTGAAGAATATGCAGACAGACCTGGTCACCATGGTTTAATGCTTGAAACACAAGAGAAACTCGAAGCACTCTTTACACAAAGCTTTAAAAGCGGCTTTAGCGCAAATACTCACGCCATTGGCGACAAAGCAAATAAAGTAGTACTTGATGCCTATCAAAATGTGTTTAAAAAAACGGGCGGTATATTACTGCGAAACCGAATAGAGCACGCCCAAATTGTAACCCCTGATGATATCCCTCGCTTTAAAGCGTTAAAAATAATCCCTTCAATGCAGCCGGTACATGCCACTTCTGATATGCATATGGCAGAGCAGCGTTTAACTGAAAAACAACTAAGCGGCGCCTACGCGTGGCAAACATTTTTACAGCAAGGTTCGGTTGTTGCAGCGGGCTCTGATTACCCTGTAGAGCTTGCAAATCCATTTGATGGTTTGTATTCAGCCATTACACGCATGGATCATAACAAACTACCGGAAAACGGCTGGCGTGCAAGTGAAGTACTAAGCCGCGAAGATGCATTACGTGCATTTACTCTTGGCGGCGCCTATGCAGCTCATCAAGAATTTAAGGTAGGTAGTTTAGAAAAAGGTAAATGGGCCGACTTTATTTTAATTGATAAAGACTACTTTAAAGTGCCTCTTGAGGAGATCTACAAAACAAACGTACTGCAAACATGGGTAGCAGGAATAAAGCGATACGAAAAAACTAAGACAGAAAATACCACCGAAAAATAAAACTAAAAAAGGGTTAACGCAAGTTAACCCTTTTTGGTTGTGTAGGAAGGCACTTTTAGCTAAACATGTTTTTCACATCTTTTAGCATGTCGTTGTACTCATCACTTGTGAATAATTGCATAGACGGTATAACGCCTTTGTCTATATACGTTTGCAGCGCTGCAGACTTATCAGAAACTTGTAACGTGCCCTCTAAAATAGCCCCTACTCGAATAAAATCCACGTAACTAACTTTTTCAGGTTTGTAACTTGGGTCAGCCCAGCTCTGAGCTACATCAACAAACTCTTTAGGGAATTCCCACGCTTGCATAATAGATGAGCCAATTTTTCCACTCAGCTTTTGAATTGCATGAGCCAAAAAGCTTGGATTAGCAAATACCTCTGGGTGGCGCTCAGCTTCGGTTAAAATTGGTAATACACCAATATTATAAACAAGTGCGGCGAGTGTAATAGAATCACGATTTAGTGACGTGTGCTTACTATTTTTTAAATAAAATTCCATGAGTGATATTGAATGGCTAGCAACAGTTAATGTTTTTTGCCATGCCTTACCCATGTAGCCTTTAATTAGCTCATTATTTGATACAAATAATTGTTCCATAGCCATAGCTGTAGCAATGTTTTTAATTTGACGTAATCCAATACGAGTCACTGCTTGTTGTAAATTAGATACTTTTACAGAACGTCCCATAATCGCACTATTAGCTACTTTTATCATACGAGCTGAAAGCGCTGGATCTTGTGAGATTACATCTGACATTTGGATTAAATTCACATCTGGGTTATCTGCAGCTTGGCGAACCTTAATCGCTACTTCAGGTAGCGTTGGTAAAACCAACGTATCGTTATTTATTCTATCGACTAGAATCGTTAATAAAGCGTTTTCTGTAGACATAAAGCTGCCATCCTTTTGTGTTCAGCCTGTAAAGTAACTGCAAACTCAGGCAGTTAATTTTCGTATTAGTAATATAATTAGTATTGTCTAACTTACCGATAAAGTTAAGAAAATTATAGAAGTTTATTTTTATTTATAATGCTTTACCGCTCATGCTTGCCTTACAACGCCAAATACTTGCTATTTACCATTTAGTTTTGCTTTAATGCACTCACAATAAGGAAGCGTTTGTACATACTTAATATTTTAACTAAAGCAGTACAAATTATTAAACTTACTTTTTAACAGGCAATATAATGATCTTAAATAAAATTAGCCAAGCAATTATGCTCTCTGGTGTTGTTTTTCTTAGCGCATGTTCTGAACAAGCGCCGTCTTCTACCGACAACACAGCCGTAGAGCTTGCTCAAAAAAGCAGTGCACAGTCAGGCCCTAAGCTTATTAATGCAGATAAACAACGTTTAGATATTTACACCGACTTTAGCTTACAAAGTGATTTATTGCACTTAAGCGATAATCAACGAGCAATGGTTGCAAAGCTTATTGACGCTTCAAAAATAATGGATGAGTTATTTTGGAAGCAAGCATTTGGTGAAAATAAAGATGCTTTTTTAGCAAAACTAAACGATGAAAAAGTACGTAAATTTGCTGATATTAACTATGGTCCATGGGATCGTTTAAATGGTGATGAAGCATTTTTATCCAGCTATAAAGAAAAACCTCTTGGCGCACAGTTTTACCCTGCTGATATAACCAAAGAAGAGTTAAACAATGCAGACGTTGAAGATAAAACAGGGCTTTATTCTGTAATTAAGCGTGATGAGCAAGGTAAGCTTTACAGCGTGCCTTATTCAAAAGAATACGCTGATGAGCTTGCAAAAGCCGCTGATATTTTACGTGAAGCAAGCAAACTTGCTGACGATAAAGAATTTGCTAACTATCTAAACTTGCGTGCCGATGCTCTACAAAAAGATGACTTTCAAGTATCTGACTTTGCTTGGATGGATATGAAAAATAACCCAGTAGATGTGGTTATTGGTCCAATTGAAACTTATGAAGATCAATTATTTGGTTACCGCGCAGCTTATGAATCTTACGTACTTATTAAAGATTTAAAATGGAGCGAACGCTTAGCTAAATTTGCAGCATTTTTACCTGAGCTTCAAAAAGGCTTACCTGTAGATGCTAAGTACAAACAAGAAGTACCAGGCTCTGACGCCGACCTAAATGCATATGATGTTGTTTACTACGCTGGGCATTCAAACGCGGGAAGTAAAACAATAGCAATTAACTTACCAAACGATGAGCAAGTACAGCTAGAAAAAGGAACTCGTCGTCTGCAACTTAAAAACGCAATGCGTGCTAAATTTGATAAAATTTTAGTACCAATTTCAGAGCAGTTAATTGTACCAGAGCAGCGTAAACACATTACTTTTGATGCATTTTTTGCCAATACGATGTTCCATGAAGTGGCTCACGGTTTAGGTATTAAAAATACAATCACAGGTAAAGGTACTGTTCGTCAATCACTACAAGAACACGCAAGTGCACTTGAAGAAGGTAAAGCCGATATTTTAGGTCTATACATGATTGAACAGTTACTTAAAAAAGGCGAAATTACTGAAGGCACTATTGAAGATTATTACACGACCTTCATGGCAGGTATATTCCGCTCAGTTCGTTTTGGCGCATCAAGCGCGCATGGTAAAGCAAATATGATCCGCTTTAACTTTTTTGCTCAAGAAGGTGCTTTTTCTAAAAATGAAGAAGGCTTATACCGCGTTAATATGGAAAAAATGAGCATTGCAATGGCCAAGCTTTCTCGCTTAATTTTAACTCTGCAAGGTGATGGCGATTACGAAAAAGTAGATCAACTAATTGCAACGCATGGCGACATTAAAGAAGAACTTGCTAAAGACTTAGAAAAACTAAGTAAAGCTAATATCCCTGTAGATGTAACATTTAAGCAAGGTAAGGAAATACTAGGGCTTAAATAAGTTTAGTTAAACCCTAAAAAAGCGTTGCAGCTTATAACTGCAGCGCTTTTTTTAGCTCTGTGATTTGTAGATCTGTATAAGGCACTGCTGGGTGTTTACCCCATATTGGCGCAGGCCATGCAGCATCACTCGTAAAACGCGCAATATGATGAATATGCAACTGCGGCACCATATTACCTAAAGCCGCTATGTTTAATTTATCAGGTTTAAATACATCCATTAATAATTTACTTAGCTTGGCTGACTCTTTTAAATACACAATTTGATCATCCTCAGATAAATCAATTATCTCTTTTAAGTTAGCCTGCCTAGGCACTAATACAAACCACGGATACAAGCTGTCGTTCAATAAAAGTACTTTACACAATGGCCAATCGGCAAGTTCTATACAGTCGCGTTTAAGTTCTGGCGCTAGTTTAAATTCAGGGTGAGTCATTGCTATGTCCTACTTTGTCTTTGATAATCGCCACTTTATAGCATTTAGTTGCAGTTGCACACGCTTGGCTTTACCATCAAAGCAATATTTATAATAAGCTAAGGCAACCTTGTGCTAAAAAAAATAAAACACCTCTCACTAGCTATACCGTTAATGGTTGGCGCTATTAGTGTTCAAGCAAAACCTTTATCGCTGGAGCGAATTTTTGACGATCCGAGCCTTTCTGGTAAATCACCTGTACAACTTAAATTTTCGCCTGACGGCAGCCGTGTAACTTACCTACAAGGCAAAAGCGATGACTACAACCGCTACGATTTATGGGAATACAATCTAAAAGATAACACCAACCGTGTGCTAGTTGATTCGGCAAAGTTATTTTCAGGCCCAGAAAACCTATCAGATGAAGAAAAAGCACGCCGCGAACGCCAACGTATTTTTGGTAAAGGCATACTTGAATACAAATGGTCTAAAGATGGCAAAGCACTTTTATTCCCACTCAATGGTGACCTTTATTATTACGATTTAGCCTCAGCTAAAAGTAAAAAACTAACCGACACTGAAGCATTTGAAACCGATGCACGCTTTTCACCTAAAGGTAACTACGTATCGTTTATTCGAGAGCAAAACCTTTATGCTTTAGAGCTTGAATCAGGTAAAGAGATTCAGCTTAGTAAAGATGGCGGCGGCGTAATTAAAAATGGTATGGCCGAATTTGTTGCTCAAGAAGAAATGAGCCGTATGACAGGTTACTGGTGGTCAGGTGATGAAACTAAAATTGCCTATACCCGCGTTGACGAAACCCCTGTAAAAGAAGCTATCCGTAACGAAATTTACGCTGATGAAGTTAAATTATTTAACCAGCGCTACCCGTTTACAGGTACCGATAATGTTAAAATTCAACTTGGTGTCGTTAAGCTAAACGACCAAAAAGTAGATTGGATTGATTTAGGTAAAGATGAAGACATTTACATTGCACGCGCTAAATGGCTAAAAGACAGCAATACACTGTCGTACCAATGGCAAAATCGCTCGCAACATAAATTAGAACTGCGTTTTTATAACAGCGAAACTAAAGCCCAAAAAGTAGCGCTGACCGAAAACAGCGAAACGTGGATAAACCTACATTTTGATCTTGAGTTTTTAAAAGACAAAAAACACTTTGTATGGGCATCTGAGCGCGACGGCTTTAAACATTTATATCTGTATCGTACAAACGGTCAACTTGTTCGTCAAATCACCTCAGGTGACTGGGCTGTTGATAGCTTAAAAGGTATTGATGAGAAAAAAGGCATTGTTTACTTTGCCGGTCGAAAAGATACACCGCTTGAAAGCCATTTATACAGCGCGCCTTTATTTAAAAAAGGCGATGCCAAACGTATTACCGAAAAAGGTCAGTACCACAATGTTGTGCTAGCAAAAGATAATAAAACCTTTATCGATAATAGCTCGTCTGATAATAAACCAAACTCAGCAGCGCTTCGTAAAGTAAACGGTGAATTCATTACCTGGCTTGAAGAAAATAAGCTTGATAGTAACCATCCGCTTACTCCTTATTTAAGCGACTTAACAAAACCAGAATACGGTACAATTAAAGCCGATGATGGTCAAGTTATGCATTACCGTTTATTTAAGCCCAGCACCATTGCTGATGGCAAAAAGCACCCTGTTATTGTTAACGTATACGGCGGCCCGCATGCTCAACGAGTGACAAATAGCTGGCGCAGTAAAAACTTGTACTTTCAGTACATGGCGCAACAAGGTTATGTAATTTTTCAACTGGATAACCGTGGTTCGTACAACCGTGGTAAAAAGTTTGAAGATGCTATTTATAAACATTTAGGTGTGGTTGAAGTTGCCGATCAAATTAAAGGCGTAGAGTTTTTACGTACACTTGATTACGTTGATCCACAACGCATCGGTGTTTATGGCCACAGCTACGGCGGCTACATGGCGCTTATGACTATGTTTAAAGCGGGCGATTACTTTCAAGCCGGCGTATCAGGTGCTCCAGTAACCGATTGGGCTCTATACGATACACATTACACAGAGCGTTATTTAGGTCACCCCGATACAAATGCTAAAGGCTATGAAGACAGCGCAGTATTTCCATATGCTGATGGCTTAAAAGGCCCATTAATGATTTACCATGGAATGGCTGATGACAACGTATTGTTTACGCATTCAACTAAGTTGTTTAAACAACTGCAAGATAACGAAAAGCAGTTTGAAATGATGACCTACCCAGGCTCTAAGCACAGCCTACGCGGTAAACAAGTGCAAACACACTTACATCAAACAATTACAAACTTCTTTAATCGCCATTTTGACGTTAAATAAGCAAGTAAAGTAATAACAGACTAAAGGCTGATTGATAAATCAGCCTTTTTTTTGCATTAATAGGCGTTAAGCCTAGATTAAACTCTTTTTTTAGCTACGCTTATTCTATGCGCTAAAGCGCACACTTTTTGAGGATAAATGTATGCCTAATCTACGAAGTTTTAGTATATCCCAGCGTTTTTCACTGTTAATAGCCATCGTTGTATTTGGACTAATAATACTTAGTATATCGAGCCTAACTCATCAATATAGTTCGCTAAAAGACGAGCAATACATAAAAACACAAAATGTAGTAGAAACGGCGTACAGTATAATCGAGCACTATTATGCGCTTGAACAAGATAACACTCTCACTCAACAACAAGCTCAATCACAAGCACTTAATGCAATAAAAGCACTGCGCTACGACAAAACCAATTACTTTTGGATTAACAATTACCAGCCAACAATGGTTATGCACCCTATAAAACCTGCGCTTGATGGAAAAGATTTAACTAATAACAAGGACCCTGACGGCAAAGCATTGTTTGTTGATATGGTAAATATAGTTAAACGCTCTGGCGAGGGATTTATCCCTTATAAATGGCCAAAACCAGGTAAAGATAAACCGGTTGAAAAAATCGCATTTGTTAAAGGTTTTAATCAATGGCAGTGGATTATTGGCTCGGGTGTTTACCTTGATTCAATTGAAGAAGCATTTAGCGAGCAACGTAACCTTATAGTCATCAGTGCAATAATTATGATTATTGCTGTTATTTTACTTAGTTACTTTATAGGTAAGAGTATTTTAATACCGACTCGCTTAGCAGCCGATATGATGAAAGACATTTCTCAAGGCGAAGGCGATTTAACCCGTAAATTAAATGAATCCGGTAATGATGAAATATCTGAACTATCACGTTCATTTAATTTATTTGCTCTAAAAATGCGAGAGTCACTTGTTCATGTAGCACAAAGTGCAAACGATGTAAGCGAACATGCGCATACAGTTGACGACTCAAGTAGGACAAGCCACTCATTTATTGAGCTTCAAAACGATAGTTCAACCCAAGTTGCAGCTGCCATGGAGCAAATGACTCACCAAATACACGATGTGAGCCGTAACGCTGAAGCCGCAGAGCAAGCAGCTAAGGATGCAGCACAAAATGCATCAACGGGTAAAAATGTGGTTGCGCAAACAATTACAGCAATAGAAACACTCTCAAGCAACATTGAAACAGTCAGCCGTGTAACAGAAGATTTAGCCAACGAGAGCCATAATATAGGCTCTGTGCTTGATGTAATAAGAAGCATATCAGAACAGACAAACTTACTGGCATTAAACGCTGCCATTGAAGCAGCTCGCGCAGGAGAGCATGGTCGAGGATTTGCTGTTGTTGCAGATGAAGTAAGAACACTGGCCAGTCGTACAGGGCAAAGTACTGACGAAATTCAAACCATGATCACTAAACTACAAGAAGGTGCAAAAGCAGCAGTAGAAGCAGTTAAATCAAGCCAAGCACTTTCAGTTTCTACCGTAGAGCAGGCGTCATCAGCCAATACTTCACTTAATGAAATAGAACGACTTGTTTCAATTATTACCGAAATGAACAGCCAAATAGCACGTGCCACAGAGCAACAAACGCAAGCTGCCGACGAGGTTAATTTGCGTATTAATGAGCTATCTCAATCAACTGAGCAATCATTAAATAATACTAAGCAGCTTACCGATGCCAGTGATAACCTCAAACAAAGTAGCGAAGGTCTTTCGAGCGTAGTTAATCGTTTTAAATTAGATTAATCGATAGCGTTCTCATAAAATGCAAAAGCCCTGAATTAACAGGGCTTTTTTATTACATGTAAGTTTTTAGCTTACAAACAATAACGTGCAAACAAGCTCGTTACTGATGCAGCTGTTGGCTTACCATGCTGCCAATCACCGCCTTCAACACCGCTACCTGCTATATCCATATGAACATAAGGTAGAGGCTGTGCAGAGTCGTTACCGTGCTTATCAAGCCCACCAACAATAGCCATAAACGCCATAGGGAACTGATGTCCACGAGCAGTAACGGCAGATGCTGCGTTATTGCTAGATAAAACATCGTCAGCTAGCGTACGTGGTTTAATAAAGTCGTAGTCTTCACGGCGTGAACGCGATACTTCAGCGCCATCGGCCCACAAATCTCCAAGGTCAGCTATTTGACGTGAAACACCAGCACTACGAGCTGGACCATTTTCAACATACGCACCGTAAGGACCCATTGCGCGAGCTGCATGACCCGTTAATGTAGCTACAGTAAATAACGTTGGATTAACCTCACCTTTAGCTAAATCTTTCATTTCGCTAAGCAGGTCGCCCATTGCTAAACGCCCTTCTGCATCGGTATTACCAATACGTACACGAACACCTTCACGGCTAGTAATAATTTCATCTGGCACAAAACAATCTGAGCCAATAGAGTTACGAACAACAGCTAAGTACGAGACCACTTTAACGCCTTTAGGCTGATAATCAGCAACGGCTTTCATAAAGCCCGCAACAGAAGCTGCGCCGCCTTTATCACGGCTCATGCCTGCCATATGGCCGCCTACTTTTAAATCTGCACCGCCTGTATCGTATACAAGGCCCTTACCTACAAACATAAGTGTGCGAGTAATTTCGCCCTCTGGTACATATTCAAGCTTGACAACACGTGGGTGATGGCGCTCAACTGCATACGATGCGCGAGCAACTGTACTTAGCATTGGGTAGTTTTTATCAATAGCTGCAACATCATCAATTACGTCAACTGCAATGTTTGAGCCTTTAAACAATTCAACGCAGTAATCAGCAAAACGTGGGGGAGCCATACGCTCAGGTTCAGTGCCACACAGGTCACGCGCTGCATATTGGCCAGCTGCAATTGCATTAACAGCTTTAATAGTTTGCTCGCTTGCGCCAACTAAACCAATCTGTGTAATTGGTTCAATGCTTTCACCGTGATATTCACGCGCTTCTAATGGCTGCCATAAGGCTTGGCAAGCGCCTAAATAAGCAACTTCTAAAGCATGCTGATAACGGCTATCGCCATTTAAATTTGTTAAAAATAATGCAGGGTTAACACTGCCCGACGCTTTTGCTTCGTTAATTGCTAATTTAGCAGCATCAAAATAACGACGCACGTCATCGTAATCTCTATTTAACGGACCGGTTGGCGCAAGTACAACGCGCTTGTTTTCAATTACTAATAAAGTAACTTGCTTACCGATGCGAGAATCTACGTTTGCTTGAGCTAAAATAGCATCACGTAATGAGTTATTTGGTAACTGAGAAAAATCATTACTAATAATAATAAGCGCATCATGAGATGTGCATTCAAGGCTTGCACTAACCGCTTGAGGGTATGCCATAAATAAGGTCCTGTTAGAAAACATAAGCCCCTATTATCGTCGATTTAAATATCGAAGACCAGCAAGGAGCGATGAGCTAATCACATAACCTATCAATAAATGGCAACTTGGAGTTACAGGCTTTACAGCTTAATCGAGAATACTAAGTTGGAAGTTTTGCTCTGGCTCGTTTTTAATGCCAACGCCTATGCCAAGTAATCTTACAGGCTGTTGAAGCCCACGCTGGTAAGCCTTAGTAAGTAGTTGAACAAATATTTCTGTATTTAGCTCGTGATATACCTGATCGGCTGAGGTCACTACAAAATTTGCAAACTTCACCTTAACACTCAATTTATTAATACGGTTTTGTAACTGCTGTTTATTTAGCCTTAAAACTAATTCGTCTAACAACCTTGGCAGCTCATCTAAGCACTCTTGCAAACTTGTTTTGTTGTACTCGTAGGTATGTTCAACACTCAGCGATTTTCTTATACGATCTGTGGATACTTTACCAACATACTCACCTGCACATTTTTGATAAAGCGACACACCAAAATTACCCACATGTTGCTGCATCCAGTTAACGCCTTTTTCACGTACATCCTTGCCAGTATATAAGCCTTTTAAATTTAGCTTTTCGAGCGTTACTTTGCCCACTCCTGGAATTTTCCCCAGCGGTAATTGCGCTAAGAAGTCATCAACCTCATCAGGCAAAACAACAAATTGACCATTCGGTTTATTTTCGTCACTGGCTATTTTGGCAATAAATTTAATCGGTGCGATACCTGCTGATGCAGTGAGCCCTGTAGCATTGTAAATATCGGCTCTTATTTGCTGTGCAATAAGTGTGGCACTGCCTTTACAAGCGGTGCTGTCTGTTACATCTAGGTAGGCTTCGTCTAAAGAAAGGGGTTCAATTAAGTTTGTATAGCGGCTAAATACTTCACGTATTTGGTTTGAAGCTTCTTTATATACAGCCATGCGCCCTGGGACAATAACTAAATCGGGGCATAATTGTTTAGCATGATAGTTCGACATAGCCGATCGCACGCCATACTCTCTAGCTATATAGTTAGCGGTTGAGAGCACGCCTCGTCGGCTATTGCCTCCAATAGCAAGCGGTACACATGCAAGTTTTGGATTATCTCGCATTTCTACTGCTGCATAAAAGCAATCCATGTCTATGTGAATAAACTTCTTCATCACCACAATAATAACTGGTTATTTATACAGTCATTATTATAGAATCAAATGTGATAAGCAAGCCTAGGGCCTGTTTATCTTTCGAGGTTAAATTTGCAGCAGTATGTTTGGTATTTAGGCAAGGCAGAGCCTATGTAGTGTGGTTATTCCCCATAAATAGGCGATAACGTAGCACAAATGCCAAACATACGCTGCCCGAAGGGTTCTGCCTAGGGGCAATTTACTCTTTGTTGCTCGGTTTTTACTTAGCCCACTAGGTCACAAACCTCGCGCCGCGATTAAATAGCCCCTAGATTGAACAAATTTTAATCCTGAAAGGTCAACAGGCCCTAGTTAACTATTAAAAAAAGTGTTTATTGTCCTCCGTTCTCTTATAACCACGTAGCCAATACATAACCTCAAATAAAAATCCTGCCAACATTAAAATGATAGCGCCAGATTCATTCCCCATCGCGTAACAGGTAAAAGAGGCTATAAAAACCAAACAAGCTAAGGACCAATTAATTATATTCTGCATATTATTACCTTTGTGTGTGTTTTTGTGTGTCTGTGTAATTTAACTGTAGACCTAAAATTAAACAGGTACAATCATCTTATAAAAAAAACATGCCATTAATTACCTTGAGCTCGTAACACCATGTTGATAATCTAAGTACTTTAAAATCAAGGGCCAATAAATAATGCAAACGTTTAAAGATCAGCACCCTATTCATACCGATATCACCGTAGCATGGGCTGATATGGATGCGCTACAACACGTAAATAATGTAGTGTATTTACGTTACTTTGAAATAGCCCGAATCGACTTTTTAAATAAAATAAATCTGTTCGACACAATAAGCCCAAACGGTGTGGGCCCAGTAATAAGCGAAAATAACGTTCGCTATAAACGCCCAGTAACTTTTCCCGACACACTCACTGTAGGCGTTACAATTACAGATCTTAAAACAGATCGCTTTACCATGAACTACACCGTTTACAGCCATGCGCAAAAAGCAATAACGACTACGGGTGCATCTAAAGTTGTAATGTTTGATTTTACTACAGGGCAAAAAGCCCCAATCTCCGAGCCTCTTTTATCGGCTTTAATCAGCCATGCTCAAAACTAATTTAGTTAAGGAATTTTTATGCAATACAACCCACTAGGTAGCAGTGGCGTAAACGTATCTCGAGTGTGCCTAGGGAGTATGACTTGGGGTAAACAAAATACTCAAAGCGACGCTGATGAACAAATAGCCTACGCGCTAGAGCAAGGCGTAAACTTTATTGATACAGCCGAAATGTATGCTGTGCCTCCTTCGCCAGAGACCTATGGTAAAACCGAGGAGATTATTGGCGACTGGCTATCGCGTAATAAACAAAAACGCAGCGATGTGGTACTAGCTACAAAAATTGCAGGCAATGGATTGTCGTGGGTACGTGATGGCGGCAATATTACTCGCCAAACAGTAATAGAAGCCGTGGATGATTCACTTAAGCGACTTCAAACAGACTACATTGATTTATATCAACTACATTGGCCAAACCGCTCTACCCCTCACTTTGGCAGACAATGGCCCGGCACTCTTAAATTTACCGACGTAAATACACAAGAGCAACAAGCTAGTATGCTTGATATTCTAGAAGGCCTTAATGCATGTGTTAAAGCAGGTAAAATTAAACACTGCGGTTTATCTGACGATACGCCATGGGGTATAAGCCAGTTTTTAAGTTTGGCCAAAGAGCATAACTTACCGCGTATGGTATCTATTCAAAATGAGTTTAGCTTAGCGCACGCTAAAGACTGGCCGTATTTAATAGAACAATGTGTACACGAAGATATTGCCTACTTACCGTGGTCGCCTTTAGCAGCCGGTTTATTAACGGGTAAATACCTAAACGGTGCTCGCCCAGAAGGTTCTCGTTGGACCTTCATGCAGCGTAACGGTATTTTTAGAGATACACCCAATGCAGAGCAAGCAACTAAGCAGTATGTTGAGCTCGCTCATGCAAACAATATTACTCCAGCACAACTAGCCTTAGCATGGTGTAACCAAGTAGATGGCGTAACTTCTTCAATTATTGGGGCAACATCTATAGCTCAACTAAAGGAAGATATAGACGCATTTAGCATAACGCTAAACGACGAAATTCTTAGTGAGATTAACACCATATTTAGAAACCATCCGATGCCTTATTAAGCATGTATGAGTTAAAAGCAGCCTTGAATGAGGTTGCTTTTAAACTAAAATATTTGACCCTACTACAACCAACACTATACTTTTATTAAGTTTTCTTAATTCAACGAACACTTATCAATGCTGAAAAACGGATACTATGCATTTTGCTTATTAATTGTATTCAACGCGCACGCCGTTGAGCAAAAAGTACAACCTCTAGAAGAGATTATTTGGCTGCAAAGTTACACGCCCCCTTTTCATATAGCTAAAAGTGAAAGCGCACCACAAGGCGGTATTTGCGACAACCTAACCGAGCAACTCATTAGAACCATAACTGATGTAAAACATACTCGCTTAATTGTTCCTCAGCAGCGTATAAATAAATATTTAAATGAAGGGAAAAATGTATGTTTTCCGTGTGTTATTTATAAAAAAAATAATAACCAACAACTTAACTACTCAAATCCAACAACGGTATATCCCCCATTTTCAATTATCACGACTAAAGAGCTAAAGCCGCAATTAGAAGAAAAGCACGGCTCGCCTATTCACCTTATTAATTTATTAACCGACCCGCAATATGTATACGGGCAAGCGGCTGCACGTAAATTTACAACTAAAATTAATACAATTATTGAAAATACAAAACGAGATAAAGAGTCTTCGTTAAGTTGGAGTAGCGAAAATGAAAGTCAGGCTGTTATAGCACGCTTGAGTCACGGCTTTTTAGACTACTCAATTGATTACCCGTTTATGGCTGATTACTTTAATAAACAAGGGGAGTATACGAATATAGAAAGTGTGCCAATTGCAGAAAATGACATTCAATTTATAAGAGGAGCAATAGGCTGTGCGGCTAAAGCACCTAATAATTTTGCAGAGCAAGCCCTTAAAAAAATTAACCGCGCATTAAAAAATAATGTACTTCAATCGCCTGAGTATCAACAAAGTCAGCATAATTGGCTTAAAACCACCTTTACTGACTTTGATAAACACTACCAACAGCAAGTCATTAATTTTTACTTACTTGCCACTGATGCTCAAGCAAACACTGATCATTAGCATAAAGCGCCACTGCAAAAATACTTTTAGCTGTTACCTCACCTACGCCCGACGGTGTACCTGTCATTATTACATCACCGTCTTCTAAGCTCATAAATTCACTAATTTCTTGTAAAATTGAGTCAGGGTTGTGCAGCATAAAATGAGTATCACCTCGCTGAATCACTTCATTATTAATTTTAAGTTCAAAGGTAAAGTGCTTCATTGCATCAGTTAGCGCTACAAAATCAGTTAAAATTACAGAGCCGTCGAACGCTTTAGCGCGCTCCCATGGAAGCCCTTTATTTTTTAATTTACTTTGCGCAGTACGCTTAGTTAAATCAAGGCCGAGTCCAACACCTGCAAATTTTTTATCTTTAACTACAAAACATAGCTCGGTTTCATAATGCAGCGTATCGCCGTTGTGAGCTGCAAATAACGTATTAGTAATTGCGCTATTTGGCTTATTAAATAAAACCATTTGATCTGGCGTTTCGTTATTTAGCTCTGCAATGTGTGCGGTATAATTACGACCAACACACACTACTTTTGATGGTGTTAATTCTTCAGATACTAACTTTATTGAATGCATATAAATAATGTCTCAGTTATTGGACCTGTTGACCTTTCAGGATTAAAGTTTGTTCAATCTAGGGGCTATTTAATCGCGGCGCGAGATTTGTAACCTAGTGGGCTCGATAACTGCTCCTGCGTTATTCTACTGACTTACATCCCTGTAAGAATAAGTAAAAACCGAGCAACAAAAAGTAAATAGCCCCTGGACAGAACCCTTCGGGCAGCGCATATTTGGCATTTGTGCTACGTTATCGCCTATTTATGGGGAATAACCACACTACATAGACTCAGCCTTGCCTAAATACCAAATAAACTGCTGCAAATTTAACCTCGAAAGATAAACAGGCCCTAGCTAATAAGCGTTTCAAGTAAGCTCAAATTAATAGGTTTAAGTAAAACTCGGTCAATATTTAAATCTTTTATTTCTCTTGGATCTGGCTCTGCGCCACTTACAATCACTAAACGTAATTCAGGGTATCGTTCATTAATTTGCTGGCCTAAGTCAACGCCACGACCATCAGGTAAATGCATATCTAACAATACCTTATTAAATTGCTGGTCGTGATTAAGTATTTGCAAACATTGTGCGCAGCTAGACGCAATGACGGTTTCAACGCCTAAACTTTCTAAAAGTAGTTGCGTAATTTGCGCTGCATCATGATCGTCTTCCACAAGTAAAAAGCGCTGCTTTTTCTCGGTTAAGCCATTACTACAATTTATATCTTTAGCTTGCGGTGCATGCTCTGGCGCTACCAAGTAATCTTGCAAACATTGATATAAAGCCGCGCTATCAACAGGCTTTGGTATTACATCGTTAAAACCAAGTGCAGCAAGCTCCTCATGTATGCCTTTCATCGTAGCGGCAGTGAGCGCAATTATTGGGCCTTTGTAGCCCATTTTTCTAAGCTCTATGGTGGCTTCCTTGCCGCCCATTACAGGCATATGAATATCAATAAAAATAATATCGTAAGGCGCTTTATACGCATCTGCTATGCGTACTTTTTCAAGTGCTTGCTGGCCATGTTCGGCATAATCTACGCGCGCACCACAGGTACTGATCATATGACCAACTAGCATGCGTAAATCACGTAAATCATCAACCACTAACACTCGCCCATGCACTTTGCATGGAGCCGATTTACTTTGTAATTGTGGGGCACTACTAAAATTAAGTACTTGTCGTTCTACTTCGCTAATATCACCTGGATATACCGAAATCGTAAATGTAGAACCTTTGCCTATTTCAGAGTGCAAACTAATATCACCGTGCATACGCGCTAACAATTCAGCACATATTGCCAAACCTAAGCCTGCGCCACCTACAGAGCGTGATTCTACATCGGCTATTTGTTCAAATGGCTTAAATATAAGTTCTTGTTTTTCAGGGGCAATGCCCATACCTGAATCTTTAATGCTAAAAAATAGCATTTCGCGATCATCAACCCATTGCGTCCACGCATTAACAACAATTTCGCCTTTATCGGTAAATTTAACCGCATTGTTTATTAGATTTATTAAAATTTGACGAACTCTTGTTGCATCCAGTCGTGCAACCAAAGGTAATGGCTGATGTGATTCAAAGCGCAGCGTAAGGCCCTTATCAAGCACCGATACGCGCATTAGCGTGTATACATCGGCAAGCATGCTATCAAGGTTAACTTCGCTTAGGGTAAGTTCAAGTTTATCGGCAGCTATTTTAGATAAGTCGAGCACGTCGTTTAACAAGCTCAATAAGTGTTTACCATTTCGATAAATAACACCCAATTCATTTTCAGCTTGCTGACTAAAATCGCTCTGCATTAACAGTTCGGTGTAGCCTAAAATAGACGATAGAGGAGTACGTAACTCATGGCTCAAATGAGCTAAAAATCGATCTTTTGAACGGTTTTCGGCTTCAGCTTTTAAGCGTTCTACTCTCTCGCCTTCAACATCTTTACGTGCCAAAGCATAACGAATAGCACGCGCAAAGCGGCTCGAACTCATTTCTGTTTTAATTAAGTAATCTACTGCACCGGCATCAAGCGCCGCCGAGTCTAACTCGTCGTTTGACTGCCCGGTAAGCATAATAATGGGACCGCTAAAGCCATTGGCAATTGCTTCTTTTAATACATCTAAACCATTCGATGCACCCAAGCGGTAATCAAGCAGGCAAATGTCGTGCTCATTTTTACTAAGCGTTGCAATTGCCTGCTCTGGAGAGCTTATCCATTGAATGTTAAACGTGTGTGAATCCAATTGGTCCAGATAGTCGCAGGTGAGTATGTAATCATCTTCATCGTCTTCTACAAGCAGCAACTGAGTCACTTTATCTAACATACAATCTCCATTAATCGTTAAATGTTGTCGGTAGCTCTACAAATTCTACCCAGTATTTTCCTAGCGTTTTCATCAAATCAACCAAACCATCAAACGTTACTGGTTTTGTAATGTAAGATGCAGCACCTAAGTTATACCCTTTAACCATGTCTTCTTCTTGTTTAGACGTAGTTAATATAACAACCGGAATTCCCTTTAAGTTAGGGTTTCCTTTTATAGCTTCAAGCGCTTCACGGCCATCCATTCTAGGCATATTTAAATCAAGTAATATAAGTCCAGGACGCGGCGAAACTGCTTTGTCTTCAAACTTACCTTTACGCTCTAAATACTCAAGCAACTCAACGCCATCTTCAACAAAATGAAGCTCGTTAAGTACACGACTTTCAGCAAGGGCATCTTGTGTTAACAAACGATCATCTTCATCGTCGTCTGCCATTAAAATAGTAATCGGTTTTACTTTTGAATAGGGCATTTAAGCCTCTCCTTGCAATGTGAAAAGCTCAGCTTCCACAGGTAGTTTTATAATAAAGGTTGCACCTTCACCGTCTTTACTTTGGGCTGTAATTGTTCCGCCGTGGCGCTCCACAATACGCCTACATACAGAAAGGCCAATACCCGTGCCTTTATATTGTGAGCGTCCATGCAAGCGCTGAAACGGTACAAATATTTTATCGGCATATTCTTGTGAAAAACCAATACCGTTATCTTCTATGGTAATAACTTGAAAACTTAAATGAGTATTATGATCAGAGCTGAAAATATCTTCATCTTGATAACTGATTTTTATGTGTGGGTTTACGTCGGGACGCCTAAATTTAACAGCGTTCGACAACAAGTTTAAAAACAGCTGCTGCATTTGGCTTTTATCGGCCTGAATAACTGGTAAATCATCTACATCAATTTGTGCTTCAGACTCTTTTATCGCAATCTCTAAATCACTTAATATATCAGCTACAACTTCATTTAAATTCGTGTCATCAAAATCTTTACCACGCGTTGTAATTCGCGAAAACTCTAATAAGTCGTTAATCAAGTTAGACATACGCTGCGCTGCATTTTTCATGCGCCCAATGTAATCCATCCCCTTTTCACCCAATTCATCTTTAAACATGGTTTCAAGACGGTCGCTAAAGGCTTGGATTTTTCTAAGAGGTTCTTGTAAATCATGGCTTGCTACAAAAGCAAACTCTTCAAGCTCTCGGTTACTACGGCTCAATTCATCTGAATATAATGTTAGCTCTTGTGTCCGCTCAGAAACCTTCATTGCTAATGTTTCGTTTTGTTTTTCAAGCTCAAAACGATATTGTGCTGCATTTCTTAAATTAAGGCGCGTCATAATAAACATACCAATAATCAGTAACGCACTCGTTATTGCTGTTATAGCGAATGTAATTTTAGCTTCATTTTTAATCTGTGCTAATTTAGAAAAATGGCTTACTTTAAAGAGTAATTCACGGTCTTGAATTTCATTAACATACTCTCTAATTTGCTTATAAAGCTTTCTTCCTTTATGCGTATTTAATACATACAACGCACGTCTTTCTTTGTCATCTAGCGCAAGGTTTACAGTTTGTTTTAATTCTTTAATTTTACTATCTACAAGAACTAACAACTGGGCTATACGCTCAGCTTGACCGTCAATCTCAGAGTGAAGCGACTTGACATGATCTGTTTGCGCTTCAATTTGGCCTACAGCATCGTAGTACGGCGTTAAATAGTCAGTCTCTTCTGTCAATAAATAACCACGCTGCCCAGACTCAGCCTGCACTATGGATAGATGCAGCTTCTCAATTGCAGTGGTTAGCATGCTAGTGTTGTCTAAACTTTTTTGGGTTTGTGTTAAGCCTTGAATCGTATTCAATGCTAAAAATGCGTTGCCCACAATAATACCTAGCACAACCACCATAAATGTTGCCCAAGTGATATTCGCTTTACCTTGCTGTTTTTTCTTGCTCATTTAGCTTCCCGAATTAAAGTTTATACAACACTTAATATTTATTGAGAGTCTGATATTTTTTGCAAACTTTCGCTGCACTGTTGGCAATTATTGATAATTTTATCAAGTGCATCTAACGCTTTTTCTTTTGGCATATCGTTTTCAAGTACCAATTTAATCAGCTCAGCATTCATCGAAATACGATTTAGCGGCCCTCTTGCATCGTGTACTAATTTATTGAGTTGCTCTGTTTGGTTATCGGATGTCATGCCCTTCCTCAAATCTATTTATATTCGCCAATACCGCCATATGCATTAAGGCGGTTATAAAGTGTTTTAGTACTAATACCAAGCATTTGTGCAGCAAGCGTTTTATTACCTTGCACCTTATCAAGCGTTGCATGAATAAGTTCTTTTTCAACTTCTTCAATTGTTTGCCCTGCTGATACAGGCTTTTCGGCAGCTTGATTATTAACGCGCGAAAAGGGTGACTCTAAGTTATCAGGTAAAATGATGTCGCTGGTTTGTGGGTCGCTCATAATAAATGCACGGTGTATAGCATGGCGGAGCTCTCGCACATTACCCGGCCATTCATAGCTTTGCAGCTCTTTGAGCTGTGCGGCAGTCCAACTAAAGGCAGTGCCGTTTTCGTCATTAAGTTGATCTAAAAAGGCTTTCGCTAATAAAGGTACATCTTCTTTTCTATCGCGAAGTGGCGGTATATCAATAGGAAAAACAGCCAACCTAAAGTAAATATCTTCACGAATAACATTATTTTGTGCCAAATCGGTAAGCGAGCGGTTAGTAGCTGAAATAACACGGCAATTGGTTGGTATTTCTCTGTTACCACCTACGCGTGTTACCTTTTTAGTTTCAAGCACTCGCAGTAAATTTGGCTGCATATCAATTGGCATTTCAGTTACTTCATCTAAAAACAAAGTACCGTTATTTGATTGCTCAAATACACCTTCTTTACGTGCAATTGCGCCTGTAAATGCGCCTTTTTCGTGGCCAAATAACTCACTACCAATTAACTCTTTTGAAAGTGCGCCACAGTTGCTAGCAACTAATGGCCCTTCGCACTGGCTTGCGTTATGAATAGCTTGAGCCACTACTTCTTTACCTGCACCACTTTCACCCATAAGCATCACGTTAGCATTTGTTTTAGCTACGCGTTCAATCATGTTGTAAAGCTTTTGCATTGGCTCAGATTCACCAATTAAACCGCCAAAGTGGCGTACAATACCGCTCGACTTTGCTTTTTTAACTGCTTTTTTAGGGCCATTTAAAACGAGTTCTAAATCTTCACGTTGTAATGGTTTTAATAAATGCCCTACATTTGGCTCACACATATCAGCTAAAATACCTTTAACTGAAGGATGGCCCGAAATAAGTGTAATTTTTGGAGATTGCCCAATCGTTTTTAAGTGATCAAGTAAGTGCAAACCGCTACCATCAGGCAGCATAAAATCAAGCAGCACATGATCAAAGGCATTATTTTCAAACCATTGATGTGCTTCTTTTAAACTGGTAGCTGTGCTTATATTGTGGCCGAGGAATTCGACTATGTGGCAAACAACGTCACTAAATTCAACGTCGTCATCTACTAAAAGTATGTCTAACATGATAAATCCCTATGCTTTTTTCTTATTCTACGCATCCTTGATATTAATTTAAAGGTGCGCCCAGAATCTAATTTTTAAAATAAACTTAAGCGATTAAATGCTATTAATGTTACCAACCTAACATTTACGTATGCTGAAAAAAATCGATCACAAATTATGATTAATAATTAAAATCGTTTCTATTTATAGAATGGTAGCAACTATTATTATTAAAAACCTAAAAAAGGAGACGAAATGCAGCAATTAAAAACCTTAATACATTCAGGTATTAATATTGACCAAGGTACTCAATTTACACGCTTAACAGCTCGCGCCATTGTAATTAAAAATAATAAAATACTTTTAATGTATACAAACCGTTATGAAGACTACAGCCTACCCGGCGGTGGAGTAGATGACGGCGAAAGTATTGAGCAAGGCTTAATTCGCGAACTAAGCGAGGAAACCGGTGCACAACAAATAAGTGTAGTTGAAGCTTTTGGACTCTATGAAGAGTATCGCCCTTGGTATAAGGACGATTTTGATATTATTCATATTAAATCGTATTGCTTTGTATGCAGTATAGCCGACGAGTTTGGCAAAGCGCAGTTAGAGCATTACGAGCAGCAAAATGGCATGACAGCTAAATGGGTTGATATTAACGACGCAATTGCACATAACGAGCGCACCATTGCTAACAGTGAAAAACAAGGGCTTTCTATTTTACGAGAAACTTACTTATTAAAGCGCATTGCAAAGGAGCTAATATAAAGCTCTGTATTTGCCCCAGAGGGTGTTGTAAATTTTGCAACGCCCAGAATATTTTACTGCCTCGAGCACCTCAATTTTTATATTTAAAAAATCCTCCTTCAGCAAAAATATAAATTTACTTAATAAAATCAGATGGATAAAAACAAAATCAACTTTTTATAAAAACTGGCTCTAGCCTTGCACCTTTTAAATAACTAAATTTGTAAGGAGATAGAAATGAGTAACACAGTTAAAACGATTAATCCCGCAACTGAGCAAACCATTGAAACCTATACACTACTTTCTCAAAAGGAAGCAGAACAGGTAATCGAAAAATCTCACGAAACATATTTAAAATGGCGATTAACGTCATTCACTGAACGTGCAAAATACCTTAATAAGTTAGCCTCACTCTTTGAAGATCAAAAAGAAGCTATTGCAAAACTCATGACCGAAGAAATGGGTAAAGTTTACGAGCAAGGCTTTCAAGAAGTTGAACTATGTGCAGGAATTTGTCGTTATACAGCCGAACAAGGCCCACAAGTACTTGCTGACGAAGAACGTGATATGGACGGCGGCCGCGCAATTATCAGCTACCAACCAACAGGTGTACTATTAGGCATTCAACCATGGAACTTTCCGCTTTATCAGGTAATTCGCTACAGTGCTGCTAACATCATGGCGGGTAACACAACCGTATTAAAGCATGCTGGTAATGTATTTGGCATGGCTGAAAAAATAGAAGAGCTATTTAAACAAGCTGGTTTCCCAGAGTATTGCTTTAACAATCTACTTATCGACGGCAAAACAGCCAGTTCTTTAATTTCGCACAAAGCAATTAGCGGCGTAACCTTTACCGGTAGTGATGCGACAGGTAAAAAAGTAGCAGAAGAAGCAGGTAAATACGTTAAGAAAACAGTGTTAGAGCTTGGTAGTAACGACGCTTACTTGGTACTTGATGACGCAGACCTAGAGCTTGCAGTTAAAACCTGTGTAACCGGGCGCATGATCAATAACGGTGAAACGTGTGTTTCAGCTAAACGTTTCGTTGTTGTAGAGTCACTTTACGATGACTTTAAAGCGCAAATTAAAGAGCAATTTGAAGCCATGAAAATGGGCGACCCAATGGCAGACGACACAGACTTAGGTCCAATGGCACGTGAAGACTTACGCGACGGGATTCACGACCAAGTAATGGAATCAGTTAAAGCAGGTGCAAACATAGTAACGGGCGGCGAAATACCTTCGCAAACGGGCTACTACTACCCACCTACTCTACTAGATAACTTAGCCCCTGGTATGCCAGCCTATGACGACGAATTATTTGGCCCAGTAGCTTCGCTTATTAAAGCCAAAGACAACGACGATGCAATGCGCATCGCTAACGACTCTCGCTACGGTTTAGGCGGCGGTATTTTCTCTAAAGATGAGAAAAAAGCCATTGAACTAGCTAAAAAGCACTTTGACACAGGCATGATCAATATTAACGGCTACGGTTTAGCACAACCTAACCTACCGTTTGGTGGTGTTAAAGAAAGTGGCTACGGCCGAGAGCACGGCGGCTTTGGTATGCGCGAATTTGTGAATATCAAATGTATTATGATCAATAGCTAATTTAGCCTTAAATACTAGTACATTAAAAAACCTAAAAGTGGGTAACCGCTTTTAGGTTTTTTTAACTTTAAAATTAGATTACAGAAGAGCTTAGTCTTTACTAAGTTCAAACCACAAAGCAACTAAACAGTAATAACTGTAAATGAGCAGTTTGCTTTTTAATCATTATCAATATAAAAGAATAATATAATAAATTCAGAGGCACTAATTGCAGCTAGCTGCATTATCAGCAAAAACATAATACCAATCCCAGCTTGAGGGTCAGGTTCAATACCAAAGACAAGTACTGCCGCTAAAGTAATAGTAAGTAATGCAGCTATAATTCTAATAAAAATGAGCCGTTTATTTTTATAGTTTTTAGCGTTAGCTAAAAAATATAGAAGCAAATAAGGCAACAGTATAAACGCAAAGCCAATTTCAGTTG
Source organism: Pseudoalteromonas sp. SG43-1 (assembly GCF_014164415.1). NCBI lineage: Bacteria > Pseudomonadati > Pseudomonadota > Gammaproteobacteria > Alteromonadales > Pseudoalteromonadaceae > Pseudoalteromonas > Pseudoalteromonas sp. SG43-1. The sequence continues at coordinate 552 of NZ_JACJFD010000035.1, read as the reverse complement.
GCATCCAGTACTTAATAGCAACAGCAACTAAAGATAAAACAGCAAGCGCCTTAACTGGGTAGTACATTTTTTTATAATTCACATGCTTTCCTTTGCACGCAGTGCTTTATTAGCACCAAATAAAATATTGCCGAACAATATAAAAACTTTAACTATGCAATGCAATCTATTTCACTAGACTTAACCTGACAGGCAACAATGAGCGATAAGCGGTCATTGAGATTGGCCAAATATCGTCGTGAATTGATTGGTAAGGCTGCTCTTTGCGCATATATTCATGAAAATGAGCGCTGAGCGCATATTGTTCTATTTATCTTTTCTTTAAAGTTTCAGAAACTTAGTAATAGTAATACCTTAAACTATTTGTTAAAACTATATCATTCAGAAAAATGAGCGTGACGTCGGCAGAAATATGCGCGATGAGCGCACTATTAAATTGTTGAACTAAGCCGCTACGCGGAGATCCTATTCTGACCATTTGAGCCACACTTACCTTGGGGTTATCCCATATTTGGAGGTAAGTAATGAATACACTCATTGAACAAGTCAAAA
>NZ_JACJFD010000034.1:0-47129 GCF_014164415.1 Pseudoalteromonas sp. SG43-1 | reverse complement strand
GGGGCAATTTACTCTTTGTTGCCTACATGGATGTAGGTAAGGGGCGTGAGCAGGACGCGGAAGCTTTGCTCGGTTTTTACTTAGCCCGCTAGGTTACAAACCTCACGCCGCGATTAAATCGCCCCTAGATTGAACAAATTTTAGTCCAGAAAGGTCAACAGGCCCTAAGCCAGTAACTTTGTTGCTGGCTTTTTTAATGTCAGCCCTTTTTATATTACAGATTACGGTTTTTTGATCAGATCACTGCATTACCAACGCGGAATTTTGGGATCACGCATTTACTAACACAGCCTTTTTCGGATCATTACTTTACTAAGCCAAATACACTTTAATGCTATATATGGGTTCTGAGATAATTTGATCGTTATTTATTTGTACAAACAATCAACAACTTATGGCTTTGACTAGGTACAACTCTGATCTGAGGGTTGATCGGCTTGGTAAAAATCTGATCCTTTATTTGGAGCTTAGTAAAATTTAGATCTATTTTTGAGCGTATTGTTTGTTACACAGGCGGGTTTGTTGATTTTAAAAGGGCTTTAAAGCTACTTTTAAACGATCGATCTGTAAAAATGTCTTGGTTAGTAAAACAATGATCCCAGCTAGTTTAATATTGTTTAGTGGTTTAAATAGCGATACAAAAAAGATAATTTTAAAAAGTTAGCTATTACATAAATTTATCGTAAATCTCTTTTTATTACGTTAAATATTAAAAAGGTTTTAAAAATATGACGTTAATGAGGTTTTTTGTCACTAATTTGTGTTTTTTTTACCACCATTTTAATTTACACGTTACACTTTCATAAAAATGTCATACTTAGTCATAATAATGAAAACTAATTCGATAGCGTAAGAGATAAATTGGAATGTCACGTAAAGTACTAGTCGTAGATGACGAAGCTCCTATCAGGGAGATGTTGGTTTTTGTTTTAGAGCAAAATGGATTTCAAGCAATTGAAGCAGAAGATTACGACTCTGCTATTGCAGCTATGGTTGAACCTTACCCAGATATGGTTTTACTTGATTGGATGTTACCAGGTGGAAGCGGTATTCAAATTGCTAAAAAGTTTAAGCAAAACGAACACACCCGCCAAATCCCAATTATTATGCTTACAGCTCGCGGCGAAGAAGAAGACAAAGTACGCGGCCTTGAAGTAGGTGCAGATGATTACGTCACCAAGCCGTTTTCTCCTAAAGAGCTTATGGCACGTATTAAAGCGGTTATTCGCCGTGTATCGCCAACCTCATTAGAAGAAGCTATTGAAGTACATGGCCTGCGTTTAGACCCTATTTCTCATCGTGTTACCTCAGAAGGTAACGAGCTTGATATGGGGCCAACCGAATTTAGATTACTGCACTTTTTTATGACTCACCCAGAGCGTGTTTATAGCCGTGAACAACTGCTTGATCATGTGTGGGGAACTAACGTTTACGTAGAAGATCGCACTGTTGATGTTCACATTCGTCGCCTCCGTAAAGCAATTGGCCCACTTGGACATGACCGTTTGGTGCAAACAGTACGTGGCGCTGGGTATCGTTTTTCAAGTAAGCTGTGATCAGCTTAAAGCTTAGCTAATGTGTAAAATACGCATGTATTACTACTCTAAGGTAAAGTGAGTGTATGTATCGAGTTGTTAATAAGCAGGCGTTAGTAAAGCGCCTGTTTATCTATTTTTTACCCTTACTATTAATTGGTGTGCTGGTTGGCGCGCCATTTTTGCTTTTATTTTTAGGATCTTTTTCCCTCCTTATTTGGCACTACCATCAACTTTATCGTTTGAGCGATTGGCTACTTAATCAACGCAGCTTTAATCCACCAGAGGGTGAGGGTGCATGGGAGCAAGTGTTTGAAGGTATTTACCATCTCCAGCACCGTAATCGTAAAAAACGTAATGAGCTTGCAGATTTAATTCGTCGCTTTCGCGATGGGGCTGAAGCGGTACCTGATGCGGTTGTGGTATTACAAAATGATTTAAGTATTGTGTGGTGTAATCAACTAGCCCTTAAAGTGCTTGGTTTGCAGTGGCCTACCGATCATGGTCAGCGCCTTGATAATTTAATTCGCGAACCTAAGTTTGCTAAATACATGCACAAAGGCGAATTTGACGATGCGCTTGAGCTGGATAATGGTCATAGTATTGAGCAGGTGCTTGAGTTTAGGGTAATGCCATATGCAAGTACGCAACTTATGGTTGTTGTGCGTGATGTAACGCGCTTAAAACAGCTTGAACAGATGCGTAAAGACTTTGTAGCCAATGTGTCGCATGAACTACGTACACCGCTTACAGTGGTTACAGGGTATCTTGAGATGATGGATGGCGACATGATGCCGCCGCCAGCAATGTGGAACAAAGCGCAAAATACTATGCTTGAACAATGCAAGCGCATGGATAGCTTAGTCAGCCAATTACTATCGCTTTCGCGTATTGAAGGTGCTCGTCGCCAAGACAATGATAAAGCTATAAATGTGCCGCAATTACTTGGTTATATTCACACTGAAGCAAACTCAATTAATCAAGACAAAGGCCACGAACTTATTTTTGATATTGATAAAACCCTTGATATTAAAGGCTCTGAGGATGAACTGCGTAGTGCGTTTTCTAATTTAGTATTCAACGCGATTCATTACACAAAACCAGGCGGTAAAGTAGAAGTTTGCTGGCAGCGCAAAAACAATAAAGCGTGTTTTAGTGTTACCGATAATGGTGATGGTATTGCGCCTGAGCATATTAACCGATTAACTGAGCGTTTTTATCGTGTTGATAAAGCTCGCAGTAGAACAACAGGTGGCTCAGGCTTAGGGCTCGCTATAACAAAACATGTGTTAACTCGCCATGATAGTAAATTAAATATTCGCAGTGAAGTTAACAAAGGATCGTGTTTTTCTTTTGAATTTTCAATAGATAAGATAGTTTCGCTGACTAAATAATTAAGCTAATAGGTCAAGTCATAAAAGTGTCATTTAAGAGTAATGTAACTGTCATGTACTCACTTTAGAGTGGGCAGCAGTTAGAAAATGGAACGAACAAACCGGAGAACTCTACATGAAATTTAAAAACTTAGTTGCCGCAATGGGTGTGGCTGTTACAACTTTCGTATCTGCACAAGCAGTTGCTCTAGACCAAAATATTCCTGAGTATCAAAAAATTAGTGGTGTTTCAGGCAACTTTTCATCAGTAGGTTCTGACACTTTAGCCAACATGATGACGTTTTGGGCTGAAGAGTACAAACGTATTTACCCAAATGTAAATATTCAGATTCAAGCAGCAGGTTCTTCTACTGCTCCACCGGCACTTACCGAAGGTACAGCTAACCTAGGTCCAATGAGCCGTAAAATGAAATCTAAAGAAATCGAAGCGTTCGAAAAACGTTACGGTTACAAGCCAACAGAAGTTCGCGTAGCTATTGATGCACTTGCTGTATTTGTACATAAAGATAACCCAATTGAAGGTCTTCGTATTGACCAAGTAGATGCTATCTTTTCATCTACTCGAAAATGTGGCGCACCAGAGCAAGTTAACCGCTGGAGCGATGTTGGTCTAACAGGGGATTGGGCAGCTAAAGATGTGCAACTTTACGGACGCAACTCAGTATCAGGTACGTATGGTTACTTTAAAAAGAAAGCACTTTGTAAAGGTGATTTCCGTAATAACGTAAATGAGCAACCGGGTTCTGCATCAGTAGTACAGTCAATTTCATCTTCATTAAATGCAATTGGTTACTCAGGTATTGGTTATAAAACATCGGGCGTACGTACAGTACCGCTAGCTAAAAAAGGCGATAACTTTGTTGATGCAACACTTGATAACGTTGCACAAGGTAAATATCCATTATCTCGCTTTTTATACCTTTATGTGAATAAGCACCCAAACAAGCCGTTGTCTCCAATGGAAGCGCAATTCTTAAAAATGGTACTTTCAAAAGATGGTCAGCAAATTGTAGAAAAAGATGGTTATGTACCACTTTCTGCAAAGCTAGTAGAAACAGAACTTAAGAAGCTTGGTTTAAATTAATAAACTATAAGCAATAAAAAACCGCTCATTGAGCGGTTTTTTTGTGCCTAAAACTAAAAACTTTAAGGAATTAAATATTACCTAATTTTTCGGCTTGTGCTTTACATTGATTATAGCTCTCAACACATTTGCCAGAGCATACTTGTTGCTTTAAGCCCTCAGCAGTTGTTTGCTGTTCACAACTACTTTCACACTGGTAGTTTTGTTGAGCACACTGATTCATTTCAGGGTTTTCAACTTGGTTTTGACAACCTGCCAATAGTGCAAAAGTAAGGGCGACTACGCTTGTTTTTATTAAAGTGTGCATGCTTCTTATCCTTAAAATGGAGTCGCAATAATATTAAATTTCGACTTGGATATTGTCGATCAATCTAACACCACCAAAATAGGCTGCGGCTAAAATAACAAATTGAGTATCTTCGATTGTAGCAGTTTTTAATGTATCTCGTTGAGCAATCTCAAAATAGTCTGGTTTTAGGCCTGCTTGCTCTAAACTTTGTTTAGCTAAGCTTTCAAGTTTTACAAAGTCTTTCTCGCCACTTTTAAGTTGCTCAGCGCACGTATTAAGGGCTTTAAATAATACGGTTGCAGTCGCTTTTTGATCATCAGATAAGTAACCATTACGTGAGCTCATAGCAAGGCCAGAAACTTCTCGCATTGTAGGTACACCAATAACTTCAACCGGAATTGATAAGTCGCGTGCCATAGTTTTGATTACTTGTAGTTGCTGAAAATCTTTTTCACCAAAGCAGGCGTAATCTGGTTGCACTAAGTTAAATAACTTAGTTACGATTGTTGCAACACCTCTAAAGTGACCTGGACGTGAGCCACCGCAATAGCCTAATGAAATGTCAGGTACATCTACAAAGCTTTGTGCACCCAGTCCGTTAGGGTAGATTGTTTCTACACTTGGGGTAAATACAATATCAGTGCCTAGTTCAGCAAGGCCTTGTTTGTCTTCGTTTAGCGTACGAGGATAGTTATCTAAATCTTCGTTAGCACCAAATTGCATTGGGTTTACAAAAATACTTACAACGACTTTGTCGGCCAAGTTTTTTGCTTTTTCTACTAGCGAAAAATGCCCACGGTGCAAGTTGCCCATTGTTGGCACAAGCGCCACGCTAAGACCTGCTTGGCGCCATGCTTTAATTTGACTACGTAACGATCTGATTTCAGTTATTGATTGCATTATTTAAACTCATGTTCAGCGCTTGGAAATGCGCCACTTTTAACATCTGTACAGTACTTTTGAACGGCTGCAGGCATATTGCCTGTTTCGAGCAAAAAGTTTTTAGAAAATTTAGGAATGTAACCTGCCGAAATACCAACCAGGTCATGCATTACCAGTATTTGGCCGTCAGTTAAGCTGCCTGCACCAATACCAATAGTTGGGATACTTAAAGCGTCTGTAATGCGTTTTGCCAGGGCACTTGGAATACACTCAAGTACTAATAATTGCGCGCCAGCAGCTTCAAGTGCTTTCGCATCATCAATCATTTTTTGTGCTTTATCTTCTTCGCGACCTTGTATTTTAAAGCCACCAAATACATGAACTGACTGTGGTGTAAGGCCTAAATGCCCGCAAACTGGGATACCTTGTTGAGTGAGTGCTTTAATGCTCTCGTAAAGCCACTCTCCGCCTTCAAGTTTAATCATGTTTGCGCCAGCGCGCATAAGCTCAGCTGCATTTCTACAGGTATCACTAACGCTTGAGTAGGTCATAAAAGGTAAGTCAGCAATTACAAATAATTCGCGGCTACCAGCGCGTACACAGCGGGTATGATATGCAATATCTTGATTTGTTACGCCAAGGGTGTCATCGCCGCCTTGTAGTACCATGCCCAATGAGTCGCCCACTAAAATAACTTCAACGCCGTTATCATGAAATAACTTTGCAAAACTAGCGTCGTAGGCTGTTAATGCAGTAATTTTGTTATTTTCTGCTTTCATTTTATTTAAAGTAGAAACGGTTATTTTAGACATAATATCCTCGCAGGCAAAAGCCTAGGTTAATTACAGAGGTAATTGTTGTAAGTCGTTGAGCGGTAAGTTATTTGCAATGGTTTTTAATGCAATGCCGCTAGGTAAAATAAGTTCAGGTGCAAGCTCTAATAGTGGGTAAACCACAAACTCGCGATCACTCAAACCATAATGAGGCACGGTTAAGCGCGCCGTATTTATAATTTGATCATCAAATAATAGGGTATCGATATCAAGTGTGCGTGGACCCCAACGCTCAGCTTTTCTTACTCGACCATGCTCAAGCTCAATACTTTGTGTTAAATCAAGTAATTGCTCTGGAGCAAGGGTCGTTTTAATACAGGCTACGGCATTGATATAGTCTGGTTGATCTTGTGGGCCCATAGGCTTACTTGCATAGTAATGCGATACGTTTACAAATTCACAATTAGGCAGCTTTTTAAGCGCAATTATCGCGTTATCAAGCTGCTCTTTTGGTGAGTTTAGGTTGGCACCTAAACCCAAATAAACACAATGCATGTTATTACTCAGTTGGCTTTTTAGTAGGGCGACGGCGCTTTCGCGGCTTAGGGCCACCTTGATGGCCTAAGCTTTTAACCATCTCTTTTTGGCCGTTTATATCTTTACTTAAGTATTGTGTCCACCACTGAGCAAGCTCTGTATGCTGTGTTTCGCCTGCATCTACGCGTAATAATAAAAAGTCGTAAGCGGCTTTAAAGCGAGGCTGTTGCGTTAGTCTGTATGCACGTTGGCCAGCACGTTTATCTAAGCGGTGCTGAATATGCCAAATATCGCGAGCACCTAAAGTAAAGCGCTTAGGAACAGCTATATGTTGTGAATTATCGCTTAGTACTTTATTCATTGCTTGTGCGAAAGCATCGTATTCAGATAATTGCTCTTGGCTTTGAATTTTTTTAGTGCGCTCAAGCAGTGGGAACCAAAGTAGGGCAGCAAAAATAAACGCCGGTGTTACTTTTTTATCGGCATTAATACGCTTGTCGGTATTTTGAAACATTTGCTGAATAAGCGTGTGCTCTAAGCCACTTGGATTTTTATCTAAAATTTTATCAAGTTCAGGAAAAAGTGAGCGGAATAAGCCGTATTTACGCAGCATTAAAAAGTTAACTTCGGCCTTGCCGTTTAAAAACAGTTTAAGAATTTCTTCAAATAAACGTGCTGGCGGAATGTTATCAAGCAAGCTTGCAAGCTCGCTAATTGGCTTTTCACTTTTAGGCGCAATGCTCATATCAAGCTTAGTGGCAAAACGTACTGCACGTAACATACGAACAGGGTCTTCGCGGTAACGCGTTTCAGGATCGCCAATAAGCTCGATTTGTTTAGCTTTAATTGCCGCTAAGCCGTTGGCGTAATCGTGAATACTAAAATCTTTAATTGAGTAATAAAGTGCGTTGATTGAAAAGTCGCGGCGCTCTGCATCTTCTTCAATACTGCCAAATACGTTATCACGTAGTAGTTGGCCCTCATTGCTTGATTGGCTTATTTGATTTTTGTCTTCTTGCGCTTCGTGGTGGCCACGCATTGTTGCCACTTCGATAATTTCACGACCAAATACAATGTGTGCTAGACGAAAGCGACGACCTATCAGGCGACAGTTTCTAAATAGTTTTTTTACCTGATCTGGAGTTGCATTAGTAACTACGTCAAAATCTTTTGGCTGTTGGCCTAACAATATATCGCGAATACAACCACCAACAAGGTAGGCATCGTAGCCACCGTCTTTTAAGCGGTATAATACTTTGATTGCATTTGGGCTAAATTGTTTGCGAGAAATACCATGCTCACCACGAGTGACAACAATAGGTTCACTGCTTACAGAAGCGCTTTCGGCACTGGTATTCGGGCCGATTATTTGTCGGCAAAATTGAAAAAGCTTGGAAATAATAGTCTGTCTCCTAGAAGGTGTGATTGACTCTGCATCGCAATCAAAAGTTACAGCAAATAGGGCGGTTATAACCCAGTACAAGCTGTTTGACGTAATTAGCATATATTTAGGCGGCTATCATATACCAGCAGGGTTTAAAAATTAAGTTGATGTGTTGAAATTAAGCCGTTTTTAGCTATTTTATTTACTTAAATGTGTAAATTGGACTTTCTGGCTATGTGGATGTTGAGAAATTTGTATTTCGGATACTTGGGGGACCTGTTTTAAGCTAAAGTTTTTAATTCCCCAATCGATTAATTGTTCTATATTTAAGTCGCTTAAATCAGCTATAACAGGTAGCCCTAAAAATTCAAAAGCGCTAATTAAAGCAGGCTTTGGATTTTGCTTACAAATGGCGGGGGCATAATTTTGTTTAGATAGTTTAAAACCGGGTTTGGCAACTGCTAAAGGTAAATGAGCAAATTCAGGTACAGGGCTGTCGAGTTGTTTAAACAAACTAATTTGCCGAGCTGTTGGTTCAATTAAATCTGCGCCTCTTACAATTCGATTTATCCTTTGATCGATATCATCGACGACCACAACAAGTTGATATGCAAATAAACCGTCACTGCGTTTAATTAAGTAATCTTCGTGGGATAATGCATTATTTACCGATATATCACCTTGAATTAAATCACTAAATTGGGTCGTTGGATGTTGCTGAACTAAACGAAGTGCGCCGGATTGAGTATGATGATTAAGTGCTTTGCAATGCCCCTGATAAATACCGCCAATGGCTTTTATTTGCTTGCGAGTACAGGTGCAACCATAAACAAGGTTTTGTTCTAAAAGTGAGTGGGTAATATCTTGATATAAAGACAGACGCTGCGTTTGATATACAACAGGTTCATCCCAGTAAAGGGCGTAGGCTTGTAAGGTATTTAGAATATCGGAGTCGGCGTTTTTAACCACGCGCGTAGTGTCAATGTCTTCAATACGAACTAACCATTTTCCTTGATTAGCTTTTGCATCTAGGTAGCTACCTACAGCCGCTACAAGTGAGCCAAAATGTAATGGCCCAGAAGGAGACGGTGCAAAACGACCGCGATATTTACGCATAGGCGCAGTAACGGCTGTAGGAGACATAACTAACTAATAAGTTTTAATTAGCCGCGTCCAGATTGCTTTTCTTTGATTTCTGCAAGTGTTTTACAGTCTACGCATAAATCGGCAGTAGGACGTGCTTCTAAGCGACGTATGCCAATTTCGATGCCACAAGACTCACAAAAGCCAAAATCATCTTCTTTAATCAAATTAATTGTTTTTTCAATTTTTTTGATTAATTTACGTTCGCGGTCACGAGTACGAAGTTCTAAAGAGAATTCTTCTTCTTGTGCAGCGCGGTCAACTGGGTCAGGAAAGTTAGCAGCTTCGTCTTGCATGTGCGATTTAGTACGATCAACTTCGTTACGTAAATCGTTACGCCAAGTCTCTAAAATTGCTCTAAAATGAGCACGTTGTGCATCATTCATGTACTCTTCGCCTGGTTTTTCTTGGTATGGTTCTAAACCGGCTTGAGCCAATAAACCATGTTTCTTTTGGTCTGGCATAACTCTCTCCTAAATCCTTAATTTAATGCCTCAGCATTAGCCGGCGGTATAAATAACAGAATCTTATACCCTAGGCAAATTTATTTTTAATTAATCGAATTAGCTTCAACCATGCTTACTGAGTAAAAAAGTGTATTAATAGTTTATTTACACTTTTAATTAATTCACATATTCGCTTTCTAAAACTTGCCTTGTTATATGGGCAAAAGCTTCAAAAGCAAGTTAATTTTTATAATTCACTTTTTACCACTTTCTATAATTAGAGTGCTTTGTAAATTACGCTTAGTTCAATCTCTTGGTTTATTACACTATTCTATAAATGCTATTCTTTTATGAAGTAAGACTCCATTAGCTGAAATTTTGGCTTTGTATGCTAATACTTCAACACCGGCTATTATTGCTTGGTTTAATAACGTGGCGTATTTTTTATCAATATGCGCAGCTGCACTTACGGTATTTATTCCTTCATGCAAAACAGCGAACAGTAATACTGCTCGGTGGCCTTGTTCGATCATTTCTATTAGTTCGCGAATATGCTTTTGTCCACGCACTGTTTGCGCATCAGGAAAGTAGCCTTGCCCGCTTTGTGGTGTATCTTCGCTTAATAATGTGACTGATTTAACTTCTACATAGCAATCGGGCTTATTTTCGTCTGTGAGTAAAAAGTCGATACGACTGTTTTCGCTGCCGTACTTCACTTCGCTTTGCAATTGACTGTAGTCGAGTAGTTCGCTTATCACATTATTGTTTATTGCTTCTTCTACTACTTTATTAGCCACCGCTGTATTTACACAAATAAGCTGCGATAAGTTATTTTGCGTAAGTTCTAATGAATGCGGGTATTTTCGTTTTGCGTTATCGCTTGTTGAATAAAAAGCAGTAAAGCCTGGCTCAGCGCATCCCGTCATTTTACCTGTATTTGCACAGTGGGCGGTAAATTCGCTGCCATCACTTAATTGTAAATCAGCTAAAAAGCGTTTGTAGCGCTTTAATAATATGGCTGGTTGCAGCGCTGGCGTGTACTTCATAATAACTTCCAAAGCGTAAACACTGCTCAGCAGTGTGATTTATGTTATTTATCTCAAGCTGTTGGGAACTTAAGCGCTCTATAGTAAACTCGGTGGCACATTTAAGTGCAAGGGAATTCTAACATGAGTGAAAAATTTGTTGTTCAACTAAGCGAACAAGCAGCAGCGAGTCATTGGGGCGATAATGCGTCATTGTCTTTTAACGAGCGCGGTGCAACTGTTCATTTATCTGAGCAAGACACATTAAAAAATGTTCAAAAAGCAGGCCGTACTATTGCAAGCCAAGGCGTTAAAAATGTTGAATTAGCAGGTGATACTTGGTGTACAGAAAGCCAGTGGGCTTTTTACCAAGGCTTTGTAACACCAAAATCATTAAACGGTGTTGAGTTTGTTGATAACGCACAATCAGATATTAAAGAACTTGCTCACTTAAAAACGTCAGCAATTTGGGCACGTGAAATGGTTAACGGTACTGCCGATGACATATACCCAGAAAGCCTAGCTGAAAAAGCAGCTGAGTTTATTCAATCATTAGCGCCTGAACATGTAAGTTACCAAATTATTAAAGGTGATGCGTTACTAGAACAACAGTGGATTGGTATTCATGCAGTTGGTCGCGGTAGTGTTCGCCCACCAGTATTGCTTGAGCTTGATTACAACCCAACAGGCGACGAAAATGCACCAGTAAGTGCTGCGCTTGTAGGTAAAGGTATTACGTTTGACTCAGGTGGTTACTCAATTAAATCAAGCGAAGGTATGCTTGGTATGAAGTGCGACATGGGCGGCGCTGCAACAGTAACAGCAGGTTTAGCATTGGCTATTAACCGTGGTATTGAAAAACGTATTAAGCTGTTTTTATGTTGTGCTGAGAACTTAATTTCGGGTCATGCATACAAATTAGGTGACATTCTTACTTACAAAAATGGCACAACAGTTGAAATTGTAAACACGGATGCTGAAGGTCGCTTAGTACTTGCTGATGGCTTAATGGCAGCAGGAGAGACTGGCGCTCCACTTATCATTGATGCAGCAACACTAACTGGAGCAGCGCTTGTTGCTGTTGGCCAAGAGTACAATGCATTATTTGCACTTGATAAAGAACTTGCACGTGAAGTTGAAAGTTTTGCATCTCAAGAAATGGAAGCTGCTTGGCCACTTCCTCTTGAAAAATGGCATCAACAAAACTGCCCATCTCCTTATGCTGATACGGCAAATAGCCGTGCACAAAAGGGTGGCGGTTACGGCGGTGCATCGAATGCTGCAGGCTTTTTATCACGCTTTGTGCCAAACGATGGCAAAGGCTGGGTGCACATAGATTTAGCTGCTGCTTTTAACATGGGCAGTACAAGCCAATGGGCAGCGGGCGCAACAACTCAAGGTATGCGTACGGTTGCTCGTACCCTACAAGAAAAAGCATAATATTTACTAAATTATGCTTTTTACACTAAAAATAGGCACCTTTGGGTGCCTATTTTTTAATTTACAGGCAAGCAATTTTATTTCATTTGCGGTAAAATCCGTCGCCAATACCTGTTTGAGTTTAATTTTTGCTTAACTCTAAGCTGCGCTCAAATCTTATATCCACCACTGGGGTTTCTAATTATGTCAGATAAGTGCTACATCACAGCTCAACAGCTGCTTGAAGATTCGTTCCGCGTAGCGGCACAAGTATACCAAGATGGCTTTCGTCCTGATTTTATTATTGGTATTTGGCGAGGTGGTGCACCGATCGGTATTGCTGTTCAAGAATATTACGATTATAAAGGCATTGAGACTGACCACATTGCAGTACGTACATCGTCTTATTACGGTATTGGTAAACAATCTAAAGAAATTAAAGTCCACGGTTTGCATTACATTGTTGAGAACGCAAATGCAGGCGACTCATTATTAATTGTTGATGATGTATTTGACTCTGGTCGTAGTATTGTTGCATTAAAAGAAAAGCTTTCAGAGCTTATGCGCTTAAACTTGCCACGTGATATTCGTATTGCATGTCCGTACTACAAGCCAAAAAACTCAAAAGTAGACACTGTTCCAGATTATTATATTCATGAGTCTGAAGAGTGGTTAGTGTTCCCGCATGAACTATCGGGTTTAACACCGGATGAAATTATTGCAGGTAAATCTGATCTTGTGAAAATTCATGACATTTTGCTAGAGAAGTAATCAGTAATTTGTATAAATAAAAAAAGGCCGTTAAGGCCTTTTTTTATGGGTAAATTTTAAATAACTTAAAGTTGAGCAAAGCTATCTACGTATTCACTTAGCTTTGGTATATCGACTGCTTGTAAGCCATCGTTACTTCTAAGTACCAAGCCTTTTTCGACAAGTTCTGTAACAACACGTCTGTAAGCTCGCTCAGTGGTAGCAAAGCGTTCGGCTTCAGCATTTACAGTTGGATAGGCTCTAAGTAGCGTAGGGTTGTTGTTCTCGGCCCTTAGTAAGCAATCTTTGGCTATGTTGTAGCTCAATGGTAGTAGTAGTTTATCTAAATTGATTTTTTGGTTTTCCTGAAATTTAGCCGCAATAGTTTGTGCGGTGTATAAACTCAGTTCTGGTTTTTCAAGCAGCAGAGCACGCCAATGTCTTAATTCAATAAGATTATAAGTTACATCGCTAAAGCACGTTACCGTATAAATACACGGATTATTATTTAGCGCTTCTATTTCACCAATAAGGGTGTTGTTACAATCCAATTGTCCTAACAGCAGGCGTCGTCCATTACCTACGTCGTAACTAAACGACACAGTGCCACTGCGTACAAGCACAAGCTTGCTTAAAGGCTGATCTTGATGGATCAGAACTTCTTTTTTTGATTGTTGATAGCTACTACCGGCAAAGGTTAAAAGCTGATCAACAAGGTAACTAGAAAAATGGTATTGAAACATCAATGTGCTCTTCGGACATTTGTCCTATTTATTACATCTTAATGACGTTAGCATTAAGACACTAAGAATTTACGCTAACTTGCTACTAATATTATTAGCTTTGCTAATAGTATTATTTTACCTTCATTTCCCGTGTAATGATTTAAGAATTTGCTGGTATTTTCCGGCAAACTTTTTCAGGTTTTTAAGCAAGTTAGCTTTTTTATTTTGTTGTAACTTTGCAATACTTATAAGTGCCATAAGTTAGCAGTACATGTAATGCTAACCTAAAGGCTAGGAGAGAACAATTGAGTTGGGAATATTTAGGCTATATTGCATCAGCTTTATTGGTTGCATCGTTAACAATGACAGATGTAGTAAAACTGCGTTGGTATAACATGTTTGGTTGTATTGTATTTACTGCATACGGTGTTGCCATTGGCGCAGTACCTGTTATTTTTACCAACGGCTTATTGTCGCTTGTAAATTTATACCACATTATAAAAATATATCGCCAACCTAAAGTTGAAGACGCTAAAAGCTAAAATAAGTTATCTGCACAAATAAGTTAATGATTTCAATTAAAATCAAAATTTCAGTTTTTGTGCATTCCGGCTTGAAGTGAATACAGATAATCTCATATCACTCTACATAACTTTCCTTTGAACCTTGCTGTAAGCTCTTACTTGAAAGATGATTACCTTAGGTTTTAATACGCCGAACGTTAGCTAAATTCTGTTCGCGGATAACAAATATATAAATAAGTGCTTCTAAAAATTCCATTAAAAAATCCGATAGCAGTAAACTGCTATCGGATTTTTGTCTGTTATACCAACCTGCTTATATATGAATCTATTAAATGCTTCAAAGCGCTTAAATATTTATGTAGGTTGTGGTATTTACGCTTTTTCTAAATCTTCAACGTCACCTAAGCCAGCAGTTAGTTCTTCAAGTAATTGCTTTATTTCCTCAGAAGCTAAAATAAAGTCAGCATCAAGTTTTAAAGCCATATCTTCTTTAGGAATATCTGCGTTCTCTTCTTTTAGAGTTTCAGAGTAGCTTAAACGCTTGATAGAGCCATCGTTTTGCAGCATAAACTTGAGGCGTTCTTGCCAATCAAGTGCCAGTTTAGTTACGCGTTTACCACTTTCTAAGTGCGATTTAACCTCATCACATGCCAGATCATGGCCTTTTAGTTTTACTTGTGCACCGCTGTCGTCAGCTTCTTCAAGCTCAGCGTCAGAGCCAATAGCAAAGCCTTCTGGTGTACTAAAGTTAGTTAACCAATCAGTTAAGAATACATCTAGGTCGTAGTTAGCAAACGCAGGTACAACTGGGAGCGTTCCTAACGATTTACGAAGTAGTGCCAGTAGCTCTTCAGCTTTATTAAAGCTGCCACTATTTACAACCACCCAGCCATTTTCTTGGTCAATAAAGGCAAATTGTAAGCTCGACTTTTTAAATGCCTGGGGTAGAAGAGTATGAAGAATGTTTTCTTTTAATTCGTCTTTTTCTTTCTTTTTAACCGGGCGGTTTTCTTCGGCTTCTATCTGATCAATTTTCTCAGCAACTAGTTCGTTGATAACAGAAGCTGGGAGTACTTTTTCTTCACGTTTTGCGCAAACTAAAATACTTTTTTGAGAAAAATGCGATAGTGTTTCGCCATGCTTTCCAAACGCTTTCGTCCAACCAAATGTTGCAAGCTCTTGACCAGTACATGGGCGAAATAAATCTTGCTCTAATGCTTTATCAAAATCTTCTTGGGTGTATGAAACGTCTTGCTTAAAGCGGTAACAAATAAGGTTACTAAACCACATAGGGGAATTGATCCATTTGAAAAATTTGTCCAATCATAGCAATAAAAACAGCATCTCGAAATGACTGATTTGTTACTAGGGCGTGTTGAATTTTATGGATTGAAATTTGTTCAATCCAAGGAAGATTAAATCGCGGCGCTAGGTTTGTAACCTAGTGGGCTCGGTAACTGCTCCTGCGTTATTCTACTGGCTTACATCCATGTAAGAATAAGTAAAAACTGAGCAAAGCTTCCGCGTCCTGCTCACGCCCCTTACCTACATCCATGTAGGCAACAAAGAGTTAATCGTCCCTAGATCGAGCTCAAAGGGCAGCGCATGTTTGGTATTTATGCTGCGTTATCGCCTATTTATGGGGAATAACCACATTACATAGGCTCTGCCTTGCCTAAAAACCAAACATATTGCTGCAAATTCAACCACCAAAGAACAACACGCCCTAATGATTTAATGCATATACTTTTTTATTCATATTTATCAAAAATAGGCATTGGCTTAGCCATGTTCTTTGGAAATTGAATATAGTAACGCAGACCTTTACCAGGTTCACTCGTTGCATCAATAGATCCACTAAGAGTTTGTTTAACTAAATTAAACATTATATGGGTACCTAATCCGCTTCCGCCCTCATCGCGTTTAGTCGTAAAGAATGGGTCAAACAATTTTTTCAATTGCTCACTGGTAACTCCGTTACCGTCATCTTTGTAATCAATCGTTAAGTTAGTGTCATCTGCGCTTATTTTGATATCCATCACACCGTTGCTTTTACCTTCAAAGCCATGAATGAGTGAATTCATAATTAAGTTAGTAAAAATTTGGCTGATGGCGCCTGCCGGTAAATTTAAAACTAAATCATCAGGGCATTCTAATTTTATTTTATGGGATGTCTTTTTTAGTTTTGGATGCAGTGAGCGTATTACTTCGTTAGTGTAATCTTTAAAGTTAATAGTTCTTACAGCTTCACTGGCCTGATCGACCGCTATTTGCTTAAAGCTAGCAATAAGCTCTGAGGCTCTATCTAAGTTAGTGGTTAACAAGCTTGTACTTTGTTTTGCTTCGTTAATAAATTCTTCTAGTGCTTTTGGTGAAAGTGTTTTTTCACTATAAGCACTTTCGAGTTTATTTAAGCGTTCTTGCAAAAACGATATTGCCGTTACACCTATCCCAATAGGGGTGTTAATATCATGCGTAATACCCGCCACGAGCCCGCCTAGTGCGGCCATCTTCTCTGTGCCCAATAAACGTTCCTGTGCAAGGCTTAATTCCTCTATATAACGCTGAGATTCAGTTTGTTTTGTAATTAGCTCTTGCTCTGTGCTGCGGCGTAAGTCTATTTCTTCAGTGAGCACAATTTTTTGCTTCTCAAGTTCGTATTTTTGCTGTTGTAATTCCATCATTGCTTGGCTTAAGTTTGATGTTTTACGGGCTACGTCTTGCTCAAGTTGTATGTTGTGATGATCGAGCTTTTCGTTACTAATAATAAGTTCTTTTTGGGTGTGCTCAAGCTCTTTTCTGTACTGAACCACTTTATCTATTAGTTTGTTAAACGACTGCTCCATTACTTTTAGTTCGTTATGCTCCTCTGTTTCTATTTCTATGTGTTGTCCTTCTAGCTCATCTAATTCTAGGTTTTCTAGTTGCTCAGTAAGCTCAGCTAAGGGATCTGTAAGAAGCTTTCTAAATGCCATTAAAAATAAAATGATTAAAAAGGTAGTTTTAATCATCGCATTACCAATCAAAAAGTAGATTGATACCATAATTCGGCTTAAAACAACTTCTCGGCTAGAGAACAAGGTAACGTCGCCCACTTGGGTAGCACGGCCAGAAAATTCAAAAATAAGTGGAAAGGTGTAACCAAACAGACCGGATTTCGCGTCTTCTAAAATAGCTTCTTCTTGTACTAACTGTTGGTTATATAGCTTATGTATGTCGAGCGAGCGCCCTAACTGTGAAATAATTTCGCCGCTGTCGTCTCGAACAATAATCCCTTCAATCATGGGAATGGCGAGTAAACCTTCTGCTGTTGTAATTGTTTGCTTGGTATTAAGCTCCCAAATTGCACGTGTTAAGCTACGACTAAAGGTTTTTTGTAATGTACTTAATTCATCACGTATATAGTCTTTAGTATTGAGATATTCAGCAAGCACCTGTCCGCAAGTCACTACGAAGGTAAGCAAAAAATAAACGGATAAAACGCTTGTTAGCAGCTTCTTAGAAAGGCTTTTTTGTAACATGAGTGACTTGTTCATCCTTTGTTATTTTTGTAACGTTACTATTGTAATTTAAAAGTTAGTCAATAAACCTCTAAAAATAAATAAAAAAGTTAAAATTTAATAAGATAAATCTAATTAAGTCGGTATGTAGTATTAATGTAATTAAACTCAGCTATGAATTAGTAAATTTGCTAGATGTTAAGTTTTGTAAGTTTGATTAGAATTTAGTTTCGTTAATCATATTTAAATGAGTTAATTCTATATTTATCATTGCATTGAATTATTAATGCGCTAAGTATTTAGATGCGTGTTAAAGTGTCCTGAGTGCAAAGAAAGATGGTCTTTTAATAACTTTGATGGTTGTGTAGTAGTAAACATGATGAAATTTTCGATATTAGTCTGTGATGATTCTGCTGTTGCTCGTAAACAAGTCGTGCGGTGTTTAAATGAGTGTATAGACGCAGATATACAACAAGCTATAAATGGAGCAAACGCCCTCGATCTTTTAAGAGCACAAAACTTTGATTTACTGTGCCTAGACCTCACCATGCCAGAGGTTGATGGTATACAAGTACTTGAAACTATAAAAACAGAAAAAATAGAGTGCTTTGTGTTGGTTATTTCTGCTGATATACAGGAAAAAATGAAGCAACGAGTCGCCCAACTTGGCGCAATTGATTTTATTGATAAACCTATTAATAAATCAAGCTTGAATGAAATATTGCATAAATTTGGCATTCATTAGGTTTTTTCATGTTAAAAAAGGCTGTTTTATCTTTTAATTTAGGGTTGACAGCATAGCCTTTGTTAAGGCAGTCTTAACATATGAAAACAATTAATCGCGTACTGACCATTATTATTACAACCATCATTCTTACTGGATAGTGGCATAGGTCGGTGCAACAAATTTAAAGGCCTGTGTTCACTTAGAACACAGGCCTTTTTTCGTTTTATGGGATGAGGAACATAAACAATGCGAGTTTTAAAATTTGGTGGGTCTTCACTTGCCGATTATGCATGCTTACAACAGGTAGCTCAGTTAGTTAAAGCACAATTAAAAGATGAAATGTTATTGGTGCTTTCTGCTCCAGGTGGAATGACCGATTCGCTAGTTGCACTTGCAAGTGCTGCAGAGCAAGGCTTAGATTTTTCGCAGCAATGGCAAGCATTAGCGAGTCGTTGTGAAGGCTTAAAAGCTGACGTTGAAAAAAGCGGCGTAGTAGTTACAAGCTGGCCAGACCTAGGCGAGCTTAAAAATAAATTAGATGGCGTGTCGCTTATACAGTGTTGCCCTGATCAAGTTCGCGCATTTGTAATTAGCTTTGGAGAGCGCGTTAGCGTTTCTTTAATGCAGGCTTTATTGAGCTCACAAGATGCAAGGTACTTAGAAGCAACAAGCTGTATTGCTTCAACTGGTGGCTACATTGATGCAGAAGCTGATTTAGTGGCAAGTAAAGCTCGCTTTCAAGCTGTGCTTAAAGAAAGCCCTGCAACTATTTATATTATGCCTGGTTTTACGGCGAGTAATGATAAAGGTGAGCTTACAACGCTTGGCCGTAATGGCTCAGATTACTCAGCAGCTATTGCTGCGGCATGTTTAGAAGCTGAAATTTGCCAAATTTGGACAGACGTTGATGGTGTATACAGTGCTGATCCTCGTTATATTAAAAAAGCGACTAAAGTAGATTTTTTATCTTATAAAGAAGCGATGGAGCTTTCTTACTTTGGTGCAAAAGTACTTCACCCTAAAACAATTTTACCATGTGCTAAAGCGGGCGTGCCGTGCGAAATTAAAAATACGCATAACCCAGACGCACAAGGCTCATTAATTGGTAACGATTATTCATCAGATGAGCCAGTAAAAGCGCTTTCGAGCCTACAAGACCTTGCAATGTTAACTGTTTCAGGGCCAGGCATGAAAGGCAAAGTAGGTATGGCGTCTAAGGTATTTAACGCGCTTGCTCACGATAACGTATCAATTGTATTAATCACTCAGTCATCATGCGAGTTTAGCATTAGCTTTTGTGTGCACGAAACAGACCTAGCACTTGCACTGGATGCGCTACAAACTGCATTTGAGCTTGAGTTACAAGCAGGGCTTATTGAGCCTGTACAAGTGCAGCGCAATTTAGCCATTGTTACTTTAGTGGGCGATAACATGCGCGCGCACCGTGGCTTAGCGGCTAAGTTTTTTGCATCGCTTGCACAAGCTCAAGTAAATATTGTGGCAATTGCACAGGATTCTACAGAAAGTGCTATTTCTGCGGTAATTGATGGTGAGTTATGTAACGACGCCGTGAAAATATGCCATGAAAACTTTTTCACGCATGTGCCGTCAATTGATGTGTTTTTACTAGGTTGTGGCTTAGTAGGGCAAGAGCTTATTAATCAGCTTGAGCGTCAGCAAGCGTGGCTTGAAAAACGTAATATTAAACTTAACTTGTATGGTGTTGCTAACTCTCGTCAATTACACCTTGATAACGAAGGCATCGCTTTTAGTGATTGGCAGCAAAAATTGGCCTCATCTGAGCAAGCATTTGATTTAAAATTAGTAGAGCAATTTGTTAAGCAAAACCACTTAGTGAATCCGGTATTAGTAGATTGTACATCTTCAGATGCACTTGCTGCGCAGTACGTAGACTTTTTAAATGCAGGTTTTCATGTGGTTGCAGCTAATAAAAAAGCGACAACAAGCTCATACACGTATTACCAAGATTTAATAGCTGCTACGCAAAAGAATAATCGTAAATTTTTATACGAAACTAACGTTGGTGCAGGTTTACCAGTAATCGATAACTTGCAGTCATTATTTGGTGCCGGTGATGAGTTACTAGAGTTTAGCGGTATTTTATCAGGCTCACTTTCGTATATGTTTGGCGCACTTCAAGATGGTTTATCACTTTCTGAGGCAACTATTAAAGCCAAAGAAAGCGGTTTTACTGAGCCAGATCCTCGTGATGATTTATCGGGTACTGATGTAGCACGTAAGTTACTGATCATTGCTCGCGAAGCCGGTATGAAGTTGGAGCTAAGCGATATTGAAGTTGAGTCAGTATTACCACAAGGTTTTGCACAAGGTGATAGCGTTGATGAGTTTATGGCAAAACTACCAAGCCTAGATGCTGATTTTAATGACCGCATTCAAAGTGCTGCGAGCGAAGGAAAGGTACTTCGTTATGTAGGTACAATTAAAGAAGGTCACTGTAAAGTAGGTATTGAGGCTGTTGATGAAAAGCATGCGCTTAATGTAATTCGCGATGGCGAAAACGCGCTTGCTATTTTAAGCCAATACTACCAGCCACGTCCGTTTGTAATTCGTGGTTATGGTGCCGGCTCTGAAGTAACAGCAGCGGGTGTATTT
Source organism: Pseudoalteromonas sp. SG43-1 (assembly GCF_014164415.1). NCBI lineage: Bacteria > Pseudomonadati > Pseudomonadota > Gammaproteobacteria > Alteromonadales > Pseudoalteromonadaceae > Pseudoalteromonas > Pseudoalteromonas sp. SG43-1. The sequence continues at coordinate 26,358 of NZ_JACJFD010000034.1, read as the reverse complement.
GCTGATATTTTAAAAACACTATCGCGCTAGGAGCTCGTTATGATTGAAGTATATGCTCCGGCGTCTATTGGTAATTTTGCAGTGGGTTTTGATGCACTTGGCGCAGCGCTTGCGCCAATTGATGGTAGTTTATTAGGCGATGTAGCTGTTGTAAGTGCAGCACCAAGTGACGAATTTATTTGTACTGGCGACTACGCTCACAAGTTACCAAGTGATGCGAATGAAAACTTAGCGTACCAGTGTTTAGTACATTTTAGAGCGCATGTTGCGCCTGATATGCCAAGCGTAAAGCTCGAGCTTAAAAAGAATTTACCAATTGGATCTGGACTTGGTTCTAGTGCATGCTCGGTCGTGGCTACCTTTGCTGCCCTTGATAAGTTTGCGCAAACTAACTTAAGTCAGGTTGAGCTTATTGAGCTTATGGCTGACTTTGAAGCTGTAGTGAGCGGTGGTCGTCATTACGACAACATCACGCCATGCTATTTAGGTGGTTTGCAATTAACAGGTGATTTAATCCCTGATAAATCGATTGCACTGCCTGTTGATGAAAATTGGTACTACGTTGCTGCGTTCCCTGGTTTTTCACTCAACACTGCTAAAGCGCGCTCGGTTTTACCAAAAGAGTTGAGCATGCATGCAAGTGTTGAGTTTGCACAGCGTTTATCGGCATTTAGTAGCTTACTGTTGACTAATCGTTTTGACGATGCACTGAGCATAATGAAAGATGAAATAGCAGAACCTTACCGCGCACCGCTTATTAAAGGTTTTAGTGAAGCCAAAGCAAGCTTACCAGCGTTGGGCGCTGAAATAGTGAGTATTTCGGGCGCAGGACCTACCTTGTTTAGTGTATGTAAAACACTTGAAGCTGCAAAGCAATGCGCGCAGTGGTTAGAGGCAAATTACATTAACGAGCAAGGCTTTTGCCACATTTGTAAATTAGATAACGACGGCACGCGTCAATTAACAGTTTTATAGGATAGGTAGTCATGCAATTACATAATTTAAAAGATAGCTCACAAAAAGTGTCGTTCGTTGAAGCCGTAAAAACAGGTTTGGGTCGTAATCAAGGTGTATTCTTCCCTGAAACCCTTGCCCCACTGTCCGATGTTGATGCTTTGCTTGATATGGACTTTGTTACACGCAGTGGCAAAATATTATCTCACCTAATTGGTGATGAGCTGCCTAGCGACACTGTGGCACAAATGGTTAAAAATGCATTTAACTTTCCAGTTAAGCTGGTGGAAGTTGAAGAGAATACATACTGCTTAGAGTTGTTTCATGGTCCTACGCTTGCGTTTAAAGACTTTGGTGGTCGCTTTATGGCTGAGTGTTTAGCGCAATTTAATAAAGATGAAAAAGTAACTATTTTAACCGCAACATCGGGCGATACTGGTGCAGCCGTTGCACATGCTTTTTATAACAAGCCGAATATCGATGTTGTCATCTTATATCCTAAAGGCAAAATTTCACTTGCTCAGCAAAAGCTATTTACTACGTTAGGTAACAATATTCATTGTTACGCAGTTGATGGCAGTTTTGATGATTGCCAAGAGTTGGTTAAAAATGCCTTTTTAGATGAAGAAGTTAAATCAACACTTGGGCTTAATTCTGCTAATTCAATTAATATTAGCCGTTTAGTTGCTCAGGTTTGTTATTACTTTGAGGCCATTGCACAACTACCAAAAGAAAAACGCGCAACAGCGCATATATCAGTGCCAAGTGGCAACTTTGGTAATGTATGTGCTGCAATGATTGGTGCGGTTATTGGCTTACCTGTAGGTAAATTAAGTGCAACAACCAACCAAAATGATACTGTGCCGCGCTTTATGCTTGATAAAACCTGGACGCCAAACGCAACACTTGAGTCGCTTTCAAATGCAATGGATGTAAGTAAGCCAAACAACTGGCCGCGTGTGCAAACAATGTTAGATAATAACTGGTTTAGCTACGATAACTTTTATTCAACTAGCGTAAACGAGGAAGACACGCAATCGGTGATGAAAAAAATTCAACAAACGGGTTATGTTGCAGAGCCTCACACTGCTATTGCGTACCAAGGTCTTGTTGAAAATCGAGCGCCTGGTGCAGCGGGTATCTTTTTAGCCACAGCTCACCCTGCTAAGTTTAAAGAAAGCGTAGAGGGTATTTTAAATATTGAATTAGGTATGCCAAAACCACTTAGCGACGCACTAGCAAAACCATGCCTAGCAAGCGATATAAAGGCCGATTACGACGCATTACGTACAGAAATACTTGCTAAACTTGGCTAAGTTAATTAATTCAAAAAGGCGGTTAAGCCGCCTTTTTTTTTATAACTTTAGGCTATTAAATCTAGTGAGTTGTATTTACTAATTAAATATAAGAAATAGCATTCATTTAAAATCGTTATGGTTTTATAAGAAAATATCATCTTAAAAAGTCTGTGAAATAGTTTCAATCCCTGTTTAAATATCCTCAACTTAAGAGCGTAGGCAAAGAGTCGTTTAAAGCGTACAATAAAGCCTCTAAAAAACACCATACACGTTGCCCTAGGAGACCCCAATGTTAGAACGTAGCATGAATATTTCGGATTTTGATCCAGAGTTATTTGACGCGATAAACAAAGAAACTGCTCGCCAAGAAGAGCACATTGAACTAATCGCTTCAGAAAACTACTGTAGCCCACGCGTACTAGAAGCGCAGGGTTCACAGCTTACAAATAAATACGCAGAAGGTTACCCTGGCAAACGTTATTATGGCGGTTGTGAGCACGTTGATGTTGTTGAGCAATTAGCAATTGACCGTGCTAACGAGTTATTTGGTTCTGACTACGCAAACGTACAACCACATGCTGGTTCGCAAGCTAATGCTGCTGTTTTTCTAGCGCTATTAGAAGCAGGCGACACTGTACTTGGTATGAGCTTAGCTCATGGTGGTCACTTAACTCACGGATCACACGTAAGCTTCTCTGGTAAGCTTTACAATGCAATTCAATACGGACTAGATGAAACAACGGGCGAAATTGATTACGCACAGGTTGAAGCACTAGCACTTGAGCATAAACCAAAAATGATTATTGGTGGTTTCTCAGCGTACTCAGGTATTGTTGATTGGGCTAAATTCCGTGAAATTGCTGACAAAGTAGGTGCTTACCTGTTTGTTGATATGGCTCACGTTGCAGGTTTAATTGCGGCAGGCGTTTACCCAAGCCCAGTTCCTCATGCACATGTTGTAACTACAACTACGCATAAAACACTTGCTGGTCCTCGTGGTGGTTTAATTATCTCTGCATGTGGCGATGAAGCAATCTATAAAAAGCTTAACAGCGCAGTTTTCCCTGGTGGCCAAGGTGGTCCTTTATGTCATGTTATTGCAGCAAAAGCAGTGGCATTTAAAGAAGCGCTTCAACCAGAATTTAAAGTATACCAAACACAAGTTGTTAAAAACGCAAAAGCAATGGTTGCTGTAATGCAAGAGCGCGGCTACAAAATCGTATCTGACAAAACTGAAAACCACTTATTCCTACTCGATTTAATCGATAAAGATATTACTGGTAAAGATGCAGATGCAGCCCTTGGTAACGCTAACATCACAGTTAATAAAAACTCAGTGCCAAACGATCCACGTTCTCCGTTTGTAACATCTGGTTTGCGTATTGGTTCTCCTGCAATCACTCGTCGTGGTTTCAAAGAAGAAGAATCAAAAGAGCTTGCTGGCTGGATTTGTGACGTACTAGATAACATCACTGATGAATCTGTACAGGCGCAAGTTAAAGAAAAAGTAAAAGCAATTTGTGCAAAATTACCTGTTTACGCTTAATTGCATAAGCAGCAGTAATTTAGATCACATAGGCTAGGGGCCTGTTTATCTTTCGAGGTTTAATTTGCAGTAGTATGTTTGGTTTTTAGGCAAGGCAGAGTCTATGTAGTGTGGTTACTCCACACAAATAGGCGATAACGCAGCATAAATGCCAAACATGCACTGCCCTCGGGTTCGTCCTAGGGGCGATTTACTCTTTGTTGCCTACATGGATGTAGGTAAGGGGCGTGAGCAGGACGCGGAAGCTTTGCTCGGTTTTTACTTAGCCCACTAGGTTACAAACCTCGCGCCGCGATTAAATCACCCATAGATAGAACAAATTTAATCCTGAAAGGTCAACAGGCCCTATTTTTTTGCTAAGATAAAAGACCGCTATTTAGCGGTCTTTTTTGTTTTAAAACGGAAGTACCGAGCTATGCATTGTCCATTTTGTACCGCAAAAGATACTAAAGTTATTGACTCACGCCTTGTTGGTGGAGGCCATCAAGTTCGCAGGCGCCGTGAGTGCAACGACTGCCATGAGCGCTTTACTACATTTGAAGGCGCTGAACTGGTTATGCCTCGTGTTATTAAACAAGACGGCAGCCGCGAACCATTTAACGAAGATAAATTATTAAATGGCTTAAATCGCGCACTCGAAAAACGCCCAGTGAGCACAGAGCAAGTAGACGAAGTAGTGAATATAATAAAATCGCAGTTGCGTGCTACAGGCGAGCGAGAAATTTCAAGCCATTTGGTTGGTGAATGCATTATGGAAGCCCTCAAAAAGCTCGATAAAGTAGCGTATGTAAGATTTGCCTCTGTTTATCGCTCGTTTGAAGATATACGCGAATTTGGCGAAGAAATTGCCCGCTTAGGGGAGTAACAATGCAAAGCCAAGTTCCTTTTACTGAACATGATGAAATGTATATGGCACGCGCCATAGAACTTGCCAAAAAAGGCCGGTTTACTACCACACCTAACCCTAATGTTGGCTGTGTTTTAGTTAAAAATAATCAAATAATTGGTGAGGGTTTTCATCAATTAGCAGGTCAAGGTCATGCAGAAGTAAATGCACTGGCTGTCGCTGGAAAAAATGCACAAGGTGCAACGGCTTATGTAACGCTTGAACCGTGTAGTCATTATGGCCGTACGCCACCGTGCGCCGAAGGCTTAAAAGCTGCCGGTGTGGTAAAAGTAATTGCTGCTATGGTTGATACAAATCCACAAGTTGCTGGCAAAGGCCTTAAAATACTGAGCGACGCGGGTATTGACGTTGCTTACGGGTTACTCGAATCACAAGCTCGCGCACTTAACGTTGGCTTTTTTAAGCGTATGGAACAAGGCTTACCTTATGTGATTTGCAAAATGGCAGCGAGTATTGATGGTAAAACGGCGCTTAAAAATGGGCAAAGTAAGTGGATCACAAGTCCTGCTGCTCGACAAGACGTACAATTATACCGAGCGAAAAGCTGCGCTATTTTAACCGGTGCCGATACAGTGCTAGTAGACGATGCTAAACTTAATGTGCGACTAAGTGAGCTGCCTTGCACACTGCCTACTGATTTGCCGCTTCGCCAGCCCGTGCGTGTTATAATTGACTCTCAAAACCGTTTAACACCTGACCTTGCTTTATTTGAAATCCAAAGTGATGTAATAATATTTACGACTAAGGTTGATAAATCATTGCAATGGCGGCATTTTGTAAAGCATATTGAAGTCAGTGAAAGTAACGGTAAAGTTGATTTACAAGCCGTTTTAGAAAAACTTGGGCAACTGCAGTTTAATAATGTTTGGCTTGAAGCTGGCGCAACACTTGCTGGTAAAATGACAGAGCTTAATTTAGTTGACGAGTTTGTTTTTTATTTAGCGCCTAAACTAATGGGCCATGATGCAAAAAGTTTAGTTAATTTTCCTGAATTGACGAGTATGCAAAACACCGTTGATTTAACATTTAATGAATGTGCGCGCATTGGTGACGATTTACGTATCACCGCGTCAAAACTCATTAAAATCACTTAATAAAAAGAGTAGTGCTATGTTTACTGGGATAATAGAAGCCACAGGCAAAATTGCTTTATTACAAAAAAAACAAGGCGACTTAGCCATTCGTATCCAAAGTACTGATCTTGATATGACAGACGTAAAGTTAGGTGACAGCATTGCAACTAATGGTGTTTGCTTAACTGTAGTTGATAAACATATTGATGGTTTTAGTGCGGATTTATCTAATGAGACGATTAGTTTGACCGGTTTTGCTCACTATGCTTTAGGACAAACGGTGAATCTTGAAAAAGCCATGCAACCTGTTTCTCGTTTAGGCGGTCATTTAGTGTCTGGCCATGTTGATGGTATCGCAACAATTACAAGTATTACAGCAAACGCCAGAGCAACAGAATATTGGCTTACAACTGACGAAAATTTAATGAAATACATTCCGTACAAAGGTTCGGTATGTATTGATGGTATAAGCCTGACAGTAAACGCTGTAGAGGGTAATAAATTCAAATTAACAATTGTCCCACACACGAGTGAGCAAACCACAATTGCTCATTTTAAAGTAGGTACCCAAGTTAATTTAGAAGTCGATCAAATTGCACGTTATTTAGAGCGCCTTATAAAGGGTGCAGAGCAACCAACGGGCTCTGATATTTCGATGAGCTTACTCGCTAAAGCGGGTTTTATTAAATAACGAAACTGACAACTTACACGAGCAAATTTATGAATTTACACAGCGCGCAAGAAATCATCGACGATATTAAAGCCGGTAAAATGGTTATTTTAATGGATGATGAAGATAGAGAAAATGAAGGCGATTTAATAATAGCAGCTGAGCATATTAGCGCAGAAGCGATTAATTTCATGGCTACCCATGGCCGTGGTTTAATTTGTTTAACCATGACGCAAGAGCGTTGCGAGCAACTTGATTTACCGTTAATGGTTAAAAACAATGGTGCAGCATTTTCTACTAACTTTACAATGTCGATAGAAGCATCAAAAGGTGTTACAACCGGTATTTCAGCAGCAGACAGAGCACGTACAGTGCAAGCGGCTATAGCTAAAGGCGCAGTCCCAAGTGATATTGTTCAGCCTGGACATATTTTTCCTATTATGGCGCAACCTGGTGGCGTATTAACTCGCGCAGGACACACTGAAGCGGGCTGTGATTTAGCGCGTTTAGCTGGGCTTGAAGCATCATCTGTTATTGTTGAAATACTTAATGCTGACGGCACTATGGCACGTCGCCCTGATTTAGAAGTTTTTGCGAAAGAGCACGATATTAAAATTGGCACCATTGCTGATTTAATCGAATACCGCAACTTAAACGAAACAACAATTGAGCAAGTAGCAAAATGTAAGTTACCAACTGTTCATGGTGAATTTGATTTAGTTACTTACAAAGACACAATTGACGGCCAATTACATTACGTATTGCTCAAAGGCGATATAAAAGATCAAGAGCCGACAAATGTACGTGTACATTTGCAAAGTACCTTTAACGATATTCTACTTTCAGACAGAAGTGCTGACCGTAGCTGGGGCCTTTCAGAAGCAATGGCTTATATCGCTAAAAATGAAGGTGCTTTAGTTATTTTAGGTAAGCAAGAAAGCACTGAAGAGTTAGAGGCAACTGTGAAAGCATTTGCAGCAGCTGATGCTGGCGAAAGCGTTACGCCACGTAAATTCAAAGGTACATCTCGTACTGTTGGCGTAGGTTCGCAAATACTTGCCGATCTTGGAATTAAACAAATGCGATTAATGAGTCGCCCTAAAAAGTACCATGCACTTTCGGGCTTTCATTTAGAAGTTGTTGATTACGTTGAGCCACAATAAGCATCACGCTTAAACTAGGCTATTATTTTATTTTTATGGTATGATGCGCAGCAATTTTTGCGCAATCGCAACCGCTTGAACTTATTTTTAGGGTTATCAAATGAAAATTATTGAAGGTAATAAGTACGCTCCAGGCAAAAAATTTGCCATTGTCATTTCTCGTTTTAATGACTTTATTGGTAGCAGCCTCCTTGCAGGTGCTGTTGATGAGCTAAAACGCACAGGTGGCGTATCAGATGACGACATTACCGTTATTTATGTGCCAGGCGCGGTAGAATTACCTTTAGCGGCTAAACGCGTTGCGGCAAAAAAAGAGTATGATGCAATCATCGCATTAGGCGTAGTGATCAGAGGTGGTACACCACACTTTGACCTAGTTGCTGGCGAATCAAACAAAGGTCTTGCGCAAGTATCACTTGAGTATGATATCCCGGTTGCATTTGGCGTATTAACCACAGAAAGCATTGAACAAGCAATTGAGCGTGCTGGCACCAAAATGGGCAATAAAGGCGGCGAAGCTGCTTTAGGCGCGCTTGAAATGGTTAATGTGTTAGATAAAATTTAAGTTTAAGGAATTTTTGTGAAACCAGCAGCAAGACGTAAAGCACGTATCTTAGCACTCCAAGCCGTTTATTCTTGGCAAATAAGTGGCAATTTAATTGCCGATATCGAACAACAAATGTTGATCGAAACAGACGTTACTAAAATTGATGTTGAATACTTTAAAGATCTAGCGACGGGTGTTGCTGTAAATTACAAGCAACTAGACGAAGCTGTATCACCACATTTAACACGTCCGTTTGATGACTTAGATATGGTTGAGCGTGCAATTTTACGTTTAAGCAGCTATGAGCTTAAGTTCCGTGAAGACGTACCTTATAAAGTTGCTATTAACGAAGGTATTGAGCTGGCCAAAATTTTTGGCGCTGAAGACAGCCATAAATTTGTAAACGGTGTACTTGATAAAGCTGTTAAGCATTTACGCAAGTAAGTAAACCGTTAAAGAGGGGAGCCGGCATAGGCCGGCTTTTTTGTGTATGAAGGAATTTGAATTAATTAACCGCTACTTTAAAGGTCGCGGTATCACCCGTCGTGATGTAAACCTAGGTATAGGGGATGATTGCGCTTTAGTAACCGTTCCACAAAACTGCCAACTTGCCGTTACAACAGACACTCTTGTTGCTGGCGTACACTTTTTTGATGATATTTCCCCTCGTGCATTAGGTCACAGAGCGCTTGCTGTTAATTTAAGTGATTTAGCGGCCATGGGCGCTGAGCCAACTTGGGTTTCAGTTGCGTTAACTTTGCCAAGTATTGACCCACAGTGGATTGAAGAGTTTACTGATGGCATGCATGAAATTGCTGAATATTTTAATGTGCAGATTATAGGTGGCGATACAACTCAGGGCCCACTAACCATCACTATTTGTGCGAAAGGGACTGTACCCGAAGGTACTGCACTTCGTCGTAGTGGCGCAAAAGTGGGTGATTGGATTTATGTTACGGGTCCGCTAGGTGACGCTGGACTTGCAATTGAGTCTCGCAAACAAGGTATAAGTATTGAGCCAGAGCATTTAAAGTACGTAAATAAACGCTTTGACTTTCCAACCCCACGTGTTGCTGCAGGGCAGGTATTACGAGGACTTGCATCATCGGCTATCGATGTGTCGGACGGCTTAATCGCTGATTTAAGTCATATACTCGATATGTCACAAGTAAGTGCAGTGGTGAATATTGAAAGTATTCCAACTTCAGATGCGATGCAAGCAAGCCTTGATTTTAATCAGCAGCTGCCATTTATTCTCAGTTACGGTGATGATTACGAATTAATTTTTACGGTCCCTGATAGCAATAAAAGTATGTTAGAAATAAAGCTACGCCAGTATGGTGTAGATGCAACATGCATTGGCCAAGTTAAAAGTGGCGATGGCCAAATTGAGCTTTTACACAACGGTGAAAAGTTTGATTTTGAACCGCAGGGTTTTGAGCACTTTGCAAAGGAGCTGGTTTGAACAATAACCGCAAGTTTAATTTAAAGCGTCCACATCAGTTTTTTGGTCTGGGCTTTGGGACTGGGCTTGCCCCTAAAGCGCCCGGTACATTTGGTACATTTGCTGCCTTGCCATTCATTTTTATGACCATGTATTATCCGTTATGGCTGCAAATTGTATTTGCCGTTGTGATCAGTATATTTGGTATATGGGCGTGCGGTAAAACGGCTGATGATTTAGGCGTGCACGATCATCCTGCTATTGTATGGGATGAAGTGGCGGGTTATTACATCACTATGATTGGCGCAGCACTTAACTGGCAAACATTACTCGTAGGTTTTTTGTTATTTCGCTTTTTTGATATAGCAAAACCCGGCCCAATCCGTATGCTAGACAAACGAGTACATGGCGGTTTAGGTATAATGGCCGACGATATACTTGCGGGTATTTTTTCGCTTATATGTTTACAAGCGTTAATAAAAGTGGGTTTACTGCCCTTTTAATTTTTATATTTGATTTGTTTAACTAGGTGGCAGCAATATGATGCGATTTTTACTGGTTTGTGTACTTATGTTGTGCGCGACGCCAAGTTGGGCTTCAATTACTGATTACGTAGTTAAGCAATGGAATATAAAAGATGGCCTACCGTCGCAATCACTTAAAAGTGTTGTGCAAGATCAGCAAGGCTATATGTGGCTTGGTACGCAATTTGGTTTAAGCCGTTTTGATGGTACAACATTTACAAATTACAACACGCAAAATAGTCCATTCTTGCCTAGTAATGGTGTTAATAAGCTTTTAGTCGATTCTAGTGGTTTGTTATGGGTAGGCACTAAAAGTGGCTTGGTAGTTATTAACCCAGCCACATTTGCAGCACAAGAATTTAATATTAAAGGTCCAGTAAGGGATATTCTTGAGGACTCTAAAGGTAGCATATGGATTGCGGCCAACGGCTTATACTATGTAGATAGAGGGCAAGTTGATTTACGCACTGAAGTAAATGGTCCTCTACCTATTGTTAATGCTACTGTGATCACACAAATAGTTGGCTCTGTTAGCCAAATGGCACTCTCTCCTGAAGGCATTTGGCTGGTTAATGATCGTCATTTATTACGCCTTACAAAAAACTCATCAGATTTTTCTAAACTACGTTTAGAGCTTACCGCAAAAATATCTTTACCAGAGCGCCTAGCGCAAACCATAGTGCACGATTTATCATTTTTAAATGGTAATTTGTATATAGCTTCTGAGCTAGGTGCATACTTTTTAGATTTAGATGACGAGCTAAGACCTTTTCCTCTACCTAATGCAAATAACTCAGCCGTTTATAAGTTTATGAGTGATACCGATGGTGGCTTGTGGGTTTCGACCTATGGACGCTTATTATTCAGAGATAAAACCGGTGAGTGGCAATGGGTAGAGCCTAGCCAACTCGATCAAAGTATATGGTTTGCTGATATTTTTAGAGATGATAAAAATAACGTTTGGTTAGCAAGCTTTAGTGAAGGCTTGTGGCTTGCTCATGAAGGACGAGTCGAAAGGCATTCAGCAGTTTCAAACATGACCGAATCTGTTATGGCTATTAGCCAAGCACCCGATGGTAAACTGTGGGTTGCGAATAAAAGCGGCATTGGTTATTTCGATTTAGATAAAAGTTTTATTAATTTAGTCCCAAGTAGTAAATATGGATACGCATCAGTACACGATCTACAATTTGATGGTGAGCGATTATATATAGCCACAGGGCGCGGCTTATTTGTTTTTGAAAACAAGACACTTTACACCGTCCCTGGTCGAGCACTTCGCGATAATCCGGTATTTGCAATAAGTCGCTCTAGTAAAGGCGGCTTTTGGATTGGTACCGGACGCGGTTTATATCGATTAAATTATGCTGGTTTAACGCCTTTTGCCTATAACGCTTTTTTAGGTAGTAAGTTTATTACCTACGTATTAGATAAAACAAACTTTGGTGTGATTGGTACTAGTAAGGGCGCATATTACTTTACAGACCGTGGCATTGAAAAAATTGGCGACCAAACAACACTTGAAAGCGCATACGTAACTAGCGTGCTACATATAGATGGCGTGGGTATTTTAATAGGCTCTCTTAACGATGGGCTTTTTTACAGAAGTACGCAAGGGCAATGGCGTCAGCTCGATGCAGCTAATGGTTTACCGTATGGTTCTATATTTAGCCTAGAATATGATGAAAAGTTAAAGCATGTTTGGGTAAGCACCATGAAAGGTGTTTACAGAATGCCTGTAGAGCAATTTAAAACAGAAATAAAAAGCTTAAAAGTTGAAGAAGTAATTTCATCTTTTGACCGTCAACTTGATGGTAAAGCGAATCAATGTTGTAGTGGACTTGGGCATGATGCGGTAGCAGACACCGGAAATTCTATTTGGTACCCAAGCTTACAAGGTGTTGTTGAAATACCTAAAAATGTAGAGCTATTTGGTGTGCTTGCATTAAAGCCAACAATAGAGACAATAACAACGCCACTTCGTCATTTAACTACCGCTGCGCTTGGTAAAAAACCATCATTAGAAACAGACGAGCGTGATATAACGCTAACTTACACAGCTATTGATTACTATGCACCAAACAGCATTGAATTTAGATATAAACTAAGTGGCTTAGATAGTGACTGGCGCTATGCAAATACGCGACGTGAAGCTATTTATACTAACTTGCCTCCTGGCTCGTTTTTGTTTCAATTAGAAGCTAAGCGCCAAGGTGAAGACTGGGCTAAAGCGCAAGATGTAGAATACGGTTTTGTAGTGCCTGAGCGCTTTGACGAAACAATTTACTTTAGGCTTTTAATTACCAGTGGTTTTATTTTGCTTTTTTATCTCATTTTTTGGGTGTTTAGAGCACAAGAACGCAGAAAACAAGAAGCATTAGAGGGCTTAATCACTGAGCGTACCTTAGAGCTTCGCCAAGCTAATGATAAATTAGGCCAAGTGAATTCACAGCTTAAATTAGTGAGTCACTCAGATGAGCTAACAGGGCTACGTAGCCGCCGCTTTTTGTTTGATCAACTCCCTAAAGATATTGAGCACTTTCAACGTAATTCACAGTCGCTGCAGGCACAAGGTAAGTCACTGGTGCTGGTAATTATTAACTTTGATAACTTCAGCCGTATTAACGATGCGTATGGCCCAATTGCAGGTGATAGCTGCTTACAGCAAATGGCTGCATTGTTAAATTCGCGTACGCAGGGCTCTGACTATGTGGCACGTTGGAGTGGTGATGAGTTTTTATTATTATTACGTGACTTTAAATGCAATAAAATAGATAGCTATGCCTCAGAACTTTGTAAAGTAATAGCGGCTAATTCGTTCCAATTACCAAATGGAAAAACAACTAATATCACGGCATCAATTGGTTGGTCATTTTATCCATTACCTTTACTAGGCGGACAGGTAATTAGCTGGGAAACCTCTATAAACTTAGCAGATATAGCACTGCATCAAGTTAAAAAGCGCGGTGGTGATGGTGTGGCTAATATTACGTTTGATGATCAGCTCGATGCATTTGAGTTTGAACAAAACTCTAATGTTGATCAGCAATTAGGTATTTTACAAAGTAATGGCTTGGCAGATATAAAAGTGTGGATGCGATAATGCCCGACCAAGGTTATTGGTCAGGCATGGTGAGGTTAACTCTATTTGTTAAGCCAAGCTGGTAATATTGCAATCGACTCAGGGGCTGTAAATGCCATACTGGTATCGGCGCTTATATCACCGCCTGCACTGCTTAAAATATTATTAAATCGCATAACCACATTATTTGACTTCTCAGCTACGTATAAATCTGTTCCGGTATACATAATATCAACAGGGTTACCCAGTAGGGTATTTGGACCGCTAATAGTGGTACTTATGTTTACCAAGCCCGATGCAGTTGCTACGTTATTCAATACGTATATTTTGCCATCGTCAGCAACTGCTGCGCTACCAACATCAGAGAGTATTAGCGAGCCACTTAGCGAGTCGTAGTCGATGCCGTGCATGTTGCTTGGTGCTGCTACTGCTGTACCTGCATTTGCTGGCGTTATAAGCCTATCCTCAACTGCAATATTAGTACTACCAGCCATTAGTTTGCTTTTAACTTCGTCAAATACGGCAACGGTTCCATTTGTTAGTGCTACAAAAGCTCGATCAGTGTTTGCATCGTAATCAACATCCCAAGGGCGAGCATCGTTTGCAAACGTAAGCGTCATTAATGGGCTTGCATCCCCTGTGGTGCAAGTTGAAAATATTGAAATGCTTGGAGTATCTGCATTATTTTCTGCAACTAAAATCATACCGCTATCAGAAGCCACATCAAGACCTTTAGGAGATATAAGGCCTGTATTCGAACCAGTAATAATGCTGTCTTGGTTCGTATTATAAGTTTGCCCATCTCTGTTTATTGCCACTTTATTTGAAATAACAATACCGCCAATTGAGGTTGTACTGTTATCGAACGTTGTATAACTATTACCCGCTTTATCAAAAGTTACACTTTCGATAGTTTGACTTGCATTATAGTTGCCAATTTCAGTGTTAAGTTGTGAACTTAATCGACTAATTTGCCCAGTTGTTTCACCTGCAGTGCCCGGATTACTACTTACAGCAACACCTAGCAGCGCCATATTAGCGGTATCACTATCTGAAATATCAGCCATCTCATTTTGTATACCCAGTTTAGTAATTGACTCAGGTTTAATTGTTGAGGTAACTAAATCAGGAGTGATATCGCCGCTCTCACCTGAAAATATATTGCTGAACACAAGAACAGCATCATTTGATTTTTCAGCTACACGTAAGTCACTACCTTCAAGGCTAATATCAACTGGGTTACCAAGCATTGTTGCTGGACCGGCAATACTTCGTGCAACGCTTACTAAGCCCTCTGCAGTTGAAGCATTATAAATTACAAATAACGAACCATCGGTTGCATCTGAGGCACTGCCTACATCAGACAAAACAAGTTTATTAGTATTTGAGTCATAAACAATGCCGTGAATATTTACAGATATTTGCGTACCATCATTATTACTTGGAGTAATTGTGCGGCTTGGCATTGCGGCAAATTCACCACCAACAAAATTATCATAAACGGCTACATCACCATTTGTTAGTGCTACATAAAGGCGGTCGTTAGATTCATCATAATCAACATCCCACGGCGCCGCTTCTGTAATAGTTGTGCCTAAAGGCGCTGCATCGCCCGCGGCTGTAGCGCCAAAAGTCGTTACTTGCATAGCGCCAAAGTCAGCAATAAAAACAAGGCCACTCTTTTGTGCTACAGCTATTCCTTTAGGGTTTACCAGTGTTGTGTTAGTACCTGTTATTTCGCGATCTGTATTAGCTGTATAGGTTGCGCCGTCACTACGATTTGCAAGCTGGCAAATAGTTTTAATACTGCCATTTTCGCTGTCGCTTGCTTGCAATAAATTACCTAAGCTATCAAATGCAACGCCTTCGTTAGCTGTTGTATTAAAGGTTTTTAGTTTAGAGGCGTTTTGGTTAATTAAATCGATAGTGCCTGTATTGCTCTCGCCATTGTTTGCCAAAATTAATGTGGCTGATGCAAAACCAGGATTGCCATTTGTACCGTCGGTACCGTTTTGTCCATCGGTGCCTGCAATACCATCTACGCCGTTTTCACCATCGTCTGAGCTACAGCCTGTAATGCCGATTAATACTGCAAGTGTTAAAGCTGAAAAACTAAGCGTGTGTTTAAGTGTGTTTTTTTGTGTTGAATGAGTTGTTAAATTAGCTTTATTCATCATTTTTACCTTTTAAATATTCCATCAAATGTAGGTAAATAACGCGCTTGCTCATAAGGCATAGACTAAGCGGCACCGATTATTTACATGTTAACCTCATATCAATAACGGCTATAAAATGAAACTGGATGCAAAAAAGTTAAAATTAAAAACAAAAAAAGGAGCCTTGAGGCTCCTTTTTAATAAACTAAGTAAATAGCTTAAGCGATAAACGCCTTAATAGCGTTTAATATTCCTTGCTCGCCTAATCCCATTTCATCGTGCATTTCATCTTGCGTGCCGTGTTTAATAAACTCATCAGGAATACCTAAGTTAAGGATATTAATATCAGCTTTTTGCGTTGCCAAGTATTCATTAACTGCAGAGCCGGCACCGCCAGCAATCGCGTTATCTTCAAGCGTAACAAAGGTATCGTGGCTAGTAGCAAGCTCATTTAAAAGTGCAGTATCAAGTGGTTTAATAAAACGCATATTAACAAGCGTTGCATCTAATTCGTTAGCTGCAAGCTGGGCGTTTTCAAGTAATGTACCGAACGATAAAATGGCAATTTTACTGCCTTTCTTAATTGTATCTGCCTTACCTATTTCAAGCAGTTGCATAGTGCTTTCAATGTCTGCAGTACCTGCGCTACCTCGAGGGTAACGAACTGCAACAGGGCAGTTTTCTTTATAACCGGTGTATAGCATTTGGCGGCATTCGTTGGTGTCGCTTGGTGCCATAATTACCATATTTGGAATACAGCGCATAAAGCTTAAATCGTACGCACCTTGGTGAGTTTCACCATCGGCTCCAACAATACCAGCGCGGTCAATGGCAAATAATACAGGTAAGTTTTGCAGTGCAACATCATGTATTAATTGGTCATACGCACGTTGTAAAAAGCTCGAGTAAATAGCAACAACAGGTTTTAAACCTTCACAAGCAAAACCAGCTGCTAAAGTAACAGCATGCTGCTCTGCAATGGCCACATCAAAGTATTGATCTGGAAACTCTTTAGAAAAACGTACCATGCCAGAGCCTTCGCGCATTGCTGGCGTAATAGCCATTAACTTGCTGTCTTGCTTTGCCATGTCGCATAACCAATCGCCGAAAACTTTTGAAAAAGTAGCAGCGCTAGGTTTAGATTTAGGCAGGCTAGTTGTGCTCGGATCGAATTTTGGTACACCATGGTAGCCAATAGGATCGGCTTCAGCCGGTTTGTAGCCCTTACCTTTTTGCGTTTTTATATGTAAAAGCTGTGGGCCTTTTAAATTACGCATATTACGCAATGTATCTACAAGCATGTTTACATCGTGACCATCAATTGGGCCTATGTAATTTAGGCCTAATTCTTCAAAGAAGGTCCCCGGGATCATCATGCCCTTAATGTGCTCTTCCATTTTACTGGCAAGTTGCTTTACCGGAGGCACACCTGAGAGTAACTTTTTACTGCCTTCACGAATGTTAGTATAAAAGCTACCTGATAAAATTCGGGCAAAGTGATTTGTTAATGCGCCAACATTTTCTGAAATCGACATTTCGTTATCATTTAAAATAATAAGCATGTCTGATTTTACATCGCCTAAATGATTCATCGCTTCAAATGCCATGCCTGCGGTGATAGCTCCGTCACCAATAATGGCTACAGATTTTCGACCTTTGCCTTCTTTTTGGGCGGCAATAGACATACCTAAGGCAGCTGAAATAGAGGTGCTTGAATGACCTACGCTAAACGTATCGTATTGGCTTTCATCGCGAAAAGGAAAAGGGTGCAAACCGTCTTTTTGGCGAATAGTGTGCATTTGGTCGCGACGACCTGTAAGGATTTTATGTGGATAAGCTTGGTGACCCACATCCCAAACTAGGCGATCGTCTGGAGTGTTATAAACATAATGTAGCGCAACGGTTAGTTCAACCGTCCCTAAACCAGACGCTAGATGACCGCTACTTTGCGATACTGAGTTGAGTAAATAATCGCGCAGCTCATTGCTAAATGCAGGGAGTTTGTCTTGCGCTAAGTCACGCAATTGGGCTGGCTCGTCAACCAAATTAAGTAATGGATACTTGCTACTATCAAGTGTCATGGTTTTATATATATCCTTCGCTAACATTAATTCATTCAAAGCTTTTACGAATAATTAATGTTGAGTAATAATGTCAGTGCTAATTGCAATACGTATGAGCAAAAATTAGTGGTCACGCTCAATTAGGTAATTTGCTAGCGACGCAAGAAGTGTTGTGTCAGCATCTATATTTGCCAACGCTTCATGGGCTTGTTGTATTAAATTTTGCGCCTTTTCTTTAGCGCCTAGCATACCTAATAACGCCGGATATGTCGCTTTATTCGCGGCAATATCGGAGCCTTGTGGTTTACCTAAAGTAACCGTATCGCCTTCAACATCTAAAATGTCGTCGTGTACTTGAAACGCCAGCCCTATAGCATACCCAAAAATGCTTAAATTTTCTAAGGTTTGTTGATCTGCCTTTTCACTGCACAGTGCACCAAGTGTAATTGCACAATTAATTAAAGCTCCGGTTTTTAGCTTATGTATTCGCTCAAGCTCTTGTACGGTAATTACTTTATCTGTTGCTGCTATGTCAAGACCTTGTCCGCCTACCATGCCCTCAAGGCCTGATGCGTTGGCAAGCGTAGCAATCATTTTTACTTGTGTTTGCGACGAGCATGTAAATTTGTGATTCGCAATAAGCTCAAAGGCGAGTGTTTGTAGGGCATCACCGGCTAAAATTGCATTTGCCTCGCCAAATTCTATGTGGCAAGTAGGGCGGCCACGGCGTAAGTCGTCATCGTCCATAGCGGGCAAATCATCATGAACTAGCGAATAGCTATGGATACACTCAATTGCAGCTGCAAGTACATGTAAGTCTTGCTGGTTTGCACCGAGCATTTTACCTGTGGCATAAACTAAAAATGGACGTAATCTTTTACCGCCATTAAATAATCCATACTGGGTGGCGTTCTTGACTGTTTCTTCAGTATCGAGAGACTGTTTAAAATGCTGTTGTAAGGTCGCTACTACATCTTTTTGAGCACGTTCGATATAATTATTTATGCTCACAGCTATTCCATATCATTATCAAAATTCGTAAGAACTGACTTTTCGCCATTCCCCATCAAAATTGATACTTTTTGTTCTGCTTGCTGTAATTTACCTGATGAAGCACTTGCTAATGCAATTCCACGCTCAAATTGCTTTAACGATTGCTCAAGCGATAAGTCACCTTGTTCCATGTCACTAACGATTGTAGATAATTCTTCTAGTGCTTGTTCGAAACTTAAGTTTTCAGGTTTTTTAGTCGCCATCTTTATTTCAGCTTACATAATAAATTTAGGGGTCAATTTTAGGGGGAATGCTAAACTAGGTCAAAGGATGATATAGGTTTTTTACCTTTATAACGTTAAATTATATTTCAAGTGTATTAATAAAGCCTTAATAGCGGTCTGTTAGTTTAATAAATCAATTGATAATTAGGTAGCCCTTATAACTTGATCTAAAATAGTGCTAAAGGCTGCTTTTTATGTTTATTTATAAAAATGGCTTAAGCAATTCAATATGTTGCCGATAAGCAGTTAATAATAAAAGTTTATGATAAGGCCATTAAGCATGAAACTTCTGGAGGAAATGTGGATTTAGCAACCATAATCGGGATCCTAGGCGCAATTGGCTTAATTGTCATGTCTATGTTTATGAGTAGTAGCGGTGAAATGGCTATGTTTGCCGATGCTCCTTCTAGTGTAATTGTATTTGGTGGTTCACTTTTCATTGTTTTATCAAATTTCACCATGTCGCAGTTTTTGGGTATAGGTAAAGTTGTTGCTAAAGCGTTTATGTTTAAAATTGAAACGCCAGAAGAGCTTATTGAAAAAGCAGTAGAACTTGCTGATTCAGCTCGTAAAGGGGGGTTTTTAGCACTCGAAGAAGCTGAAATCCCAAATCCATTTATGCGCAAAGGCGTCGACATGCTTGTTGATGGCCATGACGCAGATGTTGTTCGCGCCACACTTCAAAAAGATATCTCTTTAACCACTACTCGACATGAAATGGGCGCAGGCTTATTTAAGTCATTAGCCGATATTGCACCAGCAATGGGAATGATTGGTACTCTAATTGGCTTAGTTGCAATGTTATCTAACATGGATGACCCAAAAGCAATTGGCCCGGCAATGGCGGTAGCGCTTTTAACAACTTTATATGGTGCGTTTTTAGCCAATGTTGTGGCAATTCCTATTCAGGTAAAACTTGAACTGCGTAAAGACGAAGAAGCTATGAATCAGCGTTTAATTTTAGATGCTATTTTAGGTATACAAGATGGCCAAAATCCAAAAGTTATCGAAGGTATTTTGAAAAATTACTTAGCTGAATCTAAACGCAAAGTAGATACCGAGGAGTAATTATGTCTGATCAAGAGTGCAAATGCCCACCACCAGGCCTACCAGCATGGATGGGAACGTTTGCCGATTTAATGTCACTGTTAATGTGCTTTTTTGTACTCTTGCTTGCGTTTTCAGAAATGGATGTACTTAAGTTTAAACAAATTGCGGGCTCTATGAAGTTTGCTTTTGGTGTGCAGAATAAAATTGAAGTAAAAGATATCCCTAAAGGTACCTCTGTTATTGCTATGGAGTTTACCCCAGGCAAACCAGAGCCAACCCCAATAGAAACCATTCAGCAACAAACAGTAGAAATGACTCAACAAATGTTAGAGTTTCAGGCTGGAGATGAAAGCTCAGCTGGCGGCAGGCAAGAACAACGCGGGGATAAACGTGGTGGCGAATCTCGTAGTACTTCTCAAGAGCAATCGTCAGAGCAAGCAACTTCAGCGGCCGATCAGGAACAAACTAACGAGCTCGTTAAAAAAATCGCGCAGCAGCTTGAAAAGCAAATAATAGATGGTGCAATTGAGCTTGAATCTTTAGGGCAGCAAATAATTATTCGTATTAGAGAGAATGGTTCATTTCCTTCGGGTAGTGCATTTTTACAACCTAAGTTTAAACCCATAATTCAAGATATTGGTGTACTGTTAAAAGATGTACCTGGCGAAATAACTGTATCTGGCCATACCGACGATTTTCAGGTATCGAATGAGCTATATATTAATAATTGGGACTTATCGTCAAAGCGAGCTGTAGCTGTAGCAAGCGAGCTGCAAACGGTGCAAGGGTTTGATAAAAACCGCATGATGGTAGTGGGGCGAGCTGATACTCGTCCACTTGTTCCAAACGATTCAAATGAAGATCGCCGAAGAAACCGTCGAGTAGAAATATCAATCCTGCAAGGTAAGGCTAAAGAGTCTGCTCCTATTGATGTGCGCTAAGTTATTGCTTGTGTTATATTTCACTATGTTTGTTTTGATTTAAGGTACTTGATTGCCTTAAGTATCTTGGCAATTTCGTCATTTTAGCTTACAGTACATTTCCTTAACATATGTAATGGAGTGCCTGTGAAAAT
The DNA here is from genome assembly GCF_014164415.1 of Pseudoalteromonas sp. SG43-1. Lineage (NCBI taxonomy): Bacteria > Pseudomonadati > Pseudomonadota > Gammaproteobacteria > Alteromonadales > Pseudoalteromonadaceae > Pseudoalteromonas > Pseudoalteromonas sp. SG43-1. The sequence continues at coordinate 5,529 of NZ_JACJFD010000034.1, read as the reverse complement.
AATCAATAAATATTGCGACATGCCGGGTAATGGTGATGGTACTGATGACGATAAAAAAACAAAATAGGGCAGAGTATTTTGCCTGAATGGTTTTTATATATTGTTAGTATTTTAAGCAAAAGCTGGGTTTTAATGCTAAGTCCGGCTATTTTTATATTTTTTGTATTTAAAGATCGCCTAGCCTTTCGATTCGTATTACTTACCGCAGCTTTTTTCCTCTTTGGTAACCTAACTGCTTCAAGCCTACGAGCGTTTGATGACATTTATATTTATCGTTATTTAGTTTGGGCGATCACAGATATTATTTGGATGGCACTTATAGCTTACTGGGGTATAAAGGATAAAGTTTATTTATGGCAATGTGTTATTGGGCAACTAGTTGTTATTGGCGCACCTATATTACAACTATTCCGATTAGTTGACCGCCATTTGTGGGATTTAGCTTACAGTACCGTTATTTATCAGACCCTAATGCCATTTATCAATATTGCCACGGTGGTTGTATGCTATTTACCTTTAATTATCCTTTTCACTAAGCAAGGTAGTGTAAAGTCAAAAATAGAAAACTCCCCACCTTCAAAATAGCTGTGCTAAACTACTGTTTATATAAACAGTGAGTGAGCGACTCCCATGAAACTCTACATTGCAGAAAAACCATCACTAGGCAGAGCAATTGCTGATGCCTTACCAAAACCACATAAAAAACATGATGGTTATATAGAAGTCGCTAATGGCGATTGTGTATCGTGGTGTATTGGGCATTTGCTAGAACAAGCAGAACCCGATGACTATGATGAGCGCTTTAAAAAATGGCAGTTTGAACACTTACCTATAATACCTGAACAGTGGAAGTTAAAAGCCAAAACCAAAACTCGCAAACAGCTCACTGTTTTAAAAAAATTAATTAAACAGGCCTCGCAACTTATTCACGCTGGCGATCCAGACCGTGAAGGCCAGCTACTAGTCGATCAAGTAATAGAAGAAGCCAAAATAAGTCAGGCTAAAAAGCAAAGTACGCAACGTTTACTCATTAGTGATTTAAATTTGTCCGCAGTAAAAAAATCACTGGGTACTATGCGTTCTAATCGAGATTTTATTCCGTTAAGTGTATCTGCTTTAGCGCGCTCTCGTGCTGATTGGCTATTTGGTATGAATTTAACGCGTGCATATACGTTAGCAGGGCAAAAAGCAGGGTTTGGTAATGTACTTTCGGTAGGGCGAGTACAAACCCCTATTTTAGGTCTTGTTGTTAATAGAGATAACGAAATAGCGAACTTTGTATCTAAGCCTTTTTACGATGTATTGGCGCATTTGCTTACTCCAGATAATCAACCATTCATAGCTAAGTGGGTTCCTAGTAAAGCATGTGAGCCACATCAAGATGAAGAAGGGCGAATACTTAACAAAGCTCTTGCAGAAAATGTTGCTTCACGTATTACAAAGCAAAGTGCTGAGCTTACTTCTCTCGACCAAAAACAAAAAAAGCAAAGTGCTCCATTACCTTATAATTTATCTGCACTACAAATCGATGCGGCTAAAGCATTTGGTATGCCAGCTCAAAAAGTATTGGATATTTGCCAAATACTTTACGAACGTCATAAATTAATAACTTACCCACGCTCAGATAATCGTTATTTACCCAAAGATCACCATCAAGAAGCATCTGCTATTTTAAAGGCAATAAGTGCAAATGGGGGGCAAAGCAGTGAATTAGTAAACGGGGCAGATGTGAAAAAGGGTAGTAAATGTTTTAACGATTCAAAAGTAGCTGCCCATCATGCCATTGTGCCTACGGCTAAGCAGTTAAAGTCAGCGAGTTTGAGCGGTGACGAAGCAAAGGTATATCAATTAATAAGCCGTCATTACTTAATTCAGTTTTATCCCGACTATATATATAACGAAACTAAAGCTGAGGTAATTATTGCTGGTGGGCTTTTTAAGGCAAATGCAAAGCAAGATGTAAGCTTGGGTTTTAAGGTGTTAATGGGTAAATCTGAATTAAAAGATGAAGCCTCGCTACCTCCTTTAACAAAAGGTATGCCTCTTTTTTGCGATAAAGGCGAAGTAGTCGAAAAGCATACATCACCCCCAGCTTATTTTACCGATGCCACATTATTGGCTGCGATGACGGGCATTAGCCGTTATGTTAAAGATCCACAAATTAAAAAAGTATTAAAAGACACTGATGGTTTAGGTACGGAGGCAACACGTGCGGGAATAATCGAGTTGCTATTTAAGCGGCGTTTTTTAAAACGTGAAGGTAAGTCAATTAGAGCGACCGAAACGGGGCTTGCTCTTATTAGCGTATTACCACAAGGTTTAGCGAGTCCTGATTTAACCGCAAAGTGGGAGTCGAGCTTAGGTGATATTGCACAGCAGGCAATGAGTTATCAGCAATTTTTACAGCCTTTACTTGCTGACCTAAATGGGTTTGTTCAATTAGCAGCAAACTGCGATAGCAATGCATTTGCGAAGTTACCAAAAAGCTCACCTAAAAAACGTTTTGCTAAACGAGGTGGAAAAGCGACCTTTAAAAAGTCGAGTTATAAAAAAAGCTCTGTTGCTAGTTAGCAACAGAGCTTTTTTATTAAACCATATTACTTAACCTGAACTCTGTTTGAGATAGATTTATTATCCAGAATTCAGGTTACTTATTAAATAAAGCAACAGCAGCGTTACTCATTGCTTTTATTCCAGTAGGAATAGCAACTTTATAATCTGGTGCAAATTTACTAGAGTGTAGAGAAGGGAGTACCTCAGCTGTTTTTATTGAATCTGCATATTGTGCTTGGTTTACGCCTCCTAGCCAAAAGAGGGTGATAGGGATATTTTCATCGGTGCGCCCGTATAGGCCAAAATCTTCACCCGCCATTACAGCTTGTGTTTCAAGTACATTAGTATCGCCAATTGCGCTGGCAATAGAATTTCTAACAATGTCTGTTTGTGCAGGGTTATTATAAGTAGATGGAATCGATTCATCTTCATGTACATATACTACAGGGTAGTTTGATTCATCCAATCCAGCGCTTTGTGCTATCCCAGCTGTAATACGTTTGATAGCAGCTATTTGAGCGCTTCTTACATCGGGGTTATAGCTTCTAAGAGTGAGTTGTAGTTTTACTTCATCCGAAATCACATTATGTTTTGAACCACCATGAATAGACCCCACTGTAATAACAGAAGGCTCAAGCGGTGAAAGCTCTCGGCTTGTGATTGTTTGCAAAGCAAGTACAGTGCGTGCAGCTATAACCACTGGGTCTATAGTTGTATGCGGATAAGCACCATGACCACCTTTACCTTTAATTGTAATATCGACAGAATCTACACTTGCCATCGTGTATTCATTTTTCATTGATACCTTACCAGCGGGGACGCTAGCGCTTACATGTAAAGCAATTATATGATCAGGTTTTGCAAATTTACTAAATAGTCCTTCGCTTAACATCGCTTTAGCACCCCCACCTACTTCTTCTGCAGGCTGTGCAACCATCATTAATGTACCTTGCCACTGTTTTTTATGAGCAATTAACTGCTCTGCAGTTCCAATAAAAGAGCTCATGTGGATATCGTGGCCACAGCCGTGCATTACACCTACTTTTGCACCGTGCTCATCTATTACTTTGACTTTTGAGGCATAGGATTTTCCTGTTTGCTCAATAATAGGTAAGCCATCAGTATCAGTGCGGATCATTACTGTCGGCCCCTCACCATTTTTATAAATACCAACTACTCCAAAGCCACCTACATTACTTGTTACTTTAAAACCCAGCTGAGTTAATCTATCTGCTATCTTTTTACCTGTTTTTTGTTCGTGATAAGAAAGCTCTGGGGATTGGTGTAAGTCGAGGTAAAACTTTTCAATAGCTGGCATGGCTTTGCTTAAATTCAAATCGAGTCCATTTGCTTGTACTAATGGGCTTGCTAATAAAAGTATTGCACTTAGGTAAGTTAATTTCATATTTTCCCTTATTGTTGAATATGTATACCGAGTGATTTAGGTATATGACTTGTAATTATTATGTTCACCACCATATAAAAACCTAAATAGACGAATATGGCAATCAATTCAATGAGCAACATAGTTAGTATTAATGCGCAAAACCTTCAACAAGTACTCGGTGAAACATCACAACAAAAATTGGTGTTGCTTAACTTTTTCTCTCCTCAAAGTCCTGACTGCATTGGACAGGCTGCAATTTTAGATAAAGTAGCAGCAGAATATGCAAGCTATATAGTAGTAGCAAACTTAGATTGCGATGCAGAACAAGCACTCGCTTCTCAACTTGCGCAACAAGTTGGTCTGCAAACACTGCCTACGCTTGTATTATTAAAAGACTCCGCACCAGTAGATTTACTTGCAGGTGTTCAAAGCGAAGCGCAAATACGCGAAGCCCTAGCAAAGCATTTACCTGCGCAACAAGACTTACTATTAGAACAAGCAAAGCAAGCGTTATTAAAGTCAGATTTAAATGCTGCATTTAATTATGCAAAGCAAGCTTATGAAATAGACAGCGGTAATGCACGTATCAAGTTAGTGCTAGCAGACATATGTATTCAAATTCACAAGGTAGATGAAGCGCAAGCGCTTATAAATACAATAGATGCACAAGAGCAAGATGCTTACTTTAATAATATAAAAGCAAAATGCGAAGCCGCGCTTGAAGCAAAAGATTCACCAGAGATTAAAGAAAAGCAACAACAAGTAGAAAAGTATCCAAATGACTTAGAATTAAAAGAAGAGCTCAGTATTTTACTTAATGAAGCAGGCAGAAAAGAAGAAGCATTGGATGTACTTTTTACAGTTCTACAAAAAGATCTGAACTTCAACGAAGCAAAACCAAGCTTTTTAGCCATTATTGCCTCTTTACCTGATGGCGACGCACTCGCAGCTAAGTATCGTCGCAAGTTATATAGTATTTTATACTAGGGTCTGTTGCTCTTTGCGGATTAAAATTTGTTCAAACTAGGGGGTGTTTAATCGCGGCGCGAGATTTGTAACCTAGTGGGCTAAGTAAAAACCGAGTAACAAAGAGTAAATAGCCCCTAGGAAGAACCCTTTGGGCAGCGCCTGTTTGGCATTAATGCTACGTTATCGCCTATTTATGGGGATTAACCACACTACATAGGCTCTGCCTTGCCTGAATACCAAACAGGCTGCTGCAAATTTAACCTTGAAAGATAAACAGACCCTAGATTCTAATAACTATTACTTTTAAGAAGCACCTACATAAGGTGCTTATTGCATTTTTAAGGTTTTAATTAATAGCTTTAGTATGGTTTAGCTATGTAAAAAAAAGAGTTATCAACAGGGTTTTGTGAGTAACTTGTGCTTATCGTGTGTGCTTGCTTGGGGCTTAATTTTAATTACTATTTTATGCAAATAACGCTTGCGTAAAATCCGCCGCTCCCTATAATGCGACCCCACTGAGACGGGAAACAGCAACGCATAGCGAGGCACGAACAACTCAGGGTGTTAAGTAAAACTTAGATTGAATCTTTTTAGAAAGTTTAAATTTAAGTGTTGACAAA
>NZ_JACJFD010000033.1:0-48508 GCF_014164415.1 Pseudoalteromonas sp. SG43-1 | reverse complement strand
GTGTGTGCAAATATGCGAAAGCTAATTCATATATGTTTTGGTGTAATAAAAAACCAGGAAGCGTTTAAGCTCCAAGAAAGTTAAATACGGCCTTGAAGCTTAAAATGAGAGATGGTATCTACAAAACAGACACAAACCTACACCTTGGCGGTAAACGCAGAGCTTGCTCGCGTGAAAAGCGCAGCTTTTAATTACTTAAAATAAAAACACAGTAATAAATAAGTGTAAATATATGTGTATTTTAATAGCTCACTAAGTGAGCTCTTCGAGCTCTGTAATAAGCGCTAGGGCTTGCGCGTTTGTTGACCCGCACACATCAAACGTGGCGCTAAAATCGCTACACACTTTAGGCCGACTTTCATCACCAAATAACTTACATAAATTACGTTCGTCTAGCTGAATACAGCGCTCTCCGGCTTTTTTACCATTTGGCATACCTGGAATAGGCGAACTAATACTTGGCGCAATACAACATGCGCCGCAGCCTAGCCTGCAATTCATCGATTCGGTTTTCATAATTTCCTCTGAATAAAAAACACTTACTTTAATTTCTTTTTAGGAACTTAATTAGTCGCATAGCGAGTTGTAACACACATATGTAATGCTTTGTTACATCTTAAAACAGCTTGTAAACACTTTATTGCGTATTATTGCTCTGTCACCACCAATTATGAAGGAATGCCTTGTGGCTACTACAAAACAAATAATACTCCCAATCGCTGTTTTAGCAGGCGGCATTGCGCTAGCTATAGCCTTTAAGATGATGAAACAGCCACCTGAAGAAAAGCCAGAGCAAGATTTACGTCCTTTAGTAGCAACACAAAGCGTACTTTTAGATTCTATAACGCTCGATGTTAAATCGTACGGCATTGTTAAACCCAAGTATCGTACCGAGCTAATAGCACAAGTTAGCGGGCAAGTTATTTCGGTATCGGATCAATTTGTTGAAGGCGCGTTTGTAAAGCAAGGCGATATTTTAGCACGAATTGATGCAAATGATTACGAGGCAGACTTTATTGAAGCACAAGCAGGTTTAGCACAAGCAAGCTCAGCACTTGAAATAGAACGCGCGCAAGCACATGTCGCTCAAGCTGAGTGGGAGCGCATTAAGTCAGACTCAAGCGACGCTATTGCATCAGAACTTTATTTACGAAAACCACAGCTGGCAGAAAAATTAGCGCGTTACCGCTCTGCTCAAGCAAGTGTTAAGCGTGCTAGCCGCAATCTTGAGCGTACTTATATTAAAGCCCCTTATGATGCCATTATTAATGAGCGCACAATTAGCTTGGGTTCAGTAGTAAACCCAGGTAATAGTTTTGGTGCATTGAGTGCAACCTCAGTTGCAGAGGTACGTTTACCGGTTGCCGATCAAGAACTGCAATATTTAAAAAATGGTGGCGTAGGCTCAAATGTTACATTTAACGCAGAATACGCAGGTAAACAAACAATGTGGCAAGCCAAAGTAATTCGCACCGAAGGTGTGGTTGATCAAACAAGCCGCATGAGCTATTTGGTAGCACAACTTGCAACACCTTATGGCGATAAAACACGCCCTCTTCGTTTTGGTTCGTACATTAACGCTACCATTGAAGGTCGCCCGCTTGATAACGCAATTATTGTTGCGCACCATTTAGTTAAAGATAATAAAATTGTAATTTTAAATGACGATTTAACATTGTCGTTTAAAACCCTCAATATTATACGCGAACAAAACGGCATGATTATAGCCAGCCAAGGGTTAAACAATGGCGAGCAAATTGTTACCTCAGCGCTTGAATACCCAACTGAAGGTATGGCAGTAAAAATTGAAGATATTGCGCCTGATAAAACTGATGTAACTCAACTTGCGCTGAAAGAGGAATAATCATGAACACTCGTGAAACAGGGTTAATAGCATGGTTTGCCCGAAATCCCGTTGCAGCCAACCTACTAATGATATTTATATTAGTGGGCGGTATTTTAATGGCGATGACCATTCGCAAACAAATGTTCCCACAGTTTGAAAGCAACTGGATAAGCGTACAAGCAGTTTACCCAGGTGCAGCCCCGCAAGAGGTTGAAGAAGGCATAACCATAAAAGTTGAAGAAAACCTCGAAGGTATTGAAGGCATTAAACGCCTAATTACTTACTCTAACCGTGGTTTTTCACAAGCCTGGATTGAAATAGAAGAGCAATACAATCCACAAGAAGTACTTGATGAAATTAAAGTACAAGTTGATTCAATAAACACCTTTCCTGCGGGGATGGAGCGCCCTGTTGTGCGCCGCGATAAGTTTGAGCAAGAGGTAATGATACTCGCGCTTTACGGCGACATGAGTAATTACCAGTTAAAAGAGCTTGGCAACGATATAAAAGACGAGCTACAAGCACTGCCTCACGTGAATCTTGTTAATTTTAACGGCGGCTTAGAATACGAAATTGGTATAGAAGTCAGCCCCGATAAACTGCGCGAATATGGCTTAACATTTAGAGATATTGCAGGCGCGGTGCAAAACTTTTCGGCAAATATGTCGGCGGGACAAATACGCTCTGAAAATGGTTATATTTCGATGCGTGTTGAAAAACAAGCCTACCGTGGTTTTGAGTTTGAAAAACTGCCACTTATTACCCTTGCTGATGGCGCACAAATTTATTTAGGCGATGTTGCAACTATTAATGATGGCTTTGAAGAAGGTCTACAATATTCAAAATACAATGGTAAGAATTCACTCTCGTTTGAAGTAAACGCATCAAAAGATCAAGACATTACCGATGTAGCAAAAGTACTTAAAAGCTACATGGCAACTAAAGAGCCACTTTTACCTGCAGGCGTTAAGCTCTCTCCTATTGTTGATTTAACTTACTACCTTGAAGGTCGACTCGATATGATGGTCGATAACATGATTTGGGGTGGCTTGTTAGTAATGATAGTGCTGGCACTATTTTTACCGCTACGCTTAGCATTTTGGGTAATGATGGGCTTACCGGTGTCTTTTCTGGGCGCCTTTTTGTTTATGCCTATTGGCTTTTTAGATGTAACAATTAACCTAGCCTCTCTTTTTGCCTTTATACTTGTACTCGGGATTGTTGTTGATGACGCCATAGTTGTGGGCGAGTCAGCCAGTGCCGAAATAGAAAAATACGGCCACACACTTGATAACGTAGTACGCGGTGTTAAACGTGTTGCGATGCCAGCAACCTTTGGTGTATTAACTACCATTGCGGCATTTTTACCGCAAACAATGGCAACAGGCCCTGGCGCTGCTTTTTCTAAGGCCATTGGTGGCGTGATTATTTTATGTTTGATTTTTTCACTCATTGAATCAAAACTAATTTTACCTGCGCATATTGCAGCAATGAACCCGCGTAAACCAAATCCTAAAAATCTATTACATCGCTTACGTATGGTGATTGATAGTGGTTTAAAAGGCTTTGTGAATAACTACTACCTTCCTTTTGTTGGCCGCTGTATTCACTACCGCTATACCGTAATTGTTGGCTTTATGTGTTTGCTTATTGTAAGCGCAGGTATGTTTGCAGGTGGTTTAGTTAAGTTTGTACCAAACCCTAAAATACCGCACGACTTTCCACGTATTGATATAGAGATGAACCTTGCTTCATCTGAGCAAGCAACACTTGAAACTGCACGTAAAATAGAAAGCGTGTTATTAAAGGTCGATCAGCAACTACAAGAGCAATACGGTAAACCGATGATCCGCGATTTATCGGTAAGCCTTCGCGGACGAACTGAAGCAAATATTATGGCTATTTTGGTAGAGCCTGATTTACGCCCTATCGACACCTTTGCTCTAAGTGCATTATGGCGCGAGCAAATGCCCGCTTTACCGGGCATTAAAACCATGACCATTCAAGACAGTATAATGAATGGCGGTCGAGATGATGGCGACGTTAGCTTTAAACTTGAAGGCAAAAATGCTGACGAGCTAAAAGAAGTAGCAGGTAAATTAAAAGCTAAATTACAAACAATGGAAGGCGTTGGCGACGTAAACGATTCAATGCAAAGCGCTACCGACGAAGTACAACTTGATTTAAAACCACTCGCTTACAGCATGGGTTTAACGCTTGCTGATGTAGCGTCGCAAGTTAGCTTTAGTTACTACGGCTTAGAAGCGCAGCGAATATTGCGTGAAGGCGAAGAAATTAAAGTCATGATCCGCTATCCAGAAGACGAACGTAATTCAATAAGTGACATAGCAAGTGTGCGTATTATTACACCTACTGGCGCTGAAGTACCGCTAAGTGAGGTAGCCGAAGTTAAGCTGGTTGACGGTGTAAACCGTATTCGCCGCGAAAACTCTAAACGTACTGTAAACGTATGGGCTGCGGTAAATACCGACAAAGCCGAACCATTTGCGATTGCTGAGGAAATTCGTGACGAATACTTACCAACATTACTTAAAAGCTACCCTGGCGTTACAAGTGATGTAGCTGGGCGCATTCAAGAAGAGATGGATAGCGCTTCAGAACAGCTTCGTGACTTTGGTATATCAATGATGATTATATTTGCTTTATTAGCGATTCCACTTCGCTCTTACTCGCAGCCACTCATTATAATGTCGGTTATTCCATTTGGTGTAGTGGGCGCGATGTTTGGGCATATGATTTTAGGTATGACCATGAGTAGCTTATCGATGTTTGGCATTATTGCTGTAGCGGGTGTGGTCGTAAATGACTCCCTCGTTATGGTTGATTTTGTAAACAAAGCCCGCGCCGAAGGTGTTGCAATTAAAGATGCTGTAGTACAAGCCGGTGCTCGTCGCTTTAGAGCAATACTACTCACCTCAATCACTACCTTTATTGGTGTAATGCCAATTATTTTTGAAACGAGTTTACAAGCTAAAATTGTTATCCCAATGGCTGTATCACTTGCTTTTGGTGTGTTATTTGCCACAGTAATTACACTGATACTTATACCGTGCCAGTATGTTGCACTAGAAGATGCTAAACGATTAGTACGTAAAATGCGTGGCAAGCCACCACTATTAGATGCCCAACCAGCGCCTACAAATAGCTAAATTAAGTAACATCCCAACCAAAAAAGCTCGGCATATTATGCCGAGCTTTTTATTTTTAGCTTAAAAATAATATTCACCTATTTGCTAATACTGTCTCTACTACCCATTGTTTAACAAGCAGGGTTTATTAACAATCCTAATAATTGAGAGAAATATTGCTCGTTTTTTATCCCTAATACGTTATGGTATTTAAATAATAAATAGACATAATAAAGTTAAGGAACAGCCATGAATACATCCCCCTCTGATCACATTCCTCAAGAAGCCTTTGATTGGTATGACGAATACGCCCACGGTTTAATGGACCGACGTACTTTTATGAAAAAACTCGGTGGCCTTGCTGCACTTGGCTTTTCGATGGCTGTACTTACATCAGCATTATTACCTAATTACGCATTGGCTGAACAAGTGTCGTTTAATGACGACGATATTAAAGCAACGTACGAAGAATTCGATTCGCCAGATGGGCACGGTAAAGGCAAAGGTTACTTAGCAATCCCTAAAAACATAGAAGGCAAGCTTCCCGTTGTACTCGTGATACACGAAAACCGTGGTTTAAACCCGTACGTAAAGGATGTAGCAAGGCGTTTAGCTAAAGTGGGCTTTATTGCATTTGCACCCGACGCGCTTTTTCCACTGGGTGGCTACCCTGGTAATGATGATGAAGGACGCGCTATGCAAAAAACCATGGATCGCGCTAAAATTCAAAACGATTTTGTTGCCGCAGCGCACTTTTTAAAATCACATGCTAACAGTAACGGTAAATTAGGCGCTGTTGGTTTTTGTTTTGGCGGCTACATTGTTAATTATTTAGCGGCAGTAGATAGTGATTTAATCAGCGCAGGCGTGCCTTTTTACGGCACCCCAGCCAGTGAAAGTTTACGTAAAAATATTAAAGCGCCGCTAATGATTCAATTAGGCGAGCTGGATAAACGTGTAAACGCATCGTGGCCACAGTACGAACAAGATTTAAAAGCTAATAACGTTGAATACACTATGCATATGTATAAAGAGGCAAATCATGGTTTTCATAACGACTCTACAGGTCGATATGATAAAGACAATGCCGAGCTTGCATGGCAACGTACCGTTGAGTTTTTTAATAAAAAGCTAAGTTAGCTAATAAAAAATAATGCCACCAGCTCTAAGCCGGTGGCATTATTAAAAATACTTAGTTTTTTATCAACTTTAAATTTTTTTGCTACGCATAACTAATAACGACAACAAAACGAGTAAATAAATACTCAAAGAGCCACCGCTACTAGAGCCATCTTTATTTTCGACTTTTGCAATTTTTTCTTCTTTAACACGTGTTTTAAACCTTGCTAGTTCTGCATCTAAATTAGTACTCATATCACTAACCGCTAGATTAAAGCCCTCTGCCGACTTTTCAGATAACGTTTCATCAATACCTATTGCTGTTGTTCTTTTTTCAAGTTTACTTATACCTGGTGCTCTAAATAGCATTTTTCTGCTTTTAATATCAAAAACAGCTGTATCCACAAAGGTTTGAATTGTATTTTCATTACCTGGAATAACGTACATACCCACTATTGTCCAATAAAGTAAGGCTGCATTATTTTCATACGATTGCGTAACTTGATCATATGAAACCAGTGCCATTACATCTACATCGTAAAGCCTCCCGACTTGCTCGAGTGTTGCAAAACCTTCACCACCCTTTAAATAGGTGCTTGGTATAACTTCAATGCGGTCAATGTAATCATATTGTAGAAATGACTTTTTTACTTTTTCAAGTAATTCGACTTGGTTTTGGGTCTCTAACCCGTCTGGCTGCCAGTTTTTAGACGGTACAAATGCAATTCCGACGGTAACAGGGAGTTTTAAAACAGGTATTTCAGGTTTATAGGTAGAGCGGCTTTGTTGATCAGGATATAAGAAGTCCATTAAGCTACTAGATTGCGTATTTTTACCTGTATTGTTACTCACAAACGAACTACAAGAAGCAAGTAAGGTCGCCATAAAAATAATTATATATGTATTAAATTTCACATTTATTCCTTTTTGTTTTTAATTTAATTCAGTTACGTGCCAAAGCTCACCCGATGGTCCCCATAAGTAAATAACGCTACCCCAAGGTTCTTGTTTTATACCCTCAAAGCGGATATCAAAACCGTTTAGATTACTAATGAGTTCGTATGCTTCATCTATATTTAACACACAAAGTTGCAGCATTAAGTTTTCAGCAAACGTTTTATTATAATAACGCTGTAAAAAGAACGTACATTCGCCAAAGGTACACACACATAAATCATTTGAGGCATCTTCAATCTTAAATCCAAGCGCTTTATAAAAACACTGAGATTGTTCATAATTTTTACAGGGAATAAAAACTCTAATATCATCAACTTGCATAACTCTTCCTTAATTAGCTCAGTACGCTTTTATCAATAATTCCTTTATTGACCAACTGTTGCAGAATAGCTTGGGATTTTGCTCTGCATACATCACGTAGTAAACGCACCGCAGGGGTTATTGACTGCCTACTTGGGCAAATAAGCCAAAGTTCACCATTAACATGTTGATAATTTTGCATTACAGTAACCACCCTGTCATTGAGTAAATCATCGGCTATATCAAGGGCTGATTTTACAGCCAAGCCTTTACCAGCAACGCACCAGCGCCTTACTAAATCGCCATCGTTTGAGGCGCGCCTGCCATTCATTTTAACTTTATATTTTGACTCACCATCGGTGAATTCCCACGTATTATTTATAATATCCTGCAACTGATAAAACAAACCTTGATGCGACGCTAAATCATCGGGATGCATGGGAGCCCCGTTTTGTAAGAGATATTCGTCAGTTGCACATAACAAGCGCGGTACGTTACAAATTTTGAATCCATAAACGCTAGCATCATTAGGCGAGCCATAACGAAGCGCTATATCAACTGAGTCACGGTAAAAGTCGATATTACTATCACTTATATGCGTTCTTAAACTTAGCTTTGGATAAGTGTCCATGAGTTCATCAATCCATGGGATCACTAAGTTACGGCCTAAGTCAGATGAAAGGGCAACCCGCAACTCCCCTTCAATTTCGTCGTGCTCACCTTTTAGATTTTGCTTTGCAAGCTCAAGTACAGCTAAAGCCTGCTCACATTGTGGTATGTAGCGCTCCCCAGCAGCCGACAACCTTAAATGACGTGTTGTACGAACAAACAGCTCGCTACCAAGGGCTGCCTCAACACGTTTAATAGCAGCGCTTGCTGTGGCTGTACGCATATCTAACTTAGCAGCTGCGAGCGTAATACTTCTAAACTCAGCTACTTTTAAAATAAGTTTTAAATCTTCTATGTTCATATTATCTATTTATATTTGATAATGATTCAACAATTATGCGGTTTATCTATATTAAAGCAAGGTCTACTATATATCCATCAGCTAGCCAAAGCATGGCTTGCACCTTATATGTAAACAAATTAGGACACTTATTATGAAAGCCATTGGTTATAAAAAATCTCTTCCTGTTTCTAATCCTGAATCGTTAATTGATGTTGAATTACCACAGCCAGTTGCAACAGGTCGCGATTTATTAATTAAAGTTAAAGCTATTGCAGTTAACCCAGCAGATTACAAAGTGCGTGCATCTATGCCCCCTGCTGATGGTGAAGTAAAAGTTATTGGTTGGGATGCCGTTGGTGAAGTTGTTGCCACCGGCGATGCTGTAACGGCATTTAAACCTGGCGATGCTGTTTACTACGCAGGTGATATTACCCGCCCAGGTAGTAATGCAGAATTTCAATTAGTGGATGAGCGCATTGTAGGGTTCAAACCACAAAGCTTAAACGATGCTGAAGCTGCTGCATTACCCCTTACTGCAATAACAGCGTACGAATTATTATTTGAGCATTTAAACATTGTAAAACAAGCAGCTGATTCAACAACAAAATCAGACGAAGTTATTTTAGTAACAGGTGCCGCAGGCGGCGTTGGTTCTATTTTTATCCAGCTTGCTAAAGCGATTACTGGCGCAACTGTGATTGCCACTGCATCGCGTGAAAGCTCACAAGCATGGGTTAAAAAACTAGGCGCAGATTATGTTGTTGATCATACAAAACCATTACCCGCTCAAATTGATGCATTAAACATTGGCTCGGTAACACATGTAGCAAGTCTGCACAGTACTGATACTTATTTTGAAGCGTATACAGAGGTACTTGCACCCTTTGGTAAAATTGCAATGATTGACGATCCTGAGTCATTAGATGTTAGTAAATTAAAAATGAAGAGCTTATCGCTACATTGGGAATTTATGTTTGCCCGCTCAATGTTTAATGCCAAAGATTTAATTGAGCAAAGCAAGTTATTAAATCATGTCGCTGAGTTAATTGATCAGGGCCATATTCAAACAACGATTGGTAAAAATTTAGGCGTTATAAATGCGGCTAACCTGCGTATTGCACACGCAGAACTTGAAGAAGGTCGCTCTATTGGAAAAATAGTGTTGGAAGATTTTTAATTCCATAAATACTAAATACGCGCTGCCTGAATTAATTGAAGGCACCAATGTAATTGGTGTCTTCAGCCAATATTTCGGGGTGGCTATGGCTGTATTTATATTTATTAAAGAAACTATTACCTAATAATATTTGATAATGATTCAACCATATACCTGTTTATCATATTGTAATAACCCACTACTATCCGTACCTAGCTATATTGATAGGCCTTACTTTACGTAGATATCAATTGAATTAAATAAGTAGAGTGATTTAAAAACACGATATTATTTTTGTAATAAATTTTTAAAAGGGTTTGTTTTTACTAAAACTGACTCAACATAGTAAATACTGGTAAAACACCTATTCAATGGAGAAACTAATGACTCACCCTATTATTAATGACTTAGAAAAGCGTTACACAGCAAAACGTTACGATGCAACGAAACGTGTATCTCAAGACGATTTAGCCGTTATTTACGAAGCTATGCGCCTATCTCCATCATCTATTAACTCGCAGCCTTGGAAATTCATCGTAATTGAATCAGATGAGGCTAAAGAGCGTATGCATAGTACATTTGCTAATAAATTTGCGTTTAACCAGCCACATATTAAAACAGCTTCGCATATAATATTGTTCGCTCACAATCCTAAATATACCCGCGATGACTACGCACAAGTTATTGATGCAGATATTAAAAATGGCCGTACTAAAGCAGAAAATCGCGAACAAGCTTTTGGTGCTTATGCGTTTGTTGATATGAATACTGATGAGCAAGGCGTTAATGAAGAGTGGACTAAAGCACAAACTTACATTGCACTGGGTAACACTATGCATGCCGCTGCACGTTTAGGCATTGATTCAACCCCAATGGAAGGCGTAGATGCCGAGCTGATTGGCGAAGTCTTTGAAAAAGAACTTGATGGTTACGTATGCGACGTCGCATTAGTACTTGGCTATCATGATAGCGCTGAAGATTATAATGCTAAATTACCTAAATCTCGCTTAGCAAAAGAGCAAGTTATTCAGGTTTTATAAGTAATACTATATTAATAACAGTTTTCAATTAAACCACTTATTATAATAAGTGGTTTTTTATAATCCGTAAGGTATATGGAGTAAGCGAGAAAACTGTACTACTCTTTCATAGATTAATATTGGACAAATTGTTGATAAAACTTTTCATCTAAACCAATATCAGGACACACTAAACCTTTATCTTTCAGTTTAGATAGAGAAAATTTATTACTAACGACTATAACAGCCTGATATTCCAGTGAACATCTATCACTCTCTTTTACTGACCATCTTTTTAATTTCTCTAATTTAGCCGGGGCTCCAGAAATAATATAAATTTTACTTTCATTAAATTGAAAAAAATTTTTCTTGCCATTTTCAGTTTTGACTAATGAGCATGGAGGTGACAACTGTAGTTTTTCACTATTATTGTCCATTGAAACTTCGCAAATTTCAGCATCTAAAAGTATGCCAGCGTTTATATTTGAACAAGAAAATAAAAGTAACATAGAGCTAAATGTTAATTTATTTCTCATACTAAAATTTCCCAAAACCAGATCTCATCACCTAAATTCAGCCAATCTGTGTTACCACCCTTTAGGTACTCCCCATCCCACAAGTCAATGTGATCAGTATTACCCCAGCCATTCATTATAAATATAATTCCTTTTTTATCTTTCAACTTGGATAAAGCGCCCCCTTTAATTACTTTTTTAGTACCAAATGCAGTGCTACGAGGAGAGTCAATCCAATTTGCAAGCTCCTGAGCTGCCAAGATATGTCTAGGACTATGCTTTAAACCAGGGTAGCACCGGCGTTGAGGATACATACTATCAAAAGACGAAGTATCTATTCCTGACTTTTCTAGCGCAACCCCCATGCGAATAGCGCATTGATTTCCAAACAGAGATTTATCACAAGGTGCGTCAGGATATGGATGATTAGACCAAAGTTTATTAAATTTAACGATCATATTATTAATTCCTTTTATATAAGTTAACGTCAATATAGCATGGCATTAACTCGCTTACAAAAGCAAAATAAGCCGTACTATCTTTCACTTATACTATAACGTTAGCACTGACAGTTAACATGTAATGTCACACACTTTAATTAGCCTCTCAAATAAAGTCTGGAAGTTTTCTTAAAAAATAACAATTATTCGAGGTGGACTAAAGCACAAACTTACATAGCGCTTGGTAATACAATGCATACAGCAGAACGCTTAGGGATTGATTCAACTCCAATGGAAGGCGTAGATGCCGAGCTGATTGGCGAAGTTTTTGAAAAAGAGATAGATGGTTACATTTGTGATGTAGCTTTAGTGCTTGGCTACCATGATGACGCAGAAGATTATAATGCCAAATTACCTAAATCACGTTTAGCTAAAGAGCAAGTTATTCAAGTTTTATAATTTTTCAAACCAAGCAGCTGGTTTATATCAGCTGCTATTTTTTCGCTTATACATTTATAAATACAACTCATATTCAGTAAAGGATCCAAGCATATTACTCTGTACTAATGTGCTGCAGTAACTGTTAAGGCCACCTTAATATGGTAAGCAAAAGTATTGAACAAAAAGTACAGCTATAAAAAAATTGCATTACAGTGAAGGAAAACACATCGTCGGTTACAGTCACTATACCGTATTTAGATAGTGTCCAGCCATAACGAAAAGAATGCAATAAAGGTAACCCCACCATAAGTAAAAGTACCACGCTGTAAAATTGATTAATCGTGCTTAAAATCGACAGTTCAGCGAACAACAATAAGGGTAAACTGATACACAAACCAAATAAAAACACACCCGCTATTCTTTTATTAGAGCAGCTGGTCATTCGTAATATTTTTTTAGCCTCAGCCTCTTTTTCTATCGCATCATTATAGTGTTTTAATTCGTTTTCTCTTTTTAAAAATTCAGCCATTAATGCATTGAAATTCTCAGTGTATTTATCTTTATCTATATTAGCTTTTACATCGAACAATTCTTCAAGTGTATAGTTAGAATAATCTATTTTAATGGGGTAATTCCTTATAGAGTACTGTATGTAGCGGCTACAGAAAGTGCAATTCCTTCGCTAAGCTTCTTAAATAACGTAAATAAAAACAAGTGATTATTATATTTTAAGAGCAAGTTAGGCCCATAAAAACACGCAACAGGTGCGTGCTTTTAATATATCTAAGGCTGATAAAATAGTAATTTAACCTACTTTAAGCTGCGCAGCTTGAATGTATTGCACGAGATCTTCAATAGAAACCACGGTCATATTATGCTTATTAGCATAATCACTCACTTCAGGTAAGCGCGCCATTGAACCATCGGGATTAGTAAGTTCGCAAATTACGCCAAATGGTTTTAAGCCGGCAAGTTGCATTAAATCAACTGATGCTTCGGTATGACCGCGACGCACTAATACGCCACCCGTTTGTGCTTTTAAACCAAATACATGCCCTGGGCGCGATAAATCACTTGGTTTTGCATTATCCGCTGTCGCTGCTTTTATAGTAGTTACTCTATCAGCAGCAGACACGCCTGTTGTAACGCCATGCTTAGCTTCAATAGTGACTGTATAAGCGGTGTTATTTTGACTCGTATTGTTAGCTACCATTTGCGGTAAATCGAGCTGTTTAATGCGTTCCTCCCCCATGCATAAGCAAACAATGCCGCTGCCTTCGCGGATCATTTCGGCCATTTGAGAAGTCGTTAAATGCTCAGCTGAAAAAACAAAGTCGCCTTCATTTTCACGGTTTTCATCATCAACAACAAGTACGCCTTGGCCTTGCTGTATTGCAGTGATTGCGCTTTGTACGCGGGTATGGCTTTCGCCGAATTGAGTAAGTAGAGACTGAATCATCATTATATTCCAAATAAAAATAATAGATTCAGGACTGTGAAAGGATCAGTAATACATCACTTAAATTTAAAGCGATCACTACAAAAATAGCTTAAATAGAATAACAAAAAGCACGCAGCAAAATGCAGCGCACACTGTTATACCAATAACATTAAATTAGTGACTAATTATAGCGCAAAGAAAAATAGCTCACTTAACGCGATACAAGGATCATGTCTTTAATAAAATTGGTTTTAGTATAATAAGCCATATTCTCTTTCATCCGGACTGTAACCGTCGGCTCTGGCATCTCACCAGATCTGCTTGACCTTTACTTAACCTAAAATAAGTTAAATAAAGCGCTCGCGGGCTCGTTTAAGTCATAAAAAACATTAAACATACCGCCGGTGGGGAATTTCACCCCGCCCTGAGAATTTACAGTAAGCATTAGCACTTACTGTAGGCATATTATACGCTTGTATTTATTTGTTTTTCAAAACTAAATACAATAAAAACTACGAAAGTTGAATATTTAACGATGCGCGATCTACTATACCTTCGTTTATATCAGCAACTAGCGTACAGGTAGCACCATTGACCAAATTTAAGTTAGGTTGAACGTGCCCTATATCGGCATCAAAAATTACAGGAAATAAACACCCACCTAGCGCTACATCTAATGCATGGCGATAATCAAAGGCATCGTAATGACCTTGTGTTATTTCACTTCTCCCTAAAACCAATCCATTGATATCATCAAATATACCGGCTAATTTTAATGACAGTAAAAATCGTGCAACGGTTGTTGGTGTAAGTTCTGAGTTTTCGAGGTATAAAATAAGCCCTTCGGGCGCACTGTCCTTTTTAAACTCATGCAGCGCTAAAAATGGCGAGTCGAGCAATAAACCTACGGTATCTAAACACCCACCAAATAACCGACCAGACATTTCTATGGTACGTTTATCTGCATAGTTTAAACATTGCCAGTTTGTAGGCTCACTCGGGCTGAGTAATTCGTTCGGGTTTTGCGCGTAATTAGGCTTATTTTTTTGGTATAAAGAAGAAGGACCTTGCTCAAACTTACTACCGGCTTCGTAGGTCAGAGTTTCAAATATTTGTAAGCTGTACGGATTTTTTTCATCTGGGTGTAACTGCATAAGATTGGCGCTGTGGAGGGTTGCCCATTGGCACTTAGCAGTGAGTGCACATGCAATAGTACTCACATCAGAAAAACCAACTAACCACTTAGGCTTTGCTTCTTTAATGGCGTTAAAATCAAGTAGTGGCAGTATTTCCATTGCCAGCTCACCACCCATTGGCGGCATAATCGCATCTATTTCATCATCTAATAAAAAACCCATTAGCTGCTTAGCATGCGCTTTAGCATTAAGCTGTTCACGTGGTTTGTTTTGACGTAAAAACTCGCCTTCAACAACATCATACCCTCGTTGTTGTAGTCCATTTATAACTATATCTAATCGTCCGTGATACTTTTCTTTTAGCCCAGATGAAAGCGAGCAAATAGCAATTTTAGAGCCTACTTTTAAAGGCGCTGGGTAAAGTATATTAGCCATTGAGTGTTCCTTTTAATGAAGTGATTATGTACCTATATCATCATGCTCACTCTTTATGCAATATGAACACCCTTATCAGTATAGTGATTTATTTAGGGCATAAAAAAACCGATGTAGATACATCGGTTTTTATTTAAAACGTTAAAGTGAGTTATGCGTTAAAGATACTCAACTTCAATGATTTCGTACTCAACGATACCTTTTGGCGTTTGGATAGACACTGCATCGTCTACTTGTTTACCAATTAAGCCACGTGCAATCGGTGAATTAACAGAAATTAAGTTGTTTTTAATATCTGCTTCATCATCGCCTACAATACGATACTTTACTTCAGCATCCGTATCTACATTTACTATAGTTACTGTGGTACCAAAAATAACTTTGCCCGTATTTGGCATTTTAGTTACGTCGATTATCTGAACATTTGAAAGTTTAGCTTCAATTTCTTGAATACGACCTTCACAAAAACCCTGTTGCTCACGTGCAGCGTGGTACTCAGCGTTTTCTTTTAAGTCACCGTGTTCACGCGCAACAGCAATGTCGGCGATAATTTTTGGACGGGTAACTGTTTTTAATTCGTTAAGCTCTTTGCGCAGTAAGTCTGCGCCACGAACTGTCATCGGAATTGATTGCATACTTTTCTCACTTAACACCAAGGCCCTAGTTGGCCTTGGCACATTTCCTTAGTTCAATCGCAGGTGTAGCTCTTGAACTGACGTTACTTTACTACGGTCATCTGCTTTGTTAGCAGTACAGTTAGCAAAAGCCGCGTTCAAGGTTGTCGTATAGTTGGTTTTATTTTGCAATGCACCACGACGTAACACCTTCGAATCTTCGATCGCTTGGCGACCTTCGGTGGTATTAACGATATAGCTGTACTCTTTATTCTTGATATAATCAAGAATATGCGGGCGGCCTTCATATACTTTGTTTACACGTCGTACTTCAATGCCAGCTTCTTCAAGAGCTTGTGCCGTGCCACCCGTTGCGTCAAGTTCAAAACCTAAGTCGGTCATAATCTTGGCTAATTCAACAATGCGTGGCTTATCGCTATTACGAACAGATAATAACGCGCGACCACCGCGTGGTAAAGTGTTGCTTGCACCTAATTGTGCTTTTGCGAATGCTTCGGCGAAAGTATCACCAACACCCATCACTTCACCCGTTGAGCGCATCTCAGGGCCACGAATTGGATCCACACCCTGAAACTTAGCAAATGGTAAAACAACTTCTTTAACGCTGTAATAAGGAGGTATCACTTCTTTAGTGATACCTTGGCTTGCCAAAGACTGACCCGCCATACAACGAGCCGCCACTTTTGCAAGCGCTACACCGGTTGCTTTTGATACAAACGGTACAGTACGTGCGGCACGCGGGTTAACTTCAATTAAGTACACTTTGCCATCTTTTACAGCAAACTGTGTATTCATTAAGCCAACAACACCAAGCTCAAGCGCCATATCGGTTACTTGCTTGCGCATTACATCTTGCACTTCTTGCGATAAAGAATGTGCTGGTAATGAACATGCTGAGTCACCAGAGTGAACACCGGCTTGCTCAATGTGCTCCATGATACCGCCAATAATTACTTGCTCGCCGTCGCAAATCGCGTCAACGTCAACTTCAATTGCGTTATCTAAGAAACGGTCCAGTAATACAGGTGCTTCGTTTGATGCAGATACAGCTTCGGTCATGTAGCGACGTAAATCGTCTTCATCATATACAATTTCCATTGCACGACCACCTAGTACATACGACGGACGTACAACGAGTGGGAAACCAATTTCAACTGATTTAAGTAGTGCTTCTTCAGTTGAAGTTACTGTTGCATTTTCTGGCTGAAGTAAGTTCAGACGCTCAACAAGTTGTTGGAAACGTTCGCGATCTTCTGCACGGTCAATCGCATCAGGTGAAGTACCAATTACTGGAACGCCATTCGCTTCAAGCTCACGTGCTAATTTAAGTGGTGTTTGACCACCGTACTGCACGATAACGCCTTTTGGCTTTTCAACACGTACGATTTCGAGTACGTCTTCAAGTGTAATTGGCTCAAAGTATAGTCTATCAGATGTATCGTAATCGGTAGAAACCGTTTCAGGGTTACAGTTAACCATAATGGTTTCATAACCGTCTTCGCGAAGCGCAAGCGAGGCATGTACACAACAGTAATCAAATTCAATACCTTGGCCGATACGGTTAGGACCGCCACCAATAACCATGATTTTGTCTTTATCTGTTGGGTTTGCTTCACACTCTTCATCGTAAGATGAGTACATGTAAGCTGTGTCTGAGCTAAATTCTGCGGCGCACGTATCAACACGCTTGTATACTGGCACGATGTTTAATAAGTGACGTTTTTTACGAATTTCAGCTTCAGATACACCAGCAATTTCAGCTATACGTGGATCTGCGAAACCTTTGCGTTTAAGTTTACGTAGGAAGTCGGCATTTAAACCAGCCATACCTACTTCACCAATTTTTGCTTCGTCTTTTAAAATATCTTCTATTTGTACTAAGAACCAGCGATTAACTTTAGTCAGCTCATAAACATCATCAACGCTCATACCATGGCGCATTGCATCGGCAATGTACCAGATACGCTCAGCACCTGGCTCGCGTAATTCGCGGATGATTTTTTCTTTCGCTTTAGGGTCATCAAGTGCAACTATTGGGTTAAAACCTGTTGCGCCCACTTCAAGACCACGTAATGCTTTGTGTAATGATTCTTGTTGGTTACGACCAATCGCCATTACCTCGCCAACCGATTTCATTTGCGTAGTTAAGCGATCGTTAGCACCGGCAAATTTTTCAAAGTTAAAGCGAGGAATTTTTGTTACAACGTAATCGATTGAAGGCTCAAAAGACGCTGGAGTTTTACCGCCAGTAATATCGTTTTGAAGCTCGTCAAGCGTGTAACCTACTGCTAGCTTTGCAGCAATTTTAGCAATTGGGAAACCCGTTGCTTTTGATGCAAGTGCAGATGAACGTGATACGCGTGGGTTCATCTCAATGATAACCATACGGCCATCTTCAGGATTAATACCAAACTGCACGTTAGAACCGCCAGTTTCTACACCAATTTCACGTAATACCGCCATAGAGGCGTTACGCATAATTTGGTATTCTTTGTCGGTTAGCGTTTGCGCTGGTGCAACGGTGATTGAATCGCCAGTGTGAACACCCATAGGGTCAAAGTTTTCAATGGTACAAACAATAATACAGTTATCGTTTTTATCACGTACAACTTCTGTTTCGTACTCTTTCCAACCAATCAGTGATTCATCAATCAATAATTCGTTTGTTGGCGATAAGTCTAAACCGCGCTCACAAATTTCTTCAAACTCTTCCATGTTGTAAGCAACACCGCCACCGGTGCCACCCATGGTGAAAGAAGGACGAATGATACATGGTAAGCCAATTCGGCTCATTGTATCTTTAGCTTCTTCCATTGAGTGAGCAATTTCAGCACGAGGACATTCAAGGCCAATGTTTTTCATTGCTACGTCAAAGCGTTCACGGTTTTCTGCTTTGTCGATTGCATCCGCCGTTGCGCCAATTAGCTCAACGCCGTGCTTAGCCAATACACCGTGCTTGTCTAAATCAAGTGCACAGTTTAATGCTGTTTGACCACCCATTGTAGGCAGTACTGCATCTGGCTTTTCTTTTTCAATAATTTTTTCTACCACTTCCCAGTGAATTGGTTCGATGTAGGTAGCATCGGCCATTTCAGGATCGGTCATGATAGTTGCAGGGTTTGAGTTAACTAATATAACTCTATAGCCTTCTTCTCTAAGTGCTTTACACGCTTGAGCACCAGAGTAGTCAAATTCACAAGCTTGACCAATTACAATTGGGCCTGCGCCTAAGATAAGAATGCTTTTTATGTCGGTACGTTTTGGCATTATTACTCCAGTTAAATTAGTGTTTACGCGCTTGCATCAAATCGATGAAGTGGTCAAATAATGGTGCTGCATCATGTGGACCTGGACTTGCTTCAGGGTGACCCTGGAAGCTAAACGCAGGCTTATCAGTACGATGAATACCTTGAAGCGTTCCATCAAATAACGATTTATGCGTGGCACGAAGCGTACTTGGTAGGCTTGATTCTTGAGCTGCAAAACCATGGTTTTGAGCTGTGATCATAACTACATTACGGTCTAGGTCTTTAACTGGGTGGTTACCACCGTGGTGGCCAAATTTCATTTTTTCTGTTTTAGCACCTGAGGCAAGGGCTAATAACTGATGACCTAAACAGATACCAAAAATAGGTGTGTCGGTTTCTAAAAAGGCTTGAATGGCTTCAATAGCGTAAGTACAAGGCTCAGGATCACCAGGGCCATTAGATAGGAAAATACCATCAGGGTTTAAAGCAAGTACGTCAGCGGCTGAAGTTTGCGCTGGTACTACTGTAAGTTTACAACCACGGTCTACAAGCATACGTAAAATATTACGTTTTACACCGAAGTCGTAGGCAACAACATGAAACTTTTCATCAGCAGCGTCAAGGGTTTTAAATCCTTCACCTAATGTCCAGCTTGATTCGCGCCACTCAAAATTTTCCTTGGTTGAGACAACTTTTGCTAAATCCATACCTTTTAAGCCTGGGAAGGCTTGCGCGGCTTGTAACGCTTTATTTTCGTCTAGCTCGTCACCGGCAACAATACACCCGTTTTGTGCGCCTTTATCACGCAAAATTCGAGTTAGCTTTCTGGTGTCGATGTCCGCAATACCTAAAATATTACGTTCTTTTAAGTAATCATCTAACGATTGCTCGTTACGAAAGTTACTTGCTAGCAGTGGCAAATCACGGATCACTAGGCCTTTAGCCCAAATTTGATTCGCTTCTTCGTCTTCGCTGTTGGTACCCGTATTACCGATATGTGGGTACGTCAAAGTTACGATTTGTTCCGCGTATGATGGATCAGTCAAAATTTCTTGATAACCAGTCATAGACGTATTGAATACCACTTCACCGACTGACATGCCGTCAGCGCCGATTGCAGTACCGCGAAACACTGTGCCGTCTTCTAGGACTAACAGAGCGGATTTAGTCAAGTTAAACCTCCTAACAGTAAAAAACGGGAGTAAGCAATTGCCTAACACCCCGCCAATACCCAGAGGGATCGTCAAAACCAGATTTTTGTGAGCTTAAATTGTTTTACGCAGTCTTAAATGATGCAGATGTAAAGCATTCAACCTTCAATCATTTTTCTTGCCTAAAACTATTTTCATTCCCACTGAAACCCTGGATTTACTAGCCACTTGGGTATAATTGGAAACACGCATTTAGTAATTTTTGGCAAATTGGCTGCATATTACATGAAGTTGCTATTTAGGTCTAACATTATTTGGTTAATTGTTACAAATAAGTCACTGTAGGTAAAATTAGACCCAAACAGTTAAAATAGTAACTAAACTACTTAAGATCTAGCACATCTTGCATATCATAAAGTCCAGCAGGTTTGTTTTTTAACCAGCTTGCAGCCCTTATAGCACCTAGAGCGAACGTCATTCTCGAACTTGCTTTATGTGTTAATTCAAGCCTTTCGCCCATTGTAGCGAAGTATGCGGTATGTTCACCTACTATATCGCCCCCTCTTAGGACAGAATAACCAATCTCATTTTGAGATTTCGCTGTTTCTACTTGGCTTCGGTCATATACCGCAACCTCGTCGTGATCCCAGCCTTTCGCTTGCGCGATTGACTCACCTATTGCCAGTGCAGTACCTGATGGTGCATCTATTTTATGACGGTGATGCGCTTCAAATATTTCGATATCTAAATCGTCACCAAATTTAGTCGCTGCAGTTTGCACAAGGTTAAGTAATACATTGACACCTACGCTGTAATTTCGCGCAAATACAATAGGGATATGTTTAGCGGCATCGTGTAATAGCGCCATATCATCATTTGTTAAACCTGTTGTGCCAATCACCATAGGAATTTTTTGTGCAACAGCTGTTTTTAAATGGTTTTTCATACCCGCTGGCAGCGTAAAGTCGATTAAAACATCTACATCATCTATTGTACTTTCGTCGCTAAAGCTAACACTGTTATCGGCTGCGCTATTTACTTGATTTACATTAATGCCCAATAGCGATGAACCACTACGAACATATGCGCCTGTAAGTTGTGTTTGCTCTTTAATTGTCGCGGCTTCTAATAGGGCTAAGCCCATTCTGCCGTTAGCACCAAAAACACCTATTCGATTTGTAGTCATGGTTTTTACCTAATTTTATTTGAATCCGTTTATTAGCTATATATCCGGACATTGCAAAATACGCAGGTGGGTATTTTTATGCAGTTGGATAAATATTAATCGCTGAAAATCGCGTTGCTTTATAGATATTATCTAAAAGTCATGCAATAGTCAGGTGACCTTTTAATTTAATAATAATAACAATACCAGTTTACTTTAGCCATCTATACATTTAAACTTCTCTTTCGCGTCGATTTGGTCTTTGGCTTGCGGACGCTGCGGCTAACAACTTTTTAAAATAAAAAGTTGTACTGCTAAATTCAGCTAAAAGAGGAGTTTTGGCTGTGATAAATTTTACTGGTTATGAGGATTATGATGCAGCCATCATTTAATAAAAACAAAGCAATACTTTCTTTACTTCCCCTACTTACCTTTGTAGCGCTATTTTTAGGCTCAGGTTTGTATTTGCAATCGCAAGGGGTTGATTATGCTTTTTACCAACTACCTGCACCTGTTGCTATATTGCCCGCCATCATGCTTGCGTTTATTTTAAATAAAGGCACGGTAAACCAATGTGTAGAGACCTTTATTAAAGGTGCCGGACACAACAATATTATTACCATGTGTTTAATCTACTTACTTGCAGGTGCTTTTTCGGCTGTGGCAAGTGCAACCGGTGGTGTAGATGCGGTAGTAAATGCAGGCTTATCGCTTATTCCACCTTCGTTATTGCTCCCTGGTTTGTTTTTAATTGCGGCCGTTGTTTCTACTGCAATGGGAACGTCAATGGGTACGATTGGCGCCATTGGCCCTATCGCTTATGCGGTATCAATTAAAACGGGTATAGATCCAGCATTAATGGCCGGTACGATTGTATCTGGCGCTATGTTTGGCGATAACTTATCTATTATTTCAGACACCACTATTGCAGCTACGCGCACGCAGGGCTGTGAAATGAAAGACAAGTTTAAAGAAAATCTTAAAATTGCAGTCCCTGCAGCCATTCTAACTATCGCCCTGTTGTTTTATTTAACACCTGCTGCACAAGTAGTTGAAACTAAAGATTATGATATTTGGTTGGTACTTCCTTATGCCTTTATTTTAGTGTTAGCAGTTGCTGGCTTGAACGTATTTGTAGTGTTGTTTAGCGGTATTATTTTTGCCGCATTAATGGGCTTTACCGGTAGTTACGAAGGCGCAAGCTTTGTAAAAGACATTTACAAAGGCTTTACTGATATGCAGGAAATATTTTTACTTTCTATGTTTATTGGCGGCTTATCTGAATTTATTCGTATTAACGGTGGTCTTGATTACATTGCTCAAAAAATTCAAGCGATTACTAAAATCATTGCAAAATGGCACCGTAAAGTGGCAGATCAATTAGGTATCGCTGCGTTAGTTTTAACAAGTAATGTATGTATTGCTAATAACACAGTGTCTATTATTGTCGCGGGCCCTATTGCTAAAAAGCTAGCAGATGACGGTGAAATAAGCTCTAAACGCTCTGCCAGTTTACTTGATATATTTGCCTGTGTTACACAGGGTTCATTGCCATACGGTGCCCAAGCATTGTTATTAGGTGCTACGTTTAAAATTAGCCCGTGGGAAGTATCAACGTCTTCTTATTACTGCTTTATTTTAGCATTTACAGCCATTGCAGTTATTTGCTTACGCCGTAATAAAGCATAGTTTAAACACCGACACTATGTTGCAGCTTAATAAGTAAGCTGCAACATATGTTAAAATAATACTCTACATATCAATCACTTTTGCTATAATGCGCGCCTTCGCGTGTCACTAAAATTATAGTTAAATACAGATATGAAATTTAAAAAATTACTTCCTCTCGTTACTTTTACATCAATTGCTTTATCGTCTTCTGCTTTTGCGGCTAATTGGAGCAGCACAGCACTACATATTAATAATGGCAACCAAAAAGACCCATTTACTGAGCAAGAGTCAAACACTACTGTTTACTCGGTTCAACATGCATCGGGTTACGATTACGGCGATAACTTCTTTTTTATCGATTACAGTAAAGACGATACCGATGATAGTTACCAAGATGCTGATTTTTATGGTGAGTGGTATTCAACGGTAAGCTTATCGGCCATTAGCGGCGAAAAAATTGGCGCAGGCGCATTATTAGATGTGGGCCTTACCGGTGGTATTAACGTTGCTGGCGACGCTAAAGTAATGAAATACTTGCCTGGTGTTAAATTAAGCTGGGATGTACCTGGGTTTAACTTTTTTCAAACGCTGTTCACAGCCTACATTGACGATAGTGAAGGTGTAGCAAAAGGCGGGGCTCCTATTGAAACAAATAGCTGGATGCTTGATGTTGCCTTTGAATACCCTTTTAATATTGGCTCACAAAAATTTAGCTTTAAAGGCCACGCTGAATACATTGCAGAGCGTGAAGATGAATTTGGTAACGATGTAGAGGCGTGGATACTCGCACAGCCTATTTTAGTATGGGATATGGGCCACGCTCTTCAAATGAAAGAAAACACACTACTGTTGGGTATGGAATTACAATACTGGCACAATAAACTAGGTACTGAAGTCACTGAGTCAGTGCCACAAATCCATATTGAGTGGACGTTTTAAGCTTTAACGATACTCGTTTTACCCTACATTGATAAGCGAAGCTCTATTTTAGCTTCGCTTTTTTCATCTCCAAATTAAACAACGTTGAGCATGACAAAGCCTCAATTGAATAGTACTTAATGTTTGGTTACTATAATGAATTATTCTGAGTTTTATATATTAGAGCTCATATTATTTGTCCTTAATTGGAGTAACCAAATGTCGTCGATTAAAGTTATTTGCTTTTCTACTTTATTGTTATTAACAAACAATGCATTAGCGAGCACAACGCAAGATACCTCTTCACTTTCTTATGATGCGCTTTTAAGCAGTTACCAGTACGACTTTAAAGTAAATTACTTTAACATTGAGTCACAAAAACAGTCTCTTAAAATGGCCTATATTTACTTAAAGCCTACCAAATCCGACATGCCTACAGTGACGCTTATGCACGGCAAAAATTTTAATGCAGATTACTGGACTACCACTGCGCAATACCTGCAATCTTTAGGCTACGGCGTATTAATTCCTGATCAAATTGGTTTTGGAAAATCATCTAAACCAACTAATTACCAGTATTCATTTGCGGCTCTTGCTCATCATACTCATGCGTTAATGGACTCACTTAATATAAAAGAGTCAATTGTATTAGGGCACTCTATGGGTGGGATGCTAGCGAGTCGTTTTGCACTAATGTACCCAAACACAACTAGTAAATTAATTTTACTTAACCCTATTGGGCTTGAAAACTACCTGCAGTATGTTGATTACAAAGATACAAATTTTTTCTATAAAAACGAATTTTCAAAAACGCCAGAAGGCGTAAGAAAATACCAACAGAAAAATTACTACGATGGTAAGTGGAATGCCACATATTCAGCCTTAACCGACTTTATAACAGGGCAAATACAAGGCCCAGATAAAGAACAAATGGCATGGGTAAATGCAAAAACATACGATATGATTTTCACTCAACCTGTAATAACCGAATTTAAAGATTTAGCAGTACCGGTTAAATTAATTATTGGTACACGCGATAGAACCGGCCCTGGCCGTAACTGGAAAAAAGACGGTGTTGATTACGAGCTTGGTCGATATGATAAATTAGGCAAACACGCTGCCACACTTATCCCTGACGCACAATTATTTGAACTGGATAATTTAGGGCACTTGCCGCACATTGAAGATTTCGAACGCTTTAAAAATGTATTTAAACAAGCACTTGCTGCTGAATAACCACGCTTAAAAACTAAAATAAAACCCCTGTAGGTAAAATACTTACAGGGGTTTTATTTTAATTACGCATTAATACTAAACGTACACTACTTCAAATAGTAAAGCGCTTAACTACAGTGTGCATTGTGGGTTTTTACCCTGTGCTTTAGCAGTGCTTTGCTCGCTAAGTGCTTTACTCATTTGCGCTTGTAGATTTTTAATACGGTTACTTGGCGCTGGGTGAGTAGATAAAAACTCAGGGGTTGTACCGCTGCCCGCTGCACTCATATTTTCCCAAAGTGTAACCGACTCTTGTGGATTAAACCCCGCCTGTGCCATTAAATCCAGACCTATAGTATCGGCTTCTGATTCGTGAGAGCGGCTAAATGGTAAAACAACTCCATATTGTGCGCCCAAACCTAAGCCTTGCATAATTTCGTTACGGTATTGAATATTACCCATTTCAAGTGCAGCACTACCAAGCTGCATACCGGTATCTAAAATAGAGCTTTGTGAAACACGCTCATTAGAATGCTCAGCAATTACGTGCCCTACTTCGTGCCCTAGTACTGTTGCTAGTTGGTCTTGATTGGTGGCTATTTTTAGTAAGCCCGTATGAACCCCAATGTAACCACCAGGTAGTGCAAAAGCGTTAGCAGATTCATCTTCAAATACTACTACTTCCCAATTTTGCGACGCGTATTCTTTTGGTAATACAGCCACTACTTTTTCAGCAATACAATTTACATAAGAATTTGTTTTAGCATCTTTATTAATTGGTTGGCTTTTTTTCATATCTGCAAAGCTAGCAGTACCCATTTCACTCATTTGTTGATCTGAGTAAAGCGCTATTTGAGTACGTCCTGTTGGTGACGTTTTACAACCGGCTAAAACGGCTGTCGCTAATACTGCAAGTACTAGTTTTTTCATGATAATTCTCTTAAGTAATGAATTTTTTATTGCTTGTAGAATAGCAAACACAGTACCAATTTAAAATATTTGCTTTATGTACCGTTATATTAAAAAAAAGCAATATGACGATAAACTTAGCGGGCAAACTAAGTTTATCCAAATACAATGCCCTGTTACACTATAACCCTTGTTTTTAGTGATTGTTGAGTTTACACATGGACGCCTCAGCCTCGTCTTTTAATACCCGTATTTTATTGCCTTTATTAGCCAGTATCGTGGCGATTACGCCATTGGCGATAGATATGTACTTACCTGCCATGCTGGTAATTGCAAACGATTTACACACTAATATGCCCAATGTACAAATATCGTTGAGTATTTACTTAGCAGGCTATTCATTAGGGATGCTATTTTTTGGCCCGATTGCCGATCAAATTGGCCGCCGTAAGCTTGCACGTATCGGCTTAACCTTATTTGGTGCAAGCTCACTTACACTGGCATTTACCACCGAAATCCATGCTTTTTGGACTCTTAGAGCAGTGCAAGCATTTACGGGAGCGGCAGCAACGGTAGTAGTGCCGGGTATTATTCGCCATATTTATCAGCAAAATACAGCTAAGGGAATGTCGTATGTGTCGATGATTATGATGGTAGCGCCGTTAGTTGCCCCCTCTGTTGGTTCGTTTATTTTAGGATTTTCTGTTTGGTCAACAATATTCTTGGTTCTTGCTGGGTATAGCTTTTTAATATTGGCATTTGTGCAAGTGTATCTAATCGATATTCCTATTCACAAAAACGAAAAAAAGGGTCTCGCTCTATTTTTTGATAGCTATAAAACAGTACTCAGTAATAAAGATGCACGTGCCGACATACTCAGTTCTATGTTTGTATCGTTTGGATTTTTTTGCTTTTTGACCTCAGTACCATTTATTTATTTAGATTTATATGAAGTGTCAGAACAATTATTTGGTGTGTTATTTGCCTTTAACGTAATGGCGCTGATGTTTGGTAACTTTTTAAATACGCGAATTGTACCAAGGCTGGGCTCTCGGAAAATGCTCTATATTGGGCTTACATTTGGATTTGTATCGGGGCTGGCTTTGCTAACATTTAGCTTATTGCATTTATCACTTTATTATATTGTGGCTGCTATTGCGCCATTAATGATGAGCTTAGGCGTCACTGCAAGTAATGCTGACTCGCTAATATTAATGAAGTTTGAAAAAAACACAGGCACGGCAACGGCCGTAATTGGCACACTTCGTTTTGGCAGTGGCGCATTAGTTGGCCCACTACTGGCTATTATGCATGCAAAAAGCGCAGTGCCGTTTTCAAGTTTAATGTTTAGCGCTGTTTTGCTTACTATGCTCGTACAGTTAATTCACTATAAAATAGACAAAAAAAATGCCTCAATATGAGGCATTTTATCAAAGCTAATAACCTTAAATTAGTTAAGCGTCAGCAGCTTTAGAAACCATAACCATTGCAGGGCGCAATAAACGACCATTCAATGTGTAACCTTTTTGCATAACAGCAAGTACTGTATTAGGTGTTACATCGTTACTTGGTTGAATTGACATTGCTTGATGAAAATCTGGATTAAACTGCTCACCTTGTGGGTTTACAATTTCAACACCAAACTTTGCAACAGCATCGTTAAAGCTTTTAACTGTCATATCGATACCTTCAAGCAACGGCTTTAAAGTCTCATTTTCTTTATCAGAAAACTCAATAGCACGCTCAAGATTATCAATTACAGGTAGTAATTCGTTAGCAAATTTTTCTAGTGCAAACTTATGCGCTTTTTCTACATCTTGTGCTGCACGACGACGAATGTTGTCTACGTCTGCTGCAGCACGAACAACACCATCTTTTTGATCAGCAATAGTTTGTTTAGCAGCTTCAAGCTCTGCATATAGCATAGCTATTTCTGCTTCAGGGCTTTGCTCTTCTTCTGCATGTTGATCAGCGGCTTCTACTGCTGCTTCTACATCAGCCTGCATTTTAGAAATTTCTTCGTTTAATTCTACTTCTTGCTCAGGGTTTTGTGTCTGCTCAGACATAAAATACGTGCTCCAATTCTTTACAACTGCGGTAATTATGGGGATTGAATAAAAAGATTCAAGAGTTAGATGCCTCAATTAATTTAAATTCTCGAATTATTTCTTCGATTTGCGCTGATTTAGGGCAAATTATACAAAAGCGGCTTTGGTATTCTTGATTTTGAAAGTACGGCACGCTTATTACGATCAATTCATCACACTCAGTAAAAGGCAATTTTTCGCTATTAAGTACCGATACACCGTTTTTAAAAGCGAGTTTATCTTCTACATAATTTAAAAACGAAACACCAATATTTAAACTTTGCTCACAATCGATTTGTTTATAGAGGTAATTTTCGCCAACTACAATACTATTATCTGAGCCTAATTTTTGACTTAGCTGTCGCGTCCATTGATTAAGCGAATCATGACAATTTCGAGGCGCTGTATTTGCCATCGCCTGCATACGATACAAACCCTCCATAAGAGTTTGTTGGCTAAATACGGTGTTCAACCATGTTGCAAACTGATAACGAACAGAATCTGACGAATCATGAGGTTTATCAATACAAATGTTGTGGCTCTGCCCAGCCCTGTCTATTAATAGAATAAGCCAGTCGGTAGAATCAAAATCAAGCACCTCTACTCTAAACACTTGCTGCGAGCTGACTTGTGGTAAACCAACACAACAACATATTTGGTATTTTTGGCTCAAACCATGTGCTAGTTCAACGAGTTGTGATTGCTCTGGTTGCCAATAATTAGCAATGTCAGCGAGTGGAAAAAACTCGTCAAACCAATAATCAAACCCTTCATTTGTGGGCACTCGTCCTGCAGATGTATGAGGTGAATACAATAGCCCCACTTTTTCTAAGCGAGCCATAGCATTACGAACCGTAGCCGAGCATACTGCCATGCCTTTGAGCTTGGCAATTTTTGTTGATGGAACAGGCAAGCCTTCACCATTACAGTACATGTTCATAACAGCTGAAAAAATTTGCTGATCTCGTGAGTTTAGTTTCATGGTATCTACATCTTGTTGCATGAAAGAGATATCGGGGCGTTTAGTTGTTTTTCAAGTCGTGCAGTTAACTGACTGCGAATAAAATTGGAGGTTTATAATATTGCTATAATCTGTATTTTCAAACACTTCTGTTTTGAGTTACTCTACAATTATTAAATCTTTTTGTGCGTACATTATGGACTCTCCTTTTAATACCATAGGCCTAATTGGCAAACCTAATCACCCGGGAGCCGCTGCTACCCTTCAGCGCTTACATACATTTTTACTTGCGCTTGGTTTTGAGGTAATAGTAGAAAAACGTACAGGGAGTCAATTAGACGATATCCCGCATGACAAACTTGTTAAGTTAGTCGACTTAGGAGAACAAGCCGATTTAGCTATTGTTGTTGGCGGTGACGGTAACATGCTTGGTGCTGCACGCGTGCTTGCGCGCTTTAACATTGCTGTAATTGGAGTAAATAGAGGTAACCTTGGCTTTTTAACTGATTTAAACCCTGAAGGGTTTGAAGCGAGCTTAGAGCAAGTCCTCAGTGGTGAGTACCTTGAAGAAAAACGCTTTTTATTAGAAGTAGAAGTATATCGCCACAATGAATTAAAGAGTGCAAACTCAGCCGTTAACGAAGCGGTACTCCATGCCGATAAAGTAGCGCATATGATTGAGTTTGAAGCTTTTATAAATAATGACTTTGTGTTTTCTCAGCGCTCTGACGGTTTAATAGTATCAACCCCTACTGGCTCTACGGCATATTCACTTTCAGGTGGCGGGCCAATTTTAACGCCAGAGCTAAATGCAATATCGTTAGTGCCTATGTTTCCTCATACCTTATCTAGTAGACCTTTAGTGGTCGATGCCGATAACGAAGTACGCTTAAAGCTAAGCCTAGAAAATACAGATAGCCTACAGGTAAGTTGCGACAGCCATGTTGTGCTTGCCGTATTACCCGGCGATGAGGTAGTAATTAAAAAAGCGGATAAACAACTGCGCTTAATTCATCCAAAAAATTACTCGTACTACAACGTTTTACGTACAAAATTAAATTGGGGTAGTCGTTTGTACTAATTTTATTGCCAAATTTAGTACTATAAAGCAAAATGGCGGCTTAAAATAATAATCAAATAATTTAGGAACGAGTAGCAATGACTTATGTAGTATTCTTTGCTTTACTGCTATTAATTACACTTTTATACAGTTACCTCAAAATTGAGAGTAATCGCAAAAAAGCAATCGAAGCTAGAAAAAAACTATTTAATGAACGGGTTTCGCATGTAAATTCACGCCTTAAAGCAAAGCTTAATGATCTTCTTGATGCTAAAATAATTCGCCCAAAATACGTTCCTCGTATTCAAGCTATTGTAAATAATTTTTTTGTTGTGCAATCGCATACAGACGAGAATTTGCAACAACTTGAAGATACCGCTGACCTACTAATTAATACGTTGTCCAACGAGTTAATTAAAACTAATCAAACGAATATAATCCAGCCATTGATTGATAATATACAGTACTTTGTATCTGAGTTACCTCAGCAAGGAATTTTATACAATAAGAGTTTTTACCTAAATACTTTACCTCCACTTATCGGGCTACTTAAAACCGAAGACATTATACAAGCTACTGATATTGTTGATGATCAAATTGATACCTCCCCAAAAACTTCTGATACACAATTTACTCAAGATGTAAGCGTTGCATAAATAATAAAAAATTAATTTGCAAAAAACCAAAACACTGTATAAATTAACAGTTAATTGACTGGATGGATAAACAGTATGTTAATTGGTTTAGAAGTTAAAAATTTTGCAATTGTTAGTAATTTAAGCACAGAATGGCGCAGCGGTATGACCGCGATCACTGGCGAGACAGGTGCTGGTAAATCTATTGCTATTGATGCGCTATCATTATGTTTAGGTGAACGAGCTGAAGCATCAGCAGTGCGCCCAAGCTCTGATAAAGCAGAAGTATGCGCTCAATTTGACCTAACAGATTTACCGCTAGCTCAATCGTTTTTAGAGCAACATATGCTAAACAATGACGATAATGAATGTTTATTACGTCGTGTTGTTTGCAAAAATGGACGCAGTAAAAGCTATATTAATGGCAGTGCCGTTACCGCATCACAATTAAAAGAACTTGGTCAATATTTAATATCTATTCATGGACAACATGCCCACCAACACTTATTAAAAGCTGAGCATCAGTTACAGCTTTTAGATGCCTATGCAGGGCATCACCACTTAGTAAATGATGTAAATAACAACTATAAACAGTTTGCTAACTTACAAAAAGAATTTAAACATTTAGAGCAACAACAGCAGCAACAAGCAGCGCAAAAACAATTGTTAGAATACCAAGTTGCAGAGCTCGATGAGTTTGCCTTACAAGAAGGTGAGTTTGATTTAATTGAGGCCGAGCATTACAAACTTAGTAACAGCCAAACAATATTAGAATCGTGCCAACGTGAATTACAATACTTATATGAAAGTGATGAACAAAATGCTTGTTCAATGCTGCAGCACAGTGCCCAACAATTCGCTGAGCTGGCTCAATACGACGAAAGCTTAGCCGGCGTAGCAGCGCTCCTTAGTGAAGCCGCAGTACAAGTTGAAGAAGCAAGCCGTGAAGTTCGAAATTATACTGAGCAAGCAGATTTAGATCCTGCTCGTTTAGGTGAAGTAGAAAATAGACTAAGCGGTGCGATGGATTTAGCGCGTAAGCATCACATAAAACCACAGCAGCTTGTTGAGTTTCATCAATCGATTGCTCAGGAGCTTGAGTCAATAAGTAATAATAGTAATCGTCTGGAGCAACTAGAGTCAGAAATAGAAAGCGCGTTAATTAGTTATAAGCAAGCTGCCGATGAACTAAGTAAAAGTCGCTATGAGTATGCTAATACACTTAACACACTAATAAGTGAAAGCATGGCTAATTTATCGATGGAAAACGGTGTATTTGAAATAGCTTTAACTCAAGAGAGTAGCCGCGCACCTAATAGCTTAGGGTACGATAATGTGTCGTTTTTAGTATCAACTAATCCGGGGCAACCACTTCAGCCGTTAGCTAAAGTAGCCTCAGGTGGTGAGCTTTCGCGAATTAGCCTTGCTATACAGGTAATTATTGCCCAAAAAGTAACAACCCCAACGCTTATTTTTGATGAAGTTGATGTAGGTATTTCTGGCCCTACAGCATCAGCCGTAGGCAAACTATTGCGCCAGTTAGGTAAGTCTACTCAAGTGATTTGTGTTACCCATTTACCGCAAGTTGCTAGTAGCGCACACCAACAATTTTTTGTAGCTAAAGAAATAGCACAAGGCGAAACGTTCACTCATATGCTGCCTTTGAATAAAGATGGTCGTATTAATGAAATAGCTCGCTTACTTGGTGGTGATAATATCAGTAAAACAGCTAAAGCGAATGCTAAAGAACTAATAATGGCCCATGCCTAACATTGGTTAATAGAGCTTTGAAGGATTAAATAATGCACAGTACTTTAGTTAATTTTTGTATCATTTTAAGTTGGTTTTTATTAGCGCTAAGCAGCTGTTTAATTATTTTTAGTAAATATAAGCATACTTACTTTAAACAGCGTTTACTGAGGTTTTTAAATAGCTTTTTAGTTCTTCAGATAATCGCTGTAGCCTATTACTTTACTAGCGAAAAAATAAATAACCTAAGTGACTTAGGCATAAGTTATTGGCTATTAATTACAATGCAGATTGTCTGTAATGCAATGTGTTACATGAGCGTAAAGCGCAGAAAGGCTAAAATAAAGCCATCACTTGATTCGTTTTCAATGGATTAAAGTAGATAAACTTTTAAGAAGAACACGTTCTGTTTTTACCTTGCGCTTTTGCTTTATAAAGTAGTTCATCAGCACGCTTGATATCAAGATCAATTGAGCGTTCGGCACTTGCAGAGATAACACCAATACTTAGCGTAATATTGGTACTATCTGAAAATAAGCTCACAACTGAAGCTTTAAGGGTGTTGTGGATTTTTTCTGCAACTTGCTCCCCCTGCTCAACTGTTGCATCTGGAATAACAATTAAAAACTCCTCTCCGCCCCAACGTGATGCAATCGCATTTTTTGGAATACTTTTATCAAAGGTTTTAGCTAACTGAATAAGTGCTTCATCGCCAAAATCATGGCCGAATTGATCATTAATCTTTTTAAAATTATCTACATCAGCTAATAAAATTACAAAAGGAGTATGATTATCTTTCAGCTCACTTTTGAAAGCCACAAGCTTATTCATGGTATAGCGACGGTTTGGCAGGTTGGTGAGTGGATCTATAGTTGCTAAAAATTCATTCTTTTGACTCAAAGCAATTATTTTACTGCTGTATTTTTCTCTTGAAAACTCGTAGTAGCCACTCAGCGACGCGACAATTATAAAAGCGAGTATAATTCTGATAGGAAACTGTTCCGGACTATAGTCATATATATTGAATGTATCAGCGCAGTAAAAGCCTAAAACAATCGCTAATAAAAACAAAATTATATCAAATGTACCTCGCTTAAGTCCGCGTATTGAATAAGTAACAGGAGACACTATGAATATCCATATAGGCCCTGTTCCTTGTGCTCCACCAGTGAGGACTAGGTAAAACATTAGTGCATAAAGGTTGTATAAAATTACAGTGCCTGACTTCTCTACTCCCCTACTTATGCTAAATGCCAATAAATAAACAAACGAAGAAACCACCAAGGTACACGCTAATAAATAACTGCTATTAATAAATGCTAAGCTAGCCATAGAAAACGTTGCTATAAACCCTATTGAAGAGAAGAATCGAACAATGAGTTTCCTTTCCGACTTGTTTGAATATTCGTACATAATTTCTATTTATTTTATTAATATATAAAAGCTTACTTGTAGACAAAAAGTAAGCAAACCGTAAACAGCGTGCGATAATGAACCAACTTTATATTTAAATCAACTCTTAAGATTAGTTATTTCGGGTTGATAAAAGCGAATACTTTAACCATTACTTAGCTTTGTTAGGGATAATGCAATAATATTAAGAGTTAAAAAATAAATAAGTTTACTTTTTTATTCCCGCACTACCCGCACTAATAGTACTGAGTAATAGTAGTGATATAACACACGTAGTTAAAGATGGTATTAACGGTGCTGTATATATGTATTGAGCCAAGCAACCAATCAATTAACTCTTCAAATCAAAGTATTTATACAACGATGCAAACAAGAGTTATAGCATATTAAGCAACAAAAGAAGCTACAGATTATGGCCAAATAACGTTAGCTAGTACTACTGAAAATCCAAAAAACTCGAGTTGCTATAAGTAAATGCCTGCCCCCTTGAGTTGGTTAAGTAAAGCGTAAAGTTTGATGTATGAATTAACCCTCAAGGCTGCTTAATAGATGCCCTAAGCATCCGTATTTAGCTCGAAACAAGCTCACCCACACTAAAGCATAATAATCCCTCTTGGTAGTTACACTAAAGGTAAAAGCTCAAGGTGTCGCTAAAGAAAGCTATGCTACAGGTGATATTAATATAATACCGTTTGTGGCTAACTACGTTGACATTACATTCGAATAAAACAATAAAAAAAGCAAGCCAGTTGGCTTGCTTCTTATTTATTTTATTAATACGAACAATTAAACTTTTAAGTAATCCATAATACCTTCTGCAGCATTACGTCCTTCAAAAATAGCGGTTACCACTAAATCTGAACCACGCACAATATCGCCACCAGCAAATATTTTAGGGTTCGTTGTTTGATGTGTAAATTCACCCTGTTCTGGTGCATTAATGCCGCCCCAGTGATTTATTTCTACATCGTATTTTTCTAACCAATCCATTTTGTGAGGCTGGAAACCAAATGCCATAATAACTTGGTCAGCTTCTATCACATGCTCTGAACCAGGTACTTCTTCAGCACGACTTCTGCCATTTGCGTCAGGTTCGCCTAATTTAGTTTTAACCATTCTAACGCCAGTTACTTTACCTTTATCGTTCAATACAATGCCTTTAGGCTGAACGTTATAGGTAAATATAACGCCTTCTTCTTTGGCGTTTTTAACTTCACGTTTAGAACCAGGCATATTTTCTTTATCACGACGATAAGCACACGTTACTTTTGCAGCATTTTGACGAATAGACGTACGCACACAGTCCATCGCTGTATCACCACCACCAAGTACAACTACTTTTTGGTTAGCCATATCAATACACGGCTGCTTAGTCTCGTCATAGCCCATTACACGGTTAGTGTTACCAATCAAGAACGGGAGTGCATCGTGAACACCTGGTGCATCTTCATTTTCAAGACCTGCACGCATACTTTGATACGTACCAACTCCTAAAAATACGGCGTCGTAATCAGCTAAAATTTGATCAAGCGTAATATCAACACCTACTTCAACATTTAACTTAAACTCCACGCCCATTTCAGTGAAAATTTCACGGCGCTTTTGCATCACTTCTTTTTCAAGTTTAAAAGAAGGAATACCAAACGTGAGTAGTCCGCCAATTTCTGGGTGACGATCAAACACCACTGGTTTTACGCCGTTACGAACTAAAATATCAGCACACCCTAAACCAGCTGGGCCTGCACCAATAATAGCTACTTTTTTGTCGGTCCAAGTTACATAAGACATATCAGGCTTCCAGCCCATTTTAAATGCCTCATCGGTAATGTATTTTTCAATATTACCAATTGTAACCGCACCAAACTCTTCATCTAATGTACACGAGCCTTCACACAAGCGGTCTTGTGGGCAAACGCGGCCACACACTTCTGGTAAACTGTTTGTACGATGTGAAAGCTCAGCTGCCTCTATAATACGACCTGTGCGTATTAACTTTAACCATTGTGGAATGTAGTTATGTACTGGGCACTTCCACTCACAATACGGGTTACCACAATCTAAACAACGATCAGCTTGTGAGTTAACCTGATTCTCTGAAAAGGGTTCGTAAATTTCTACGAAAGATTTTTTACGTGACGAGATTGGTTTTTTGCGTGGGTCTACACGCTGCACGTCTATAAATTGATATACATTTTCGCTCATACTGCCCCCTTATTGCGCCTGAACACGTAGTTCGGCACTACTGCGAGCGCGATGCCCGAGTAAACTTTTTACGTCGCTTGATTTTGGTTTTACTAATTTGAACATCGGTAAGTACAGTTCAAAGTTAGCTAAAATGCTTTCAGCTCTGCACGAACCCGTAAGCTCTAAATGCTCAGCAATTAAGCCGCGTAAATGCTCTTGATGTGACGTTAATTCGTCTAGTGTTACTATTTCTACAAGCTCTGGATTAATGCGTTTTTCAAAATCATTTCGCTCATCTAAAATATAAGCAAAACCACCAGTCATGCCCGCGCCAAAGTTAACACCTACATTACCAAGTACACACACAACGCCACCGGTCATGTATTCACAACCGTTGTCACCTACACCTTCAACAACCGCTTGCACACCTGAGTTACGAACTGCAAAGCGCTCACCGGCACAACCCGCTGCAAAAAGTTTTCCGCCTGTAGCGCCGTACAAACATGTGTTTCCAGCAATGGTTGCTTTATGACTTTCAAAAGATGAGCCAAGTGGTGGACGAATAACTAACTTACCGCCTGCCATGCCTTTACCTACGTAATCGTTAGCATCACCAACCAATGTCATTTCAAGACCACCGGCATTCCAAACACCAAACGATTGACCCGCCGTACCGTGTAATTCAATTGCTACGGGGTCTGCCGCCATACCTTGATTACCGTGTTTATCAGCAATATAACCCGAAAGCATTGCACCTACAGAGCGGTCAGTATTACAAATACGACTCACAAGCGAGATACCGCTTGACGTATCAATTGCCTCTTGCGCTTTAGCTAATAAACTTTCGTTTAACTTACCTAGATAATGCGAACTGTTAGGCGCACTACAATAAAGCGTTTCGCCAGTTGGGTTGTTCGGCTGAGCAATAACAGACGATAAATCAATTTTCTTCTGCTTTGCAGTTTTGCCTTCAATTTCTTCTAATAAATCTAAACGGCCAATTAAGTCAGTTAAATTTGCAACGCCTAGGCTAGCCATAATTTCACGCGCTTCTTGCGCTATAAACTTAAAGTAGTTCATCGCCATTTCTGGTAAGCCGTGATAATGCTTTTGACGAAGTGTTTCGTCTTGTGTTGCAACACCGGTCGCACAGTTATTTAAGTGACAAATACGTAAGTATTTACACCCAAGGGCAACCATTGGACCAGTACCAAAACCAAAGCTTTCAGCACCTAAAATTGCCGCTTTAATAATATCTAAACCTGTTTTTAAGCCACCATCTGTTTGCAGGCGAATGCGATGACGAAGGCCATTTTCAACTAGTGCTTGCTGTGTTTCAGCAAGTCCAAGCTCCCATGGGCTACCCGCATATTTAACAGAAGTAAGTGGGCTTGCGCCTGTACCGCCATCGTAGCCAGAAATAGTAATTAAATCGGCATATGCTTTAGCAACACCTGTTGCAATGGTTCCCACACCTGGCTCTGAAACAAGTTTTACAGAAATAAGTGCTTTAGGGTTTACTTGTTTTAAATCGAAAATTAGCTGTGCTAAATCTTCAATTGAGTAAATATCGTGATGCGGTGGTGGCGAAATTAACGTAACACCTGGTACCGAATAACGAAGCTTAGCAATATACGGCGTTACTTTTTCACCTGGTAATTGTCCACCTTCGCCTGGTTTTGCACCTTGCGCTACTTTAATTTGAATAACGTCAGCACTGCGTAAGTAATGAGGCGTTACACCAAATCGACCTGAAGCGACTTGCTTAATACGCGAGTTTTTTTCTGTACCATAACGCAGTTTATCTTCACCGCCTTCACCCGAGTTTGAACAACCACCTAAGCGGTTCATTGCAATTGCTAGCGCTTCATGCGCTTCTGGTGATAACGCACCAATACTCATTGCTGCTGAGTCAAAACGCTTGTATAGGTTTTCTGCAGACTCTACTTCATCAATGCTTATACCTTGCTCAGGTAATTTAAGCGCTAACATATCGCGCAAAGTCGCAATTGGACGATTATTAACTAAATCAGCGTACGCACTGTAGTCTTTATAATCACCTGAGCGAACCGCTTTTTGCAGTGTTTGAATAACATCTGGATTATAAGCATGATACTCACCACCGTGAACGTACTTAAATAAACCACCGTGGCTTAATAATTTACGCTTACTTAAAGCAAGTTTGTGCAAACTTTGCTGATCGTCATCAAAGTCGGTAAAACATGCACCTTGTATGCGACTTGCAACGCCTTTAAAGCACATTTCAATAATCGCATCAGATAATCCCACCGCTTCAAACAACATTGAACAACGATAAGACGCAACCGTACTTATGCCCATTTTAGACATAATTTTGTACAAGCCTTTATTAATGGCTTTACGATAAGCAAGGGTCACTTCGCAATACGACTTATCAATAATTTTGCTGTCGCTCATCGCAACTAGCGATTCATACGCAAGGTATGGATAAATTGCCGTAGCACCAAAACCTAATAGCACAGCAAATTGGTGCGCATCTCGCACGCTGCCAGTTTCAATGATAATATTTGATTCACAGCGCAAGTTGTTATCAACTAAGCGTTTTTGTACCGCACCTACAGCCATAGCTGCTGGAATTGGTAAATTTATTTCATCAAAGTTACGGTCAGTTAAAATAAGCATGATACAGCCC
The DNA here is from genome assembly GCF_014164415.1 of Pseudoalteromonas sp. SG43-1. Taxonomy (NCBI): domain Bacteria; kingdom Pseudomonadati; phylum Pseudomonadota; class Gammaproteobacteria; order Alteromonadales; family Pseudoalteromonadaceae; genus Pseudoalteromonas; species Pseudoalteromonas sp. SG43-1. The sequence continues at coordinate 9,930 of NZ_JACJFD010000033.1, read as the reverse complement.
GCAGCTGCTTTTTCTTGTGCTTGGTCACAAATACGCGTAACCGCGTTTTCTAAACCCTCTTCAACTGTGTAGGTAATATCAATTTTACAGTAGCTGTAGTGCGCTTCATCAGCATTTAATAGCTGCTGCATATCTGCGTACATTAAAATTGGTGTATCAAACTGTAGGCGCTTAGCGTGGCCCGTTGTTTCGTTAAATACGTTTTGCTCACTACCAATACAGGTTGCAAGCGACATTACATGGTTTTCACGTAGTGGATCGATAGGTGGATTTGTTACTTGCGCAAATTTTTGGCGGAAGTAATCATAAAGTGAACGATGCCCTTCACTAAGCACAGCAAATGGCGTGTCATCACCCATTGAGCCTGTCGCTTCTTGGCCGTTTTCACCCATTACACGAATAACGCTATCAAGCTCTTCGTTGGTATAACCAAACATTTTTTGATATTTAGCTAGCGTTTCGTCATCAAATGAGCGATTACCAGCGTCTTGCTCAGTAAGTTCTTCAAATGGAACTAAACGTTTAACGTTTTCTTCAAGCCATGACTTGTAAGGATGGCGAGATTTTAAATCTTGATCGATTTCATCCGAGTGCCAGATTTTGCCAAGTTTAGTATCAATAACTAATAATTCACCTGGACCAACACGGCCTTTTTCAACCACTTCATCGGCAGTGTAATCCCAAATACCCACTTCTGATGCAAGCGTAATAAAACCATCTTGTGTAATTACATAACGTGCTGGGCGAAGTCCATTACGGTCAAGGTTACACGCCGCAAAACGACCATCCGACATAACAATACCTGCCGGGCCATCCCATGGTTCCATATGCATAGAGTTAAAGTCGTAAAATGCACGTAAATCGTCGTCCATTGCACGGTTTTTCTGCCATGCAGGCGGCACGAGCATACGCATAGCGCGGAATAAATCCATGCCGCCAGCTAAAAATAGCTCAAGCATATTATCTAGGCTTGATGAATCAGAACCGGTTTCGTTTACAAACGGCGCTGCGCTTTGTAAATCAGGAATAAGCGGTGACGCAAATTTATAAGAACGTGCGCGTGCCCACTGGCGGTTACCTTCAATAGTATTAATTTCACCATTGTGTGCTAAATAGCGGAAAGGTTGAGCTAAAGGCCAACGCGGCTGAGTATTAGTAGAAAAGCGCTGATGGAAAACACAAATTGCACTCGTCATACGAATATCAGCTAAATCTAGGTAAAAATTAGGTAAATCCGCAGGCATCATTAAGCCTTTATAGATAGTTACCAAACCAGATAGACTTGCGATATAGAAAGCTTCATCATCAACAATGCGCTTTTCAGCGCGGCGGCGTGCTACATATAAGCGACGCTCTAAGTCTTTAGAACGCCAACCTTCTGGCGCGCTAACAAAAATTTGTTCAAAACCTGGTAATTGCTGTACAGCAATAGGACCCAACATAGATGGGTCGGTTGGTACAACACGCCAACCTAAAATATTTAGCGTTTCTTTTTCTAATTCTTCGCTAAGTATTTGTTTTGCAGCTTGTGCTAAAACAGGGTCTGAATTTAAAAATATCATACCCACTGCGTAGTTTTTGCCTAAGTGCCAATTATGTTCACTGGCAATTGCACGGAAAAAGCTATCTGGTTTTTGTAATAATAAACCACAGCCATCACCTGTTTTACCATCGGCAGATATACCGCCACGGTGCTGCATGCGATCAAGCCCCGTAATAGCAGTACGAATAAGCCTATGACTAGCTTGACCATTAACTTGGGCTATTAAGCCAAAGCCACAATTTTCTTTTTCTAACTTTGAGTCGTATAACATAGACCCCTCCCCTTGCTGCACTGTTAGCGTGGATGAACTGCTCGACGATTTGCTAACAGACGGACAAAACTAGCCTCTATCTTAAATAGAGTCAATAGCACTTTGAATACATATTCACATTCTTGAATATTTCTCACTTCATAGCAAGATTTCTTTTTATCATTATTTTTAACATTTAGCGTTATTTTAACCACTATTTTTTCATGACACTGGTGTCAAGTTTAACATATTGTAAAAAACACAAGCGCTCAAAGTCGCAGCTTACGTAAACGTAAAGGCAAGCAAAAGTGAATAAGTATTCAATAAATGAAGAGCTATTCAGTTAACATTTAGATAGTTTTATGCTATTTCATTACTTTAATGGCTTAACATCCCCGATTATTGCTGCTCATTAGTATAGTTATGAAAGTTCATGTCCTTTTTTGTACATTAATAGTGAATTTTTATTTAAAGCGGTGTCCGATGCGGACATAAAAACTGTCCGCGGACATCATTTTCAAAAAAAAAAATAAAAAGTACTTTAATATCAATGTGATAGTAGTTGGCATATTAATCGTATAGTTTTACATATAATCGCTAATTGGAATTACCATGTTTACTCTAAGCTTATTTTTGCTCTCTCCTATTGCCGCCATTTGCACAGCAGCTTTATTACTGCTGTGCGAAAAATACATAAAAGCAATGTAGGGGGAATTAAATGATTAAAGATACCAGCGCACAAGACGTACAAGTAAAGGCACCTATAAGCTATAAAAAATACGCGATAATCACTGCGATTGTTTTCATTGTGGTCTCTACAGTTGCTTATATTTTTTTAACTAACCATAGCGCTAAAAGCTCTATTAGCCGCTCAAAAGTACAGGTTGCAAAAGTACATGTTAAAGCGCTCATTCGAGATATTGCCGCCAGTGGTAAAATTGTTGCTGCTAATGCTCCTAAAATCTACAGTCCAGAACGTGGATTTATAGATTTAAAAGTAAAGGCCGGCGATACAGTAAAGCAAGGGGGCACACTTGCTCTGCTGCAAAGCCCTGAGTTAACTAACGAATTAAAGCAACAGGAGTCTGTACTTAAACGACTACAAGGCGAGCAGCAAAGGCAGCATTTGCAAGCAAGACGCCAAACACTCACTTTAAATAAAACACTTGATATGGCACAAGTTGAGCTTAACGCCGCTGAGCGCGAAAATCGCCGGGCGCAGTTATCAATACAAAAGCACTTAATTAGCCAAATTGATCTTGAAAAAGCAGTTGATGATTTATCACGTGCAAAGCTCACATATAAGCATGCACAACAAGAGGTATTGCTTGCCAAAGACACGCTCGCCTTTGAACTACAAGCAGCTAAAAGTGATGTAACCCGCCAGCAACTTATTGTTGATGATTTAATCAGAAAAGTAAGCAACCTATCTATTAAGGCTTCCGTTACAGGGATCGTGGGTAACCTATTAGTGCAACAAAAAGCCGCAGTGACGCAAAGCCAACCTCTTATGACTCTCGTCGACTTAAGTAATTTCGAAGCGGAACTTCAAGTACCTGAAAGTTACGCCAACGAATTAGGACTCGGTATGGAAGTAGAGCTTAAGTTAGGCAATGAAACAGTGATGGGGAATTTATCCGCAATATCACCAGAAGTTAATAATCGTGAAGTAACAGCACGCGTCCGATTTAAAGGTGTTACTAACAACATCCGTCAAAACCAACGCTTAACTGCACGTATTTTACTCGACAACCGAGAAGGTGTAATGCAGGTAAAACGCGGCGCTTTTATGCAGCAAGGCGGAATTTTTGCTTATAAGGTAGAAGGCAATATTGCAAAGCGTATACCTATTACAATCGGCGCCACCAGCATTAATGCGGTTGAACTTTTAAGCGGTGTTAAAGAAAACGATGAAATTATTATTTCAAGCTACAGCGACTTTAAGCAAGCCGATACGATTTTATTAAATTAAACAGACGTTCTCAACCAACGCTAAAAATAATTAGGAACAACCATGTTACAAATGAACAATGTAAGTAAAGTATACCAAACAGAAATGGTACAAACCCATGCGCTTCGAGACTTTAACCTGCAAGTAAAGGAAGGCGAATTTATTGCTGTTACCGGTCCTAGCGGCTCAGGAAAAACAACCTTTTTAAATATTGCAGGTATGCTCGAGCCTTTTAACGAAGGTGAGTACCTGTTAGATGGCGTTAATGTTGGCAGCCTAAACGATAACCAACGTGCTGATTTACGGAATCAAAAAATTGGCTTCATATTCCAAGGCTTTAATTTGATCCCCGATTTAAATTTATATGAAAACATAGAAGTTCCTCTTCGCTATAGAGGGATTAAAGCAAATGAGCGAAAACGTCGAATTGAGCAATGCCTTGAACAAGTTGGTTTAGCATCTCGCGCTAAACACTTACCTCAGCAACTCTCCGGTGGCCAGCAACAACGTGTGGCAATAGCTCGTGCGCTTGCTGGTGAACCTCGTTTTTTACTTGCCGATGAGCCAACAGGTAACCTTGACAGCTTAATGGCTCGCCAAGTTATGGAGTTACTTGAGCAAATAAATCGCGACGGTGCCACTATAATAATGGTAACGCATGATAGCGAATTAGCCCGCCGTGCTCCGCGTAATATTCAAGTAGTTGATGGGCAACTTGCCGACTTTACACTTTATCAAGGCGCGCAAACTATAAAAACAGCATCGGGGGTTTAACTAATGTTTATTCATTATTTAGATTTAAGTTGGCGCAGCTTCAAGCGCACCCCACTGGTTAGCTTTTTAATGGTACTGGCCATTGCGATAGGTATAGGCATAACAATGACCAGCCTTAGTGTTTATCACATGATGTCGGCCGATCCTATCCCAGAAAAAAGCAGCCAACTTTACAGTGTGCAATTACAAATAATGGACGATGGTAGTACGTGGTGGACAGAAGATAACATGCCACTGCAATTGACCTACCAAGATGCAGAGAACTTATTAAACGCACCCACGCCAGAGAAAAAAGTGGCTATGATGCGTACCGGCTTTTCAGTTTATCTAGACTCCGACAAAATAAAACCTTTTATAGGTAATGCTCGCATGACAACGCCTGACTTTTTTAGCATGTTTAATTTGTCATTTTTATACGGAGGGGCTTGGAGCAAAGAGCAAGAAGACTCTGCCGCACCTGTGGTTGTTATTACCCAAGAGATAAACGATAAACTATTTGCAGGAAAAAACTCTGTCGGAGAACTGATTTATTTAGATGATGCAAGCTATCAAGTAGTTGGTGTTATTAACCATTGGCCTCTCAATATTAAATATTATGATTTAAATAACGGTGCATTTAATCAAGTAGAAGAGTTATTTATGCCCTTTAACTTAATAAAGACAAAAGAGCTAGTAAGTTGGGGCAATAGCAATGGATGGAAACACGAAAACACACCAACCTTTGCAGATAAACTGCAATCTGAGCAAGTATGGATTCAGTTTTGGGCAGAGCTAAATACGCTTGAACAAAAACAAGCCTATCAAAATTACTTATTAGCCTATATGCAAGAACAACAAAAACGTGGTCGATTTAATCGTAAAGAACTTGAGTATAAACTTCGCGATGTAAACCAATGGATGCAATACAACAACGTCGTCACCGAAGACAATAAAATTTTAGTGGGCCTGAGCTTTATGTTCTTAGGTGTCTGCTTAGCCAATATTTTAGGTTTACTTTTAGCTAAGTTTTTACGCAGAGCGCCAGAAGTAGGTGTAAGACGCGCATTAGGTGCTAGTAAATGGCAAATATTTTTACAGCACTTAGTTGAGGTCGCCATGCTTGGCTTTATAGGTGGCATGCTAGGAATTGTACTAGCACAACTTGGCTTAATGGGCGTAGGGCAAAGCTACGACTACTATGAAAACTTAGCGACAATGGATTTAACCATGCTATTGAGCGCCCCATTGATTGCAATTACAACCTGCATTTTAGCTGGTTTGTACCCAGCTTGGTTAGTGTGTAAAACCAATCCTGCTATTTATCTTAAGAGCCAATAAGGAATGTCACAATGTTAGAAATAAAACCTATATTTAACGCCTTATGCCGCTCAAAGGTGGGCGCTGTATTACTGCTAATTCAAATTGCAATTACCACAGCTATCGTCAGTAATGCTGCATTTATCATTCAAGATAGAATTAGTTATTTAAACCAAGAAACGGGCTACCCTGAACAAGATATATTTAAGTTTAATGTAATGACCTTTGGTACTGATATTAACTTAAGCCAGCAGTTTGAGCTTGATGAAAGCATGCTTAGAAAAATGCCAGGCGTAGTTGATGCCGCATTAAGCAGTAGTATTCCGCTATCAGGGGGGGGCAGCGCTTCGAGCTTTAATTTAAAACCTGCTCCACAAGAAGGCCTAAGTGTCAGGACCGCTTATATTTTTATAGATGACCACGCAATTAATACCTACGGCGTTAACTTAATTGCAGGGCGAAACTTTACCGAAGATGAAGTGCTCGTTACAAACGAAATTACACAAAAGCGTACCAACGTCACTATAGTCACTAAAGCCTTACTTGATGAGCTCTACCCTGATGGAGATGGTTTAGGGAAAATAGTTTATTTTGGCGACCTACCACTTAAAGTTATTGGCGTGATCGGAAAAATGAAAGGCCCGTGGCTCAAAGACAGTAAACCCGATAATCTTGCATTTATTCCTTATATTAAAGCAGCAAGTTATGCACAAGTTGCCGTTCGTACTAAGCCTGGTCAGCGAGCAGCTGTAATGAAAGAAATAGAAAATGCTATGCTCGAAAATTACAGCAAACGCGTTATTAACAACATTAAAGGGCTTGATGAATTAAAAAATGAGTATACCGCTCAAGATCGCCTTATGATGCGCATGCTCATAGTATTAATCACTATTTTAGTACTTATAACCGCTCTCGGTATTTTTGGCTTAACCTTATTTAATATTAGCAAACGTACTAAGCAAATTGGTACACGCAGAGCACTTGGCGCAAGAAAGTCAGCTATTGTTAGCTACTTTTTAGTAGAAAATGCATTAATTTGTAGCCTAGGTTTAGCCTTAGGTGTAGTAACAGCAATACTACTTGGGAAAATGTTAATGCAGTATTTTTCTGTAGCCGCACTACCGCCAAGTTATATAGCCGTTACCGCCATTGCCGTATTTTTAATGAGTTTACTTGCAGTATTAGCGCCGGCCAAACGCGCTGCCAATATTTCGCCCAGTATCGCAACTCGCACTATTTAATAATATGTAAATCACTATGCTACACTGCTTAGTAAGGCAGTGTAGCCATTAAAAAATTATAAAAATAACCTATGACTCATAAAATACTCATTGTTGATGATAACCAAGCAGTACTCGACGCACTTTCATTGTTGCTCGAGATCCACGACTTTTCGGTAGTCACTGCAACAAATCCATTTGATGCTCTGCAAATAGTTCGCTATCAACGAATTGAGCTTGTAATTCAAGACATGAACTTTACCAGCGACACCACCTCTGGCGAAGAAGGTAAAGCGTTGTTTTATGAACTACGAGAAATAAACCCACACCTACCTATTATACTTATTACAGCCTGGACCGAACTTGCCACCGCCATTGAGCTTGTAAAAGCAGGTGCTGCTGATTACTTACCAAAACCCTGGGATGATGCAAAACTACTAGTTTGTATCAGTAATTTAATAGAGCTAGGCAGTGCTAAAAAAATAATGGCGACGCATAATCGCCATCAACAAGAACGTGAAGGTACATTTAAAAATGCAGACCTTGCTGGGCTAATATTTAAAAGTACTGCGATGGAACGACTGGTTACTATGGCGCTTCAAGTGGCTAAATCTGATATATCTGCATTAATTACAGGCCCTAATGGGAGTGGTAAAGAGTGTATTGCGCATATTATTCAAAAAAACTCCCCGCTTGTATCGCAACCTTTTATTAAGGTAAACGCCGGTGCACTACCACAAGAACTTATAGAGGCCGAACTTTTTGGCGCTGAAGCCGGTGCATATACGGGGATAACCAAACAACGTATTGGTCGATTTGAAGCAGCTGATGGCGGTACGTTATTTTTAGATGAAATTGGTAATTTACCACTTTCAGGACAAATAAAATTACTACGCGTACTACAAACCGGCGAGTTTGAACGTTTAGGCTCAACACAAACACGAAAGGTAAATGTGCGGGTTATATCGGCCACTAACGAAAACTTACTACAAGCAATTCAACAAGGTCGATTTAGGGAAGACTTATATTATCGCCTTAATGTAATTGAGCTCAATGTGCCTGCCCTAAGCGAAAGACAAGATGATGTTTTAGCACTTATTAGCCATTTTTTACCTCACCGAGAGCTGACTATAAACACAGAGCAAGCACTTCAACACTACAAATGGCCAGGTAACGTTCGAGAGCTAGAAAACGCTTGTAAGCGTGTAGCGGTACTAAAACCTACAGGTGCGCTTAAAGTCGATGACTTTGCACTATCGTCACCGGTCACTGCTCAACAAGAAGCAAAAGCAGAGCCGACCAAACAGGAAATAGAACACGCAATGCGCGCTCATCAAGGTGTTATAGCCAAAGTCGCCCGTGAATTTGGTTTAAGCCGACAAGCACTTTACAGGCGGTTACAAAAAATGGGTATTGATTATTAATGCCAAACATTATTAACCACTTTACCCTAAGCCAAAAGGTTGTATTAATTTGCGGGCTTTGTAGCGCGCTGCCTGTTGTTATTATTGCCGCGCTAAGTGGCTTTGATATTTACTACACTCTGTTTTTAATATTACTAACGCTTACATTTAGCACTCTGCTTTCAAGAACTCTCACCAAGCCAATAAAGCTTGGCATGCAATCGCTTGAAACCGGATTACTTAATTTTAAAGATGGTGAGCTCTCCAGCTTACTAGCGTATAAAAGTAATGATGAACTTGGAAAACTATGCCAACTTTATAATCAAACCGCAAAACAGCTTCGCCAAGAAAAACAATGGATTTACCAGCGCGAGTTAATGCTTGATAAAGTATTGCAAAGCTCGCCGCAAGCGTTATTGCTGGTCAATGATAATAATACGGTGGTATTTAGTAATTTAATTAGCCGTAGTTTATTTAATAGCGCAACTCGCCTTGAAGGTATGCAACTAAGTAAATTACTCGAAAATTCGCCTCTGCAATTAGTAGCAGCTATAGAGCACGGTATTGATGGCCTCTTTAATATAGAAATAGAGAATCAAGACTCGCAAACTTGGCATTTAGCCACTGGGGAGTTTTTACTCAATAATCAAAAGCATCATTTATATATATTTAAACAGTTAACCCGTGAACTTAGTCGCCAAGAAGTTGCGGTGTGGAAAAAAGTAATACGCATTATTAGCCACGAATTAAATAATTCACTCGGCCCTATGTCATCCATGCTACACAGCGCACAATTGCTCGCAAATAAAGTTGAAGAGCCTCGTCTTGCCCGTGTATTTGCAACTATTGATGAGCGAATTAGTCACTTAACTGAATTTGTACAAGGCTATGGCAAGTTTGCTAAATTACCGCAGCCACAAAAAACGCGAGTTAACTGGCAAAACACCCTCAATAATTTAAAAAACCACTGGCAATTTAGCTACGAAATAAAAAATTCACACAATGAATTACAAGCTGATCAAACACAACTCGAGCAGCTGCTGATAAACTTATTAAAAAATTCACACGAGTCAGGCTCCAACGCCAATGAAATACATATTCAGGTCGAGTTTGTACCCCAAGCATGTGTTATAAATGTGAGTGACTGCGGCAAAGGAATGAGCGAGCAAGTAATGGTAAATGCTTTAGTGCCCTTTTATTCTACAAAAAGTACGGGGAGTGGTTTAGGGCTAGCTTTATGCAGAGAAATAGCAGAAGCGCACCAAGGGCATATAAGTTTACATAACAAAATAGAGGGCGGCTTAAACGTACAAGTGAGCCTTCCTTATTCATAAATTTACACAAATTAAAAACAACAAAGCCACTTAAAAAGCTGTCTCTTATACACAAATCCCTGCTAAGAAATTAGCGGGGATTTTTTTGAACTAAATCTCAATGTCATGATCAGATCTTCAAATCTTGTTTGAGGGCACATTATGATTAACGAACATACT
>NZ_JACJFD010000032.1:0-54867 GCF_014164415.1 Pseudoalteromonas sp. SG43-1 | reverse complement strand
CTGGAAAGATACCAAGCGCACAGGGCGTGCATCTGTGAAAGTGTTATGGCAAGGATGGCTTAAGTTACAAGCCATCCTGGAAGGCTACGATTTAGCAAAATCTCTTGAGTCAGACTTGTGATCAAAAGACAGCTAATTAGCGCCTTTTTGATTATTGTTTAATTTTTATAATTGCCACTCTCTGGCTATCAGCTCACTTGGTTGACTCGTTAACCACTCTTGCGGGCGTAAGTAATACTGATATAGGTTAGCTTCTGGGCTACTTGGCTCTGGTTTATAGTTATATTCCCAGCGTGCAAGTGGTGGCATAGACATTAATATAGACTCAGTGCGCCCGCCACTTTGCAATCCAAATAAAGTGCCCCTATCCCATACTAAATTAAACTCAACGTAGCGCCCGCGACGATAAAGCTGAAAATCACGTTGTTGCTCTGTGTATTCGTCATTTTTGCGACGTTCAATAATAGGTAAATAGGCATCTAAAAATCCATTACCCACCGATTGCATAAACGCAAAACTCTTTTCAAAACCAAGTTCGTTTAAATCGTCAAAGAATAAACCGCCTACTCCGCGAGTCTCATCTCTGTGCTTTAAATAAAAGTACTCGTCGCACCAGGTTTTGTATTTTGGATAAACGTCGCTGCCAAAAGGCGCACAAATGTCGTGAGCAACTTGATGCCAATGTTGTACGTCTTCTAATACTGGATAAAAAGGAGTGAGATCAAACCCGCCACCAAACCACCATATTGGCTCTTCGCCTTCTTTTTCGGCTATAAAAAAGCGCACATTGGCATGACTTGTTGGTACATGAGGGTTTTTAGGGTGAATAACTAACGACACACCACACGCATGAAAGCTGCGCCCTGCAAGCTCTGGTCTGTGCGCTGTTGCCGAACCAGGCATTGAAGCGCCAAATACATGAGAGTAATTAACTCCGCCTTGCTCTATTACAGTGCCATTAGTGGTTACGCGTGTACGACCACCACCGCCTTCTGCTCGCTGCCAGTTATCTTCTATAAATTTAGCACTGCCATCTGCAGCCTCCAAACCTTGGCAAATAGTGTCTTGCAAAGCCATAAAGTATGCTTTTACTTGATTTAATAATTCGCTTTGCATATTAACCTCTAAATATTTTGCCAGTCATGGCGTCTTTGATTGTGCTTGGTTGAGTATTACCACCTAACGGCTCGTCAACGTAAAAGCCAACTTGTTCTGCAAATTGCGCTTTGGCTTGCTCAATACTAATTACCGTTTCTTGACCGGTTAAGTTTGCACTGGTTGATACTAATGGCTTACCAAACTCTTGGCACAAACGCTTTACTGTTGGATGGTTTGTTACTCTTACCGCGATGGTATCAAACTGCCCTGTGAGCCATTTAGGCGTATTTTTAGATGCAGGCATAACCCATGTAATTGCAGCAGGCCAACTCGAAAAAATATCAGCGCGTTTATCCATTGGTATTTTTGCATCATCTACGTATTTTAATAATTGTCCGTAGTTATCAGCGATTAAAATAAGCCCTTTTTCAACCGGGCGCTGCTTAATAGCTAATAGTGCCTCAACGGCTTGTTGATTATCTGGATCACAACCTAAACCATATACAGCTTCTGTTGGGTATAAAATAACTTCGCCTTGCGTTAAGCATGTTATTGCAGTGGGCGTATTTGAAAGGTCTGACAAAGTAGTCTCCAGATATAATTAAACGTTATTCAGTTGGGGTGAGCTTATGCATGCAGCTTTTTTGTGGGCATTGCAATAATATGCCGTTTGCCATATTTCTTTCTATGACGATAGGCCAGTCACATTCAGGACACGGATGTTCAACCGGTTTATTATTAAGCGTGTATTTACAACTTGGGTAGCAATCACAAGAATAAAATACTTTACCAAACTTATTACTGCGCGCGACTAAATGACCTTTTTTGCATTTAGGGCAACTAGGCAAAGTATCTTCGCTTTGCTTTTCTTCATTTTCGTTAGCAATGTAATGACACTCTGGATAACCCGTACACCCAATAAACATACCATAGCGGCCATTTTTAACCACCAGCGGTTTGCTACACTCAGGACATGCTGAATCTTCTAATATTTTGATTTCGTTACTGTCGTGATGTGCCAGCGGCCTAATAAAGTCGCATTTGGGATAACTTGCGCATCCTAAAAAAGGGCCTGATTTACTATTGCGGATCACTAACTCTGAACCACACTGTGGGCATATCTCGTATTCTTTTTCGAGGGCGTGCTTGTTCGCCGAGAAAAGCGAATGGTCGATTTTACTCATGGTGATCCTAATAGGTTGGTGAATTTTCGCCTAATATACCCAAACCACTTAAAGATACAAGCAATGCCGTGCTTATCCTTTTGAGTAATTTGAGTACAATCAAGATAATTATCTCTAATGAAGAAGTTCGCTGGGTTCATCAAAAATCAAATCTTCCATTTGCTCATATGCCTCTTCAGAGCCAGGAACGTTAAACAAGATCATAAGTACAATCCACTTTAAGTCTTCTAGGCTTATAGTTGGTTTATCGAGAGAGGCTAAACAGTCCATTACCATTTCACGTGTTACATTGTTAATTACGCCTATTTGTTCAATAAACATTAAAAAGCCAAGACACTCAGCGCTGAGCCTTTGGCATTCACTATCGGTAAATATACGCACAGCATCTTTAGGGTTAGCAATAAGATAAGGAGACTCATCGCTGTGTTGTAAATCGGCTAGTTGCTCTAACCAATCAAGAGCTTTAAATATCTCAGGCTTATTAAAGCCAGCACGCAGTAGCTCATCGGTTAACTCATTTTGCTCTGCAAATATATCCGCTTCGCTATGAATGTAATTTTCAAAAAGATACAAAAGAATATCAAACATATTACCTTCCTGCGCTTAACTTGATGTAACCATCTAACACTCGCTCAATCTGATCGTCTAATTCTAAATCGAGCAACCTACTGAGTACTTTATCTATTGGCCACTGCGCACGACGCACAATGTCATCTACACTGGTTACTTCAAAGCCAATACTATTTAAAACCTCACATTGAGAATTGGCTTGAATCGGCTGCTCTTTATTAAATACATTATTGTCGTAAGTAAAACTCACCTCATCAAGAATGTCAGCCACGTTTTCTACCAGCTTAGCACCTTGCTTTATTAAAAAGTGACTTGCCTGCGCTAATGGGTTTTTAATAGAACCCGGTACTGCAAATACCTCTTTATTTTGTTCAAGTGCATAGCGTACTGTAATTAACGAACCACTTTTAATTTCAGCTTCAACAATAAGCACTCCTAACGATAATCCAGAAATAATACGATTACGGCGCGGAAAGTTGTGCGCATGAGCAGCTGTGCCTGGTAAAAACTCACTCACCAGCAAACCGCTTTCTAAAACTTGGTCTGTTAATAGTTTATGGCGTTTGGGGTAGTAAATATCAACCCCAGTACCAAGCACCGCTATGGTTTTCCCCGTACCAGCAAGAGAGCCTTTGTGTGCTGCACCATCTATTCCCCGCGCCATACCTGAAGTAACTGTAATACCCGCCAAAGTTAACTCGTATGCAAATTCTGAGGCTATTTCAAGCCCGGTAGGTGTAGCATTACGACTGCCAACAATTGCAATTTGTGGAGTTGATAATAACGAGACATCTCCCCTGCAAAATAGTAATAAAGGCGCACTGGCAATCTGCCGGAGATCTTCTGGGTAAAGCGCATCAAAAATACAGACAACAGTAATGTTGTTCAGCGCTATTAATTGCTCATAATGACTGACTTGTTGCCAATTGGTGTTGAGTAAATTACTCGCTTGATTAGCGGTTAACCCAAGCTGTAAAAGCTTGTCATGAGATAAGTCGAATAACGACCCAAGGGAATAGTTTGTAGATAGTGCTAAAAGGGTTTTTATACCCAACCCTTTACACATATAAAAGGCAAGCCAGTGGGCTAGCTTGCCAGATGACTGATCCATGCTCTCTCCTAGAACACCGACTCGCTACTTCTTAATGAATAACTGCAATATCTCCAATGCGAATTGGGTGCTGGTTTTTAGTTATTAATGCATAACTTACTTTGTCATACACTTTAAAGACAATTAGCTCACCAACTTTTTCTTTAGGCATGGTCCACGTTGTGTTTTGTTCGTCAGACTCATCACCAAATAATTGGCTCACATCAGATAAAAGCTTCTCATATTTACTAGAATCTTCTGGGTAACGAGGGCCACGAGGACCATCAATAACCGTTGGTGATTGACGCTCTAGATCTAATACATGACCCGCTTCTATATTTTGTTCACTGCCTAAGTTTAGCACCACAACATCCATTGTGCTGAATTCTCTAACTTCGCGTGGTGAAGCAATAATATTACCTGTTACAGGTTCTAAAGGACGGTGTATATCAAAGTACGCAGGAAGCATTTGGCCTTCCATTGCCGGCATTAAAAAATCACCTTGCTGAATTTCTCGTTTAACAGACTCAACACGTAATGATGAAGGCACGCCATTTTTCTCATCGCCCGCTCTAAAAGCACGTGCTATACCCACATAAGATGCACGCGTTGCTAACACCTCACCGGTTAAGTCAGTGTAGGGGTCACCTTTATGGTAAATGGCATATGCTTTATGTACTTGTAAGTCGCCTTTAACATATAAAATATGGCCTAGCGTTTGTGTTTTAGTATTTTCGTTTGCACCTAAAATATAAGGTTTACCTTTAATATCGTCACTGTTCATTGCTTGCTCATAACTGATATAAGGTTTGATCATTTCAAGCGGCAAAGTAGTAATAGCATCACGCCCTTTTGGTGTAATACGACCCTGAGGAGATAGCTTTCTATATCCTTTATTGATCACTAAACGTGGGTTTCCATCTGCATCGTATATCAACGCTAATGCATCACCGGGGTAAATTAGGTGTGGGTTGTCAATTTGTGGATTCATTTGCCAAAGTTCAGGCCATAGCCAAGGCTCATCTAAATAGATGCCAGAAATATCCCAAAGTGTATCGCCTTTTTTTACAACATACTGTTTTGGTGCGTCTTTTTTTATTTTAAGTACATCAGCAACTGCGGGAAACGCAGCGCTTAACGTAAGCATGATTGCAAGTAGTGGAGATTTCATCGAGCTTCCTTGTATTGTTTTTTCATTATTATTGCCCAAAACCTGTTAAAGGTGAACGCGAATGGCTAAAATAAGAGCATACAATACCCTAAATTAAGCACAAGTGAAAAAGGTAACTATGGCTAGGTTAGAAGTTTTAAGATTTCCAGATGAACGTTTACGTACTGTAGCAAAAGATGTTGTACAAGTTGATGACACAGTACGCCAAATTGTAAAAGACATGCTAGAGACAATGTACGATGAAAATGGCATTGGTCTTGCGGCCACGCAAGTAGATATTCATCAACGAATCGTTGTTATTGATGTATCAGAAGAGCGCAATGAGCCACTGGTATTAATTAATCCACAAATCATTAAAAAAGACGGCTCTACCGTTAGCGAAGAAGGCTGTTTATCAGTACCTAACTCTTATGCAAAAGTAGATCGCGCAGAAACAGTAACAGTCGCTGCACTTAACGAAAACGGTGAAGAATTTGTATTAGATGCAGATGAATTATTGGCTATTTGTATTCAACATGAACTAGATCACCTTCAAGGTAAGCTATTCATTGATTACTTATCTCCATTAAAGCGCCAACGTATTCGTAAAAAGCTTGAAAAAGAAGCCAAGTTTGCAGAACAGTAATAAGCACCTTAGGAAAACTCAGTGACTCAACCATTACGCATTATATTTGCCGGTACGCCGGACTTTGCCGCACGTCATTTACAAGCGCTGATACAAAGCGAACACCAAATAGTGGGTGTATATAGCCAGCCAGATCGCCCTGCAGGTCGTGGTAAAAAATTAAAAGCCAGTGAAGTGAAAGAGCTAGCGCTTGAGCACAACTTACCGGTTTTTCAGCCACAGTCATTAAAAAATGATGAAGCACTAGCTGAGCTAACAAGCTTAAATGCCGACATTATGATTGTTGTAGCATATGGCTTAATTTTACCTAAAGCTATTTTAGAAGCGCCACGTTTAGGTTGTTTAAATGTGCATGGCTCTATATTACCGCGCTGGCGCGGTGCTGCACCTATTCAACGCGCAATTTGGGCAGGTGATGAACAAACCGGCGTAACAATAATGCAAATGGATGAAGGGCTAGATACCGGCGATATGCTACATATAAGCCGCTGCCCTATTAGCACAACAGAAACTAGCGCAAGCTTATATACAAAGCTTGCTGAGCTAGGTCCAGATGCGTTAATTGAAACCATTAATAAATTAGCTAATGGTGAGATCACCCCTGAACCTCAAAACGATGAACTTGCTAACTACGCTAAAAAGCTTTCTAAAGAGGAAGCTGATATCGACTGGTCCATGAGTGCGCTTCAAATCGAGCGAAACATTCGCTCTTTTAACCCGTGGCCAATGTGCTTTACCCAAATGGGTGGGCAAACAGTAAAAATTCATCAAGCGCAGGTTATGCTGCAATCAGGTGATCCTGGGCAAATTTTATCAAGCGACAAAAATGGCGTAGTAGTGGCGTGTGGCGAACACGCTTTATGTATTACGCAATTACAGCCGCAAGGTAAAAAACCAATGGCAATTAACGACTTTTTAAATGGTCGTAGTGACTGGGTTACTCCTGGCACAATATTAGGCGAAAACAATGAGTAATGTTCCAAACGTACGAGCGCTTGCCGCTGAAACTTTATATAACGTAGTTGATAAAGGCGCATCGCTTAATCAAGAACTTCCATTTGCAAGCCAAGGCTTGCCGCCTAAAGATAAAGCGTTGCTACAGCAAATTTGTTATGGCGTTTTACGCTACTTACCGAGCCTTGAAAATTACTGCCAACACTTAGTAGAGCAGCCATTAAAAGGTAAACGTAGAATATTTCAGTTTTTATTATACGTAGGTATTTATCAACTGCAGCATATGCGCGTACCACCTCATGCTGCCATTTCAGAAACGGTTAACGCACTGGCTCAACTACGCGCTTTAGGATTAAAAGGACTGATAAACGCCATTTTACGTAGCTTTCAGCGTCAACAAGCTGAGCTTGAAGAAAAAGCGAAGCTTATTCCGGTATGTTTATACAACCATCCAAATTGGTTTATTAAACAGGTGCAAACAGCCTACCCAGATAGCTGGGAAGCACTACTTGAAGAAAACCAGCAACAAGCGCCAATGTGGCTTCGTGTCAATCAAGCCCAATTTAGCACGCAAGAATACAGTGACATGCTCAGCGCTAACGATATTGAACACACCTTAAACCCTGATTTTATTGATGGGATTAAGCTTGCCAAACCACGTGATGTATTTTCGTTACCTGAGTTTGATACAGGTGCATGTTCAGTACAAGATGCTGCAGCACAGTTGGCAGCCCGCTTTTTAGAACCTAAAGCAGACGACTATATTTTGGATGCCTGCGCAGCCCCTGGCGGTAAAACATGTCATATTTTAGAGCTTGCTGATGCTGATGTACTTGCACTTGATAGCGACTCAACTCGCCTTGAACGTGTTAAGCAAAACTTAACTCGTATTGGCTTAGGTGCAGACCTACAATGTGGCGATGCATCGCAACCACATATCTGGTGGGATGAAAAATTATTTGATCGTATTTTACTTGATGTGCCTTGTTCGGCCACTGGCGTAATTCGCCGTCACCCTGACATAAAATGGTTACGTCGCGCATCAGATATCGAAGACTTAGCCAAGTTACAAAGCGATATTCTTGATAGCATTTGGCCACTGTTAAAACCAGGTGGCACATTGGTATATGCTACGTGTTCAGTTCTTCCACAAGAAAACCAACAGCAAGTTGCTAAGTTTTTAGCTAATAACGATGATGTAGAACATATACCTCTACACGAAAACGATACCGTAACAACGCCAGGTTTGCAGTTACTGCCCGGTGAAAGTGATGGATTTTATTACGCTAAGCTAGTTAAAAAAGCCTAATAGCCGTACACTAAATAGTTAGCCATTTATGAAACATTAAATGGCTATTTTTTTAATTAAATTATGATCAATACCACGGGTAAATAATGAAAATAATTATACTCGGTGCCGGGCAAGTTGGTGCTACGCTTGCTGAAAACTTAGTTGGCGAACAAAACGAAATTACCGTTGTTGATATAGACGGTAACCGATTACGTGAACTTCAAGATAAGTACGACTTACAAGGGGTTATGGGCCACAGCGCGCATCCTGATGTATTACGCCGCGCAGGTGCTGAAGATGCCGATATGATTATAGCGGTAACCAGTTCAGATGAAGTGAACATGGTTGCATGCCAAGTGGCATACAGTATTTTTAAAACGCCTACTAAAATTGCTCGTATTCGCTCAGAGCAATACTTAAAATACCGCGAAAAACTTTTTCAAAACGATGATTTACCAATCGATCATTACATTGCTCCCGAAGCACTGGTCACTAAGTATATTCGCCGTTTAATTGACTACCCTGGTGCTCTGCAAGTATTGCAGTTTGCTGATGGCATGCTCTCGTTAGTAGCCGTAAAAGCTTACTATGGCGGTTTACTTGTAGGTTATGCGTTATCTGCACTTAAAGAACATATTCCTAATGTAGAAACTCGTGTTGCCGCTATTTATCGTCAAGGTAAAGCAATAAAACCATTGGGTACCACCGTTATTGAAGCCGATGACGAAGTATTCTTTATTGCCGCTACAAAACATATACGCGCAGTAATGAACGAGCTACAAAAACTTGAGCGTTCGTACAAAAAAATTATGATAGCTGGTGGCGGTAACATTGGGGCAGGCCTTGCCCGCTCACTTGAAAAAAACCACACCGTTAAACTAATTGAACGCAGTAAAGAACGTGCTGAGCAACTCTCAGAAATGCTCGATAACACGGTCGTTTTTTGTGGTGACGCATCTGATCAAGAACTGCTCTCAGAAGAGCATATTGAACAAGTAGATGTGTTTATTGCCGTAACCAATGACGATGAAGCAAACATTATGTCGGCTATGCTTGCAAAACGTATGGGCGCACAAAAAACCATGGTGCTTATCCAGCGTGGAGCTTACGTTGATTTGGTACAAGGCGGCGAAATAGACATTGCCATATCGCCACAACAAGCAACTATATCAGCGTTATTAACGCACGTACGCCGTGGTGATATTGTTAACGTGTATTCACTGCGTAAAGGCGCAGCAGAAGCCATAGAAGCGGTAGCTCATGGTGATGAAAGCACATCTAAAGTGGTTGGTCGTGCGATTGCCGACATAAAACTTCCTGCGGGTACAACTATTGGCGCAATAGTACGTAATGACGATGTACTGATAGCCCACGATGATACAATTATTATGTCGGGCGATCATGTCATCATGTTTTTAATCGACAAAAAACATATTACCGTTGTAGAAAAACTATTCCAAGTAAGTGCTATATTCCTTTAACTAGTTACGCTAATTAGTTAGTTAATTTAAAATACAAAAAAGCCGCTGACTAAGGCGGCTTTAGTGGAGTATCTTCGAATATTGATTACTGTACCTTTGAAAACTCTTCTTTAGAGATTTCACCATTTCCATCAGTATCTAAATCATCAAAAATCTTCACAAGTTGAGGGTTAACCTTCGCTTCTTCCATTGAAATCGCACCGTCGCCATCTGCATCAAAAGAGGCAAAATCTACTGCAGCATATGCTGCTGATGAAGATGCTAAAACGATAACTGCAAGTGTTGTATTGAATGTTTTCATAATAATATTCCTAGTAATATGGGAAGTCCTTTTCAAAGATCCCTGACTGTGAAAAATGTTTAATTAGTAATTAGCGAACTCTTCTTTAGAAAGCTCGCCGCTACCGTCGGTATCTAGCTCAATAAATTCAGCCATTAAATCGGTATCGACTGCCGCTTCGCTTGGGCTAATTGTGCCGCTACCATCGATATCAAGGCTGTCAAAATCTGATGCTGCAAATGCAGCTGAAGAAGATGCTAGTACTATAAGTGCTAATGCTTTATTTAAATGTTTCATAACTTAATCCTTCAATGTTCTATCAAAAAAATTGCTTCGTTTAACTTAAAACGTAATTTTTCACTTCCTTGTTATCCTCTTTCGTAAGCTCCCTTGCCTACTTAGGTTGTCTTTGGCAACTCAGGATAAATACTTTTTAATTAAGCTTCTGAAAATTCTTCTTTTGATAACTCACCATTTTGGTCAGTATCAAGCTCAGAAAACATGCTCATTAATTTTGCGTCTACTGATGCTTCTGCTTGGCTAATTGTGCCACTGCCGTCTACATCAAGTGTGTCAAAATCTGTTGCTGCAAAAGCGGCTGAAGAAGATGCAATAGCGATAAGTGCTAAAGTTTTATTAATGCTTTTCATAATATGTATCCTTCAAATTTATGTGTGTGCGATTAAGTGTTTCACTTTGAATCACGATTTCGTTCAGTACACCCTGACTATTACAACTTAAATGCCAACATTGAAAAGCCATTAAATTTCAAGAAGTTAAAAAGAATACGTACAATAAGTAGGAATTTTCAGAGTCATTACTGTTGCCTTTTCGCAACACGCTTTAGAGGTAAAGAACTAAAGTCATTAAAAACAACTAGTTATGTTTATATAAAAAGATACATTTTAAAATGTAGAGCTATAAAAGGAGGGATTTTAAAAAATAATTAAGGTTAATTTTAACGAAGTAGCTATAACAACAAAAAACAAGCCATAACAAAAAATACGTAAAACATTGTTTTATCTGAATAATATTTTTAATTATATAAAAACAAAAAAACACTTTATAAATACTCACGTAAAACGACATTTTGTTGCAAATAAGCGAAAAACGATTTAGTCAACGGTGGGCTCAAGCGCAGATGGGTCTATAAAATGCTCTTTCATAAAGGTTTTCATTTCATCCTCGCTTGCTAGTAGCTTAATTCCGCAGTGCACACCTGCGACATGCTCTTTAACACTGCAAATTTCACCTTCAAAATCTTTATCACTACTATTGAGTACGACAGTGCATTGCATATCTTTAATACCTTCAGCTTGCTGATCGCCTCTAATATCAAACATTACACCAGTGAGTGAAATGTCCTTAATAAGGCCTTCAAGCACTCTATCGTCACTTAGTTTTAACTTTGCAGGTAACAAGGTAGGTATGCGTGTTTGCGAGCGTAGCGCAAATAGCTGCACTTGCTTAGGAAAATTAATAAAGACGAGTTTAGCGGGATGAGAGGCTACTGACATAATTTGCTGGCGAAACGCAATAACTTGCCCGCCACTGCCTTCAATCAGTGCTCTTACAACAACCATTACACCATCACGTAAATAGTCACTCGCTGCAGGTAAACGCTTAGCATTGGGATAATTTAAAATAATAAACTGTTTATCGAGTAAACCAACTAATTCAGTTTTAACACGCTTACTGCTTGTAGGTGTTAATATTTCTAGGTCAACTAAACTGCCTACACCTATATGCTTTAGCTTTTCTAAATTTGTTGGCATATCCCTTTTTCCAATATTTTGTAATTTAAAACTTAAGCCGCTCGTTTATCCACGCCAAAAAGTAGGCGTAAATAACACTAATAAAGTAAATATTTCTAGGCGACCAAACACCATTGCAATAGTAAGCAACCATTTAGCACCATCGGTTATAGCACCATAATGCGACGCTACATCTCCTAAGCCAGGCCCTAAGTTATTTAAACAAGCCGCAGTGGCTGAGAACGCAGTTATGTTATCCATACCCGTGCCCATAAGCGCTAACATGATAATAATAAATACAAGCGCATATGCAGAGAAAAATCCCCACACGGCTTCTACTACTTTGTCTGGCAACGCCTTACGACCCAGCTTGATTGAATATATAGCCCGTGGGTGCACTAAACGATTGAGCTCACGCACGCCCTGCAAATAAAGTAAAAATACGCGCACTACTTTCATACCACCACCGGTAGAGCCTGCACAGCCACCAATAAAGCTCGAAAATATAAGTAAAATAGGTAAAAACAAAGGCCATGTTGAAAAGTTATCAGTAGCAAAGCCTGCTGTTGTACTCATTGAAACAGCTTGAAATAACGCCTGATCGAGGGTTTCATCGCCATTAGCAAATATTTCGTTAGAGGAAAGTACGGTAAAACAAATAACCACCAGCGCTAATTGAATACACAAAAACACCTTAAACTCTGGGTCTCTAATATAAACTTGTATATTTCGGCTCGCCACTGCGGCGTAATGCAGGGAGAAGTTAACAGCGGCAATAATTAAAAAGAACACACAAATAAAGTTAATTACAGGGCTGTCAAAGTGCCCCATGGAGGCGTCGTAAGTAGAAAAACCACCTATCGCCACCGTTGAGAATGCATGGCATATAGCATCAAACCACTCCATTCCTGCAGCCCAATAAGCCAGCATACAAGTAATAGTCAACGACACATAAATATACCAAAGGTGCTTTGCAGTATCGGCAATTCGCGGGGTCATTTTAGAATCTTTTACAGGCCCTGGTATTTCAGCGCGGTACAACTGCATACCACCAACACCTAGCATTGGGAGTATAGCAACAGCGAGTACGATTATACCCATACCGCCAAACCACTGGAGTTGCTGGCGATAAAACAATACCGACTTGGGTAAATACTCAATACCGGTAAGCACCGTAGCGCCGGTGGTTGTTAAGCCAGAAAATGCTTCAAATACCGCATCGGCGAGCGATAAGTTAGGTTCTTGTAAAAAGATAAGCGGCAAGGACGCAAACGCCCCAAGTACCAGCCAAAACAAAACAACAATTAAAAAGCCTTCACGTGCTTTTAAGTCACCGTTTTCATGGCGGTTTGGGTAATAAGCCATCATGCCAATAACAACACTAAAGATAAATGCTAAAACAAAAGGAACACCACCACCGTCTTTATATATTAAAGACACCAGTGCCGGTGGCACCATGGTAATACTAAACAGCGCAACAAGTTGGCCAAGAATTTTTATGATGGTACGAAATTGCATTTAGCTTGTCGCTTTTATTATTAGTAAATTCAGGCTGAGTAGTATCAACCAAATTAAATAGGGTCAGTATGCATTACATGCAATTTGTCTAGGTTATTACTCTTTAATAGTTAACTCAACTGCGCCGTGACTTAAATCAAAAATATCTTTGATTGCTTGCTGAGCTTCGCGACTATCTATTGTAATCACCCAATCAATATTAGCAGTAAATTGCTTATCAATATTAAGCACTTGATACTTTGTTTTTAATAGCTGCTCAATCGCGCCTTGCATGCTGTACTCACTACTCCCTATAATTTCAACACTGGGAACTTTAAGCACTGTTTGCAATTTTACTAATGCATTATTTAATGAGCCACCATAAGCACGTACTAATCCGCCTGTGCCTAATTTTATACCGCCAAAGTAACGTGTGACTACAGCTGTGATTTCGCCAAGGCCTGAACCCACCAGTACATTTAACATAGGCTTTCCTGCCGTGCCATTGGGTTCACCATCGTCCGAAAAACCATAAACATGACTACCACCGGGGTTGCCTGCCACATGTGCCCAGCAGTTATGACGCGCATCGCTATACTTTTCTTCAATGCTTTTAATAAATGCTTTGGCTGAATTTAAATCGGGGGTATGTGCAATGTGGACTATAAACGTACTTTTTTTAATTTCTTCTTGGTGAAAAACGTTAGCAGCAGGATATTTATATTCAGACATATTTTAAACTTGTAAAAAGGGGGCCAAAAGGCCCCTTTAAGTAATGTACGTATTTTAACGTGTATAAATTAATTAGTGTTAACTAGAATTAATCGAGTTCTAAATTACGCGTCATATTCTCTAGGCTATCTTCGTGAACAATAATGTTATCTTCAATACGAATACCGCCAAATGGTTTGAATGACTCAACCTTTTCCCAATTAATAAACTGTTTATTATCGGTTTGCGCTAAATCACTAAGCAGTGAGTCAATAAAGTATAAACCGGGTTCAATAGTAAACACTTGGTTTTTTTCGATCAGGCGAGTACAACGCAAGAACGGATGCCCTTCAGGCGATGGCTGATGCGTGCCCTTTTCGTCACTCATAAAACCTCCCATATCATGCACTTGTAAACCTAGGTGATGCCCTAGTCCATGCGGGAAGAAAGTAGAGGTAATTTTACGCTCTACAATTTCCTCAGCGGGTAGGTTAACAATTTTAAAGTCACTAAGTATTTGTGCAATACGGTTATGGCATTCAACGTGTAAATCACCATAAAGCATACCCGGCTTCAAACCTTTACCTAGTTCGATTTGTTGAACCGTCATCGCTTGTACAAGCTCGGCAAACTCACCCTGCTTTTTAAAATCATACGTACGAGTAATATCAGCGGCATAACCATTAAAGTTTGCACCGGCATCTATTAAAAATGAGTTATGTGTTTGTGGCGCTTTTGGATCAAAGTGCGTGTAGTGCAAAATAGCGCAGTTTTCGTTAAGCGCAACAATGTTGCCGTACGGCATTTCATTTTCGCTTTGACGTGTCGCCATTAAGTACGCTTGCTGAATGTCGAACTCGCTACCACCATTAAAGAATGTATCGCGTGCAGCTTTATGCCCATCTACTGCAATGCGGTTAGCGTTGCGTAAACATTCAAGTTCGTACTGCGTTTTATAAGCGCGGTGGTAATGAAAATAGTTAAGTACAGGCTCAGGGTTCATAATACTAAAACCAAGAGCTTGCGCTACTTCAATGTATTCACCCATGTAAGCATATTTAGCTTTATCGTATGGTAATAACTTTTCTACTTGATCAGGCTGAAGTAGTAGCTCTATATCAAAGTACTCAGCCCAAAAGTCGCGAGGCTCGTCTGGTACTTTATGCCAAAAATCTACTGGACGATAAAATATTAGCTTTGGTTTGTCGCTGCCATTTACCACAATCCAGCAATGAGGATTGTCAATAACCGGTAACCACGCTTTAAACTGTGGATTAACTTTAAATGGATAATACATATCATCTAAAAACTGGCGCTTAGCTTGGCCTGAATGAATTACTAATCCTTCTAACCCTTCGCTATTACAAATTGTACGAGTACGCTGTTGCAGTGTTGCAATATGTTCGGCGTATAAAACGGCTAATTTATCCATTGTTAATCCATCTGTTAAATTTAACTTGCTATGAGTCTATCACTTATACCAATTGCATTAAATTAATGATCTATTATAGCGATAAGAAAATAGCTTAATAACAAGGCTAAAATTATGATACATAGTTGTTCTATATAAATAATTTTTAACGCAGTTATTGAATTATTTAATACGCTAGAATGATCACGTTTTTAATAAAATTGGTATTACCCTCAGCGCTCAAAAAAGGGGATATCTAAACGCATTAGATATCCCCCTACTTTAAACTTATGTTTACTAACCGCCCATTTTCATTTCGAGTAGCGGCGCTAATACATTACCTTCTCGGCCCATTCTTGTATGGTAAACCTGCCTGTACGCAAATACATTTTTTACGTAATCGCGGGTTTCGCGATACGGAATAAGCTCTACCCATAACTCAGCCGGAATAGCGTCATCAGGTAACCAACGCTTTATACGGTGATAACCCGCATTATAAGAAGCCGTAGCCAGTACTTCATTGCCATGGTTTTTCTTTTTTAAGTACTGTAAGTAACTCGTACCTAACCTAATATTTGTTTTAGGTTGATATAAACGACTACTTGTCACACTGCCTTTATTTACATACTCAGCAGTACTAGGTAATAACTGCATTAAACCACGCGCATTAGCATGCGAGCGTGCATCTGGCGCAAAAGAGCTTTCGCGCCTTGCAATAGCAATACTCCAAGCAACATCTATCTTGCTACGTTTACTGTAGCGCTCAAAAACATCTTGAAACGCAAACGGAAAACGTTGCTCTACGTTATCCCATGCTTTAATTTTTGCTAAAGTAAAAATAGTACTGTCGTGCCAACCTAAATCGGTAGATAACTGTGATGCTGCCAGCTTTTCTTCATCGCTGGAGGTATCCGTTAGGTAATTCCATTCACGGCGTGCCGACGTAAAGCGCTCAATATCATAAAGTGCTTTTGCACGCTTAAAGCCTGGTGCATTACTCACTTTATCTACAAGTACCTTATCGACTGCTAAAGGCTGATTATTTAAATCAACGGGCAACCCCAAACGTGCTGCGGCTAAAAAGCCGTAATAATCACGATTAGCCGCTACTTTTTTCCAAATGTCGTCTGCTTTTTGTTGCTCGCCACGTTGTGCATAGCTATAAGCTAACCAATATTGCTGACCAAGACTTAAATTTTCTTTACCTGTAAAAAATGCAGCAATTCCTTCCCAATCTTGGGTTTTGAGCATATTGCCCAGTTGCCACTGAATAAGCTTGCTGTCTAGTCGCTCTTTTGGCACTTTATTTAGCCAAAAGCTCGCTTGTTTATGCCCGCTAGAGGCAAGTGACAATGCAAAAGTGTAATACACATCCGCTTTTTCTTCATCGCTGTACTTAAATATTTTTTCTAGCTTTTCCCATGCTTTTAAAGCTAGCTCTTTATCGCGCCAAACCAAACGCTTAACACCATAAATAGCTATTTGCCCTTCTTTAGCCGACTTGTTTTTATATCTATATAATCCAGCGGCTGCGCTTGGATCTTTTCGCACTTTTAAATATAAGTCAGCTAAGTAACGCTCCTTACTTGGTAATAAAGTTTTTAAGTAAGGTAATAAGCTTTGCGTTCCGCCTTGTGCAGCAAGTGTTACACGCTTCCAAACCGTTTCTTCTTTCATGTAGCCTTTTTTACGCCACGTAGAAAATAAACTATCACAACCATTAGGTTGCGATTTACCTACAGCCCATAAGTCGGTCACCTGATTTAGAATTGCCTTTTCGGGCGCACCTAAATCAAGCTGAAAATCTAAATAAGTACAAGTAAGCTCCGTATTAGACGTTTCACGATAGTTGCGGATATACGCCGCCTTTTCGTTGTTATCTTTTAAATACTCTAACCACGCTTTACGGACCGGCCACTCAAGCGGCGTATGCTGGTATATATTTAAATATTCTTCTATTTCTGCCTGATGTTTAATGCTCGGATGGCGTTGCCAATACGTTTTTTCAACATAAGGTTTTAACGGGTGATTTAGGTTACTAACCGCTTGTTTAAAGTCTTGGTAACTGCCGTACCTTACTTTTTTTTCGGCATCTAAAAATGCATCGTTATCGTTACTTGCCTCGGCAGAATGAAGAGGAAAAATGAATGCAGCTGCCGCAACACTTAGTAAATATTTTTTCATAATGTCCTTTAATAAAAATTAAAGTTGTGAATAAAAACTTTTCAACCACCTTAGCACCAAACCAGCTATATTTTAACCAGTCGATTGTAACCGAGTTAAATTTTTCGTTGCATTTTTAATTTAAAGCAAGCACACTGATTGAAATGCAAACTCATCGTACCAGTCTTAGTTCGTCAACTAGGGAGAATAATAATGTTATATAAAAGCGATTCCTTTGAAGTTAGCTTCCTGAAGGAAAACATCGCCGAGTTTAAGTTTTGTGTTGCAGGTTCTGTAAACACACTATCTCAAAAAACTCTTTCAGATTGCGCAGCAGCATTAAAAGAATTAGCCGCCAATACTGATATCAAAGGCATGATTTTTACCAGTGATAAAGACCACTTTATTATTGGTGCCGATATCTTCGAATTTTTACCTACATTTACTAAACCTGAAGAAGAATTAGTAGTGTGGATCAAAAACGCAACCGACGTTTTTGATGCAATTGAAGATTTACCATTCCCAACTCTAAGCGCTATAAACGGTATGGCACTTGGTGGTGGTTGTGAGTGGGCACTTGCTACCGATTATCGTGTGGCAAGCGAAACAGCTAAAATGGGCCTACCAGAAGTTAAACTTGGCATAATGCCAGGGTTTGGTGGCACAGTGCGCTTACCACGTATCATTGGCGCCGATAACGCGATGATGTGGATTACCTCAGGCGCAGAAAACCGCGCAGCAGATGCCCTTAAAGTAGGTGCGTTTGACGCGGTAGTTAGTGCTGACAAACTTCTAGAGTCAAGTGTATCAACACTTGAACTGGCGATTGCTGGCAAGCTAGATTGGCAAGCAAAACGCAACGTAAAACTACAGCCACTTAAATTAAACCGTGTTGAGCAAGGCATGAGCTTTGCTATGGCAGAAGGTATGGTAATGGGTAAAACCAAAGGCCACTATCCTGCACCGGTTATGGCTGTACGTACTATTAAAGCAGCGGCAAACTGTACTCGCGATGAAGCAATGGCAATCGAAAACGCTAACTTTGCTAAATTAGCACGTACACCAGAAGCAGCAGCACAAACTGGTATATTCCTAGCTGATCAATACATTAAAGGTAAAGCACGTAAATTTGCTAAGCACAGCGATGTAGAAATTAAACAAGCCGCTGTATTAGGTGCTGGTATTATGGGTGGCGGTATTGCATACCAGTCTGCTTATAAAGGCACACCTATTATAATGAAAGACATCCAACAAGATGCGCTTGATTTAGGTATGGGTGAAGCATCTAAATTGTTAGGTGCAAAAGTTAAGCGTGGCCACATGCCAATGGAAAAAATGTTGGCAACACTTAGCAAAATTAAACCAACACTTAACGAGTCAGACCTACAAAGTGCCAACATCATTGTTGAAGCCGTTGTAGAAAACCCTAAAGTTAAGCAAGCAGTACTCGCTGATCTTGAAAAGAACATGCCAGAAGGCACTGTACTTACTTCAAATACATCGACTATTTGTATTGATTTACTAGCACAAGCGCTAGATAAGCCAGAAAACTTCTGTGGTATGCACTTTTTCAACCCTGTGCCAAAAATGCCATTAGTAGAAATTATCCGTGGTGCAAAAACCTCAGATAAAACAATTAATGCAGTAGTTGATTACGCGCTTAAATTAGGTAAATCGCCAATTGTTGTTAACGATTGCCCAGGCTTTTTTGTAAACCGTGTTTTATTCCCTTACTTTGCAGGTTTTAGCAAATTAGTGGTTGAAGGCGCTAACTTTGCAAAAGTAGATAAAGTAATGGAAAACGTATTTGGCTGGCCTATGGGTCCGGCTTACCTACTTGATGTTGTAGGTATTGATACAGCGTTCCATTGTACTGGCGTAATGGCTGACGGTTTCCCTGAGCGTATGGCGCGTGCTGATAAAGACCCTGTGACTATTTTTGCCAACGAAAAACGTTTTGGACAAAAGAACAAAGCCGGTTTTTACAAATACGAAACAGATCGTCGCGGTCGTCTTAAAAAGTCTCATGACGAGACAGCAATTGAGCTATTAAGCCCAATTACAGACGCACCAAAAGAATTTGATAAACAAGAAATCATCGACCGTTGTATGATTCCAATGATTAACGAAGTGCTACTGTGTTTGCAAGAAGGCATTGTTGCCTCGCCGCAAGAAGCAGATATGGCATTAGTTTACGGTGTTGGTTTCCCTCCATTTAGAGGCGGCGCGTTCCGTTACTTAGATCAAACTGGTTTAGCTAACTTTGTTGCAGCAGCAGACAAATACGCTCACCTAGGTGCGATTTACCAAGTATCTGAACAAACTCGCAAGTGGGCCGAAGAAGGTCGTGTTTTCTATAAGGTGGAAGGTTAATATCATGAATAATCCAGTAATTGTAGATTGTATCCGCACACCAATGGGTCGCTCTAAAAGTGGTGTATTCAAACATAAACGTGCAGAAGACTTAAGCGCACATTTAATGAAAGGCTTACTAGATCGCAACCCTGCAGTTGATCCTGCATCAATTGACGATATTTATTGGGGTTGTGTACAGCAAACATTAGAGCAAGGCTTTAACGTAGCACGTAACGCATCATTGCTTGCCGGTATTCCGCACAGCGTTCCTGCTGTTACGGTTAACCGTTTATGTGGCTCTTCTATGCAAGCATTGCATGACGCAGCACGCGCAATAATGACAGGCGCTGGCGACACTTACCTAATTGGTGGTGTTGAGCACATGGGTCACGTACCTATGACTCACGGCAACGACTTTCACCCAGGCTTAGCAACATCAATTGCACAAGCGTCTGGCTCTATGGGCTTAACAGCAGAATACCTTGCAACGCTTCATGGCATTAGCCGTGAGCAACAAGATGAATTTGCTTACCGTTCACATCAACGTGCACAAGCTGCAACTGTTGAAGGCCGCTTCCGTCGCGAAATTTTAGCAATGGAAGGTCACGATGCAGATGGTTCGCTTATCTTAGTTGAAGACGACGAAGTAATTCGCCCAGAAACAACAGTAGAAGGTCTATCAAAGCTTCGCCCAGTATTTAATCCTGCATCAGGTACGGTAACAGCCGGTACTTCTTCAGCACTTTCTGACGGCGCATCTGCAATGTTAGTAATGAGCGAAGAAAAAGCAAAAGAACTTGGTTTACCAATTCGTGCGCGCATTAAAGCAATGGCAGTTGCTGGTTGCGATCCATCAATTATGGGTTACGGCCCAGTACCAGCAAGTAAAAAAGCACTTGCTCAAGCCGGTATTACAATTGATGACCTAGGCGTAGTAGAACTTAATGAAGCCTTTGCAGCACAATCATTACCTGTAATGAAAGATTTAGGGTTAATGGATGTTGTTGACGAAAAAGTGAATTTAAATGGCGGCGCAATCGCACTTGGTCACCCACTGGGTTGTTCGGGTTCGCGTATTAGCACATCGCTTATTCACTTAATGGAAGACAAAAATGTACGATACGGTTTAGCAACTATGTGTATTGGTTTAGGCCAAGGCATTGCAACTGTATTTGAACGTGTTCAAGACTAATTAGTTTAAACATGTAAAACCATCTTGGTGATTAAAAAGGCGAACTGATTTTATTCAGTTCGCCTTTTTTATTAGCTTCAATTTATAAAACGTCCCTTTATCAAACAAGCATGTAACAGCGTAATTATGTGATCGGGCGTATTATTAAATAAAGCATTTTGAAACTGCTAAAAGCATTAAGTAAAATAGTTAAATTACACATAAAATTGCGTTAAACTGCCAAACTTATTAATTGCTATACCTAAGCACTCGCGTACACAGCAATCACTTTAATTAAACAGGCCAATTTATTATGAGCTTTGATAATCCCGATCACCAATTAGATGCCATAGGCCTTCGCTGCCCAGAGCCAGTAATGATGGTACGTGCTGCTATTCGTAAAATGAATGACGGTGAAACGTTATTAATAACTGCTGATGACCCGTCAACCACTCGCGATATTCCGAGCTTTTGTACGTTTATGGATCACACGCTGGTAGCTAAAGATGCAGAAGCAGCACCGTATAGATATGTGGTGAAGAAAGG
This sequence comes from Pseudoalteromonas sp. SG43-1, assembly GCF_014164415.1. Taxonomy (NCBI): domain Bacteria; kingdom Pseudomonadati; phylum Pseudomonadota; class Gammaproteobacteria; order Alteromonadales; family Pseudoalteromonadaceae; genus Pseudoalteromonas; species Pseudoalteromonas sp. SG43-1. Next base: position 33,515 of record NZ_JACJFD010000032.1, on the reverse strand, counting down.
GCTTTAAACTCACGTAGGTCGGGTTGAGTTTTACGAAACCCAACGTATTTAATAACCACCAAAATAGTTTTGTTCGCCACACATGTTGGGTTTCGCTTCACTCTACCCAAACTACGAACCCCCCTTGGTGTTAATGCTGAATAAATCCTACAACGTCCTTGTCACAAATCCATCAACCCACTAGGGCTATTAAATAGCTAAAATCACTTCTTCGTTATCGTCACTTGTGGCTTATCGTAGTCACTGTAATCAATACTTACTATGTACGTGCCTTTTATTGCTGGTGTGAAACTAAAGTAGTTATAAATAGTATTACAGTCTGCGATAGCTGGCTGGCCCAGTGTTAGCTTTTGTCCTGCTGGTTGTGCGTCGCTGTAACCACAGTTGTAACCTTCACTAAAATCGGCATCGGCTATTTTAAATTCGTACACTTTACCTGGGGTCGAAAATTTAACTTGCGCTTGATAAAGCGCAGGGCCAACTGGCGCAAACTGATACTGGGGCTCTGCATCCCACAGTGTAAAGTCGCCACGTAAGTAAATTGTGCGGTCAAGCTCTTGCTGTGGCAATACATCGTTAATCGAAATTTGGCTTGTACAGGCAGTAAGTAAGCCAGCAATTGCTAAGGTTAAAATTCGTTTCATAGAAATCATCAATGGGTTTCCTTTGCATACAGTGAAAACTAAAAAGCCAGCAAAACGCTGGCTTTTAAAATTGCTAATCGGTGTTATTTTTGTAAAACAGAAATATCTGCAATACCTAAAAACAATCCGCTTAACTGGCTTAATAGCGCTAGACGATTTTGCTTAACAGCTTCATCGTCGGCCATAACCATTACGTTGTCAAAAAAGTTATCAACACTTTCACGAATACCCGCCAATTGGCTTAATGCTTCTTGGTAGTTTCCATCTGCGTAAAGTGGTGCAAGGTCAGTGGCAAATTTTGCTACTTGTGATGCCAATACTTTTTCGGCGTCGTCGCTTAATAAGCTCTCATCAACACTACCTTGGCTGGTAATATCGTTTTTAGCCAGAATGTTACCTACACGCTTATTAGCTGCTGCAAGCGCTTCTGCTGCGTCTAATGTACGGAAGTGGCTTACGGCTTTAACACGGCGGTCAAAATCAACAGGTTTAGTCGGACGACGTGCAAGCACTGCTTGAATTACGTCTACTTCAATACCTTCGTCTTGATACCAAGCACGGAAGCGCCCTAGCATAAACTCAAATACGTCAGTTGATACATTTAAGTTAGTTAACTTGTCGCCAAACAATGTTTGCGATTTAGCTACTAGGTCTAAAATATCAAGTGGTAGTTCTTTTTCTACCATGATGCGCAGTGCACCAATAGCAGCACGACGAAGAGCAAATGGGTCTTTGTCACCTTTAGGTGCTTGGCCTATACCAAAAATACCCACCAGCGTGTCAAACTTATCAGCAATCGCTACTGCGCAGCTAATTAAGTTTGTTGGTAAGTTATCCCCTGCAAAGCGTGGCATGTACTGCTCGTTTTGCGCTACGGCTACATCTTCGGCTTCACCATCGTGGCGAGCGTAATGCATTCCCATTACACCTTGCACGTCGGTAAATTCCATAACCATTTCAGTCATTAGGTCAGTTTTACTTAATAAGCCTGCACGCTGTGCTAGGTCTTTATCAGCACCTAATTGCTCAGCAATATAACCTGCAAGTTCACTAATGCGCTCAGACTTATCTTTAAGCGTACCAAGTTGCTTTTGGAACAATACGCTATCAAGCGACTCTAATCGGCTTTCTAGGGTTTTCTTTTTATCTGTTTCAAAGAAGAACTGTGCATCGGCTAAACGCGGGCGCACTACTTTTTCGTTACCAGAAATAACCACACTTGGATCTTTACTTTCGATGTTAGATACAAACAAAAACTTATTTAAAAGTTTGCCGTTTTGATCTAATAACGGGAAATATTTTTGATCGTCTTTCATAGTGTAAATTAACGCTTCGGCTGGTACATCTAAAAATGCTTCTTCAAATGTTGCCGTTAAAGTAACTGGCCACTCTACAAGTGATGTTACTTCTTCTAGTAAATCTTCATCCATTGCAACAACAGCGTTAACTGCGCTTGCAGCCTCTTCTATTTGTGCTCGAATTTGCGCTTTACGTTGCTCGTAATCAGCAATAACGTAAGCAGATTTAAGTACGTCAAAAACGTCATCTGCATGGTTAATGCTAATTTTTTCTGGGTGATGAAAACGATGACCCTGAAGCTGGTTAGTTATTTGCTTACCAAGAATTTCGCCTTCAAGTAGCTCATCACCAAATAAAATAGTGACTGTGTGCACTGGACGAATAAATTGTGTTTTATTCGCGCCCCAACGCATTGGTTTAGGGATTGGTAATTTACTTAACGCTTTAGTGATAGCATCTGTCATTAGCGTTTTAGTTTCTTGCCCTGCTACTTTAGCAATGTGCAATAACCAAGCGCCTTTATCGGTTTCAAGTGTTTGTGCGTCTTTTACTTCAATACCACAACCACGTGCCCAACCCATTGCTGCTTTTGTTGGGTTACCTTCGCTGTCAAACGCTGCCTTTGTTGCTGGGCCACGCTTTTCAACTTCTTTGTCTTGTTGCTTAGCTTCAAGCGCTTTTACTTGTAAACCCAAACGACGAGGCGATGCATACCAGCTTACGCCTTGGTGTGCTAATTCTAATGTTTCTAGCTCTTGAGTTAAGTTTGCAGCAAAGGCTTCTGCTAATTTACGCAGTGCTTTTGGTGGTAACTCTTCTGTGCCAATTTCTACTAATAAATTTTGTGCTGACATTTTACTTATCCTTACACAGCGGGAAACCAAGCGCTTCACGTTTGTCATAGTAACTTTGTGCACACGCTTTTGATAACGCACGAACGCGTAAAATATAACGCTGACGTTCGGTTACCGAAATTGCGTGGCGTGCGTCTAGTAAGTTAAATGCGTGCGATGCTTTCATTACTTGCTCGTATGCAGGTAGTGGTAAGTTAGCTTCAATTAACTTTTGGCTTTCTGCTTCACACTTATCAAACTGTGCAAATAAGTCTTCTACGTTTGCATGTTCAAAATTATAAGTAGATTGCTCTACTTCATTTTGATGGAACACGTCGCCGTATGTTACGCGCCCTAGTGGACCGTCTGCCCATACTAGGTCGTAAATGCTATCTACGCCTTGAATGTACATTGCTAAACGCTCTAGGCCGTAAGTAATTTCGCCTGTTACTGGTGAGCACTCTAAGCCACCCACTTGTTGAAAGTAGGTAAACTGCGTTACTTCCATGCCGTTTAACCAAATTTCCCATCCCAAGCCCCATGCGCCTAGCGTAGGTGATTCCCAGTTATCTTCTACAAAGCGAACTTCGTGAGTAAGGGTATCAATACCCATTGCCGCTAATGAGCCTAAGTAAAGCTCTTGGATGTTATCTGGCGATGGCTTTAAAACTACTTGGAATTGGTAGTAATGTTGTAGGCGATTTGGGTTTTCACCATAGCGGCCATCCGTAGGACGACGACACGGCTGAACGTACGCGCTCGACATTGGCTCTGGACCAATAGACTTTAAAAATGTTTGCGGGTGAAATGTCCCGGCGCCCACTTCCATATCAAGTGGTTGAATAATGACACAGCCTTGCTGCGCCCAATAATCCTGTAAAGCCAGGATCAAACCTTGAAAGGTTTTTACGTCATATTTTTGCATATTTGGCTTTTTACTATCTAAGAAGTAGCGTGAAAATTACCCTTAGTATACCGTGTGTACACTCAGGTTTTAAGCAGTTTGTGTAATTGAAAAAATAAAAAAGGAGCCATTAGGCTCCTTTTTCGGTGCAAGTGATATTTTTACACGTCTAGATTAACTACGCGTAGAGCGTTAGTTTCGATAAACTCTCTACGAGGCTCTACTTGATCACCCATTAAGGTGGCAAATAATTGATCCGCGCCAACAGCATCTTCAATCGTTACTTGTAACATACGACGAGCACTAGGATCCATTGTCGTTTCCCAAAGCTGGCTTGGGTTCATTTCACCCAGTCCTTTATAGCGTTGAATGTAGATCCCGCGCTTAGATTCTGTGATCAACCATTCCAAAGCATCCACAAAGTTATCAACAGGTTTTGTTTTCTCACCACGTTGAATATAAGCACCTTCTTTTAGGATGTTTGCAATGTTAGTACCAGTCACAGCAATGCGTTGGTAGTCACGTGATGCAATAAAGTCATAATGAAGTACATGTGCTTTATCAACACCGTGCTGACGAATATTCACAACCGGGTAATACATATTACGCTCAGCGTCAAACTCTGTACCCGCATGGAAAATAGTTGCATCTTCATCACGTGCAATCAGGTCATCAACTAACTCTTTTGTCCAAGCAATTACTTTAGCTTCGTCAGAAAGGTCATCAGTTTTCAACTCTGTTTGGTAGATTAAGCGCTCCATTACCGTGTTAGGATATTTACGCTTTAAACGCTCAATAACTTTAACTGTATTTTGGTAATCGTGAACGACTTTCTCTAGCGCTTCACCTTCTAGCGCAGGAGCATCTGCACTTGGATATAAAGCAGCATTATTAAGCGCAAGCGACGTTAAGTATTCTACTAATGCAGGATCATCTTTAATATAACGCTCTTGCTTACCTTTTTTCACTTTATAAAGTGGTGGTTGAGCAATATAAATATAACCGCGTTCTACAATTTCAGGCATTTGACGATAGAAGAATGTTAGTAGTAACGTACGAATGTGAGAACCATCCACGTCCGCATCGGTCATGATGATGATACGGTGATAACGTAATTTCTCAGGGTTATATTCGTCACGACCAATACCACACCCTAATGCAGTAATTAGTGTTGCTACTTCTTGCGAAGATAGCATTTTATCAAAACGTGCTTTTTCTACGTTTAATATTTTACCTTTAAGCGGAAGAATAGCTTGGTTTTTACGGTTACGTCCCTGCTTGGCTGATCCGCCAGCAGAGTCCCCTTCCACTATATATAGTTCAGATTGTGCTGGGTCTTTTTCTTGGCAATCAGCTAGCTTACCTGGTAAGCCTGCTAAGTCCATTGCACCTTTACGTCGTGTCATTTCACGGGCTTTACGCGCCGCTTCACGTGCACGTGAGGCATCAATAATCTTACCTACAACAATTTTGGCATCAGTTGGGTTTTCTAGTAAAAACTCAGTGAATTTTTCAGCCATTGCTTGTTCAACCGCAGATTTAACTTCACTTGATACTAGCTTGTCTTTAGTTTGTGATGAGAACTTAGGATCAGGAACTTTAACACTAACAACAGCCGTTAAGCCTTCACGGGCATCATCACCGGTAGCATTGCTGGTTGTTTTAGCTTTTTTGTTAAAGCCTTCTTTTTCCATGTAGTTATTAAGTGTACGTGTTAGCGCTGATCTAAAACCGGCTAAGTGAGTACCACCATCACGTTGTGGAATATTATTTGTGAAACAGTAAATGTTTTCTTGGTATGCATCATTCCACTGCATTGATACTTCAACACTAATACCATCTTCTTCACGTTCGTGAGTAAAATGGAACACACCTTTATGTATAGGTGTTTTATTACGGTTTAAGTACTCTACGAAAGCTTGAATACCGCCTTCATATTTAAAGTGGTCAGATTTATTTTCTTCACGCTCATCATTTAAGATGATGCTCACACCTGAGTTTAGGAATGAAAGCTCGCGTAAACGCTTAGCTAAAATGTCGTAATGAAAATCTAAATTTGTGAATGTTTCAGCGCTTGGCCAAAAACGTAATTCTGTACCAGTTGTTTCTGAGTCACCAATTACAGCTAAAGGTGCATCTGGAACACCCATAGTATAAAACTGCTCATGAAGCTTTCCTTCACGACGAACAGTCAGTTTTAGTTTTTCTGAAAGTGCATTTACAACAGAAACACCAACACCGTGTAAGCCACCTGATACTTTATAAGAGTTATCATCAAACTTACCACCGGCATGAAGTACCGTCATAATAACTTCGGCTGCAGATACGCCTTCTTCTTCATGGATAGAAGTTGGGATACCACGACCGTTATCTCGAACTGAGACAGAACCGTCTAAGTGAATCGTTACATAAATATCATCACAATGACCTGCTAAGGCTTCATCGATCGAGTTATCAACGACCTCAAACACCATGTGGTGTAAGCCTGTGCCATCATCGGTGTCCCCAATATACATTCCAGGACGCTTTCTTACTGCGTCTAATCCTTTAAGTACTTTAATACTCGACGAGTCATAATTCTCAGACATGGTTAATCCCACTTATCTTGTTATTAGGTTGCCATGTTTCACGTGGAACATTTGTAGTTCTCGTTGCATGGGTTCCACCACAGCAGAAATACTTTCAGATAAAATTGAAGAGATAAAAATTTGAGAACTACAGTGAGCAAGTAATTGTCCCACTTTCTCTTTTGTATCTTCGCCTAATTCTGAAGGTAGATCATCTATTAGCAATATAGATTGCTTATCTGTCTCTGACTCAATTAAGCTATTTTGCGTAACTTTCAACGCATACAATAATAGCTTCAATTGACCGCGTGAGAATGTATTCTCCACACTGTTACCAGCGACACTAAAACTAAAATCGGCCTTATGAGGGCCTTTACTTGTAAACCCTTGGCGAGCATCTCGCTCAAAGTTTTGCTCTAACGCATCTGCAAGAGATTCAGTCTCTTTCCAGCCTGCGCTAAAGGTCATTTCTAAATCACGTACAAGCGTCAATTCTGCACACATTTTATCAAAAAATTGCTGCTTAAACCTACTTATATACGCCAATCTTAATTTATTTATTTCTTCAGCCAGTCTAACAAATTCTTTGTCCCAAAACTTAATTTGGTCAAAATAATTCTTGGGCTTAGTTTTTAACAATGCATTACGTTGTTTCAGTACTTTATTAAATGATTGCCACAAAAAAAAGAACTCATGTTCCACGTGGAACAAACCTAAATCTAAAAACTTTCTGCGCTCTTTAGGTCCACCAAAAAACAAAGAATAACTCTCTGGTGTAATAATTTGTACAGGCATAAGTTGAGCGAGTTCTGATATCCTACGACTCGCCTTACCTTGAATTTTTAAATTAGTCTCACCCGTTTGCGTTTTACTAATACCAATTGGAATTGATAAATCGTGTATTGTTTTACGCCCGTGAATTACAAATTGCTCTTGCTGGTGCGCAATAATACTTTTGTGTTTTGGAGTACGAAAAGATTTGCCATGAGAAAGGTAATATATAGCCTCTAAAAGGCTGGTTTTTCCGCTGCCATTTTCACCATAAATTATATTAACGCCGTTGACTGGTTCTAGCGTCAGTGCCTCAATATTACGAAAATATTTGAGGCTCAAATGACTTAAGCTCATTATGTATTTATAGTCTTATAAACGCATAGGCATAACAACGTACATTGCTTCTTCATCGCCTGCACCTTCAATTAATGCACTGCTGTTTGAGTCGGCTAATGTAAATAGTACGTCTTCTGTTTTTAATGTGTTTAGTACATCTAATACGTAAGACACGTTGAATCCTATTTCTAGGTCCGCGCCTTCGTAACTTACTTCAACAACTTCTTCAGCTTGTTCTTGCTCTGGGTTATTGGCAGTAATTTTTAATAAACCGTTTGATAGATTTAAGCGTACACCACGAAATTTTTCATTCGATAAAATAGACACTCGTTGAAACGCATTTCGTAACCATTCTCGGTTAGCTGTAATTACTTTGTCACCACCACGTGGTAATACACGACGGTAATCAGGAAAGCGTCCATCAACTAGCTTACTTGTAAATGTAAACTCAATATCAATAATACGTATATGGTTAGCACCAAACTGAATTGTAACCAATTCGTCGTCAGCTACCATAAGGCGCATAATTTCTTGCACACCTTTGCGAGGTATAATTAATTGACGTTGAGTGTTAAGCGATTGCGTTAATTGCTTTTGTGCAATAGCTAAACGGTGACCATCTGTTGCTACTGTTTTTATATCTGTATTATCTACTTCAAACGACATACCGTTTAAGTAATAACGTACGTCTTGATTTGCCATCGAAAAATGTGTGCTTTCGAGTAATTTACGAAGCTCTAAACGAGTTAGTTGAAATTCAACCTCACCATCCCACTGCTCTAAATTAGGAAAATCATCAGCAGATAAAGTCGTTAATGAAAAACGGCTTTTACCACTGGTTAAAAGTAATTGGTGCTCTTGCAAGCTTAAAGTAATGTCTGAACCATCAGGTAGACTTTTACAAATATCGAGTAACTTTTTAGCGGGTAACGTTAGTTTTGTATCGGCAATATCATCACCTACAAATACGCCAGAAACTAATTCAATTTCAAGGTCAGTACCCGTCATTGAAAGTTGTCCGTTTTCTACCACTAACAAAACGTTAGATAAGATTGGTAGCGTGTGTTTGCGCTCTATTGCACCCGACACTTGCACCAATGGCTTTAAAAATTGTTGTCTTGATATTGTTATTTGCATAATAAAGTCAGCCCTAAGATGACAATGTTCTTATTAAGTTTTGGTAATCTTCTTTAATTTCGTGGCTTTCGTCACGTAGTGATTTTATCTTACGACATGCGTGTAATACGGTCGTATGATCGCGTCCACCAAATGCGTCACCAATCTCAGGTAAGCTGTGATTAGTTAATTCTTTAGATAATGCCATGGCAACTTGGCGTGGCCTTGCTATAGAGCGGCTGCGGCGCTTAGACAATAGATCTGACACCCGAATTCGGTAGTACTCAGCAACGGTGCGCTGAATATTATCTATCGTAACCAGCTTATCTTGCAAGGCAAGTAAATCGCGTAGTGCTTCTTTTACAAAATCAATCGAAATTGGACGACCTGTAAAATTAGCATTAGCAATTACACGGTTAAGTGCGCCTTCTAGTTCACGTACATTTGAACGTAATTTTTTGGCGATAAAAAAGGCAACTTCATGTGGTAAGTTAATCTTACTTTGCTGTGCTTTCTTCATCAAAATAGCAACGCGAGTTTCAAGCTCTGGTGGCTCAATCGCGATTGTTAATCCCCAACCAAAACGTGATTTAAGACGGTCTTCGACCCCTTCAATCTCTTTTGGATAACGGTCAGAGGTTAAAATAATTTGTTGGTTGCCTTCAAGCAATGCATTAAAGGTATGAAAAAACTCTTCTTGTGAACGCTCTTTATTAGCAAAAAATTGAATATCATCAATCATTAATGCGTCAACACTGCGGTAATAACGCTTAAATTCTTCTATCGCATTATTTTGTAGTGCCTTTACCATGTCTTGAACAAAGCGTTCTGAATGCATGTAAACAATTTTAGCATCTGGCTTGTTTGCCATAATGCCGTTACCTACAGCATGTAATAAGTGAGTTTTACCTAAACCAGTACCACCATAAATAAATACAGGGTTAAAAGCAGAGCCAGGATTATCGGCAACTTGAGTGGCCGCTGCTTTTGCTAATTGGTTTGACTTACCCTCAACAAAACTGTCAAAGGTATAGTTTTCTTTAATGTTAGATTTGTAACCTGACTTAGGTGCAGGTTCAACAACAGGCTTTTGCTCACGAGGCTGTTGTTTTGTAGAAGCTTGTGGTGCTGATTGCGTTTCTATAACCGGTGCAGCTTGTGCATTTAATAAAGGCTTACTACCTACATCAAAACGTAGCTTTGGTGCTTCAACACCACAAATTTCTACTAATAATTCGTTAATTCTATTTAGGTACTTTTCTCTTACCCAATCAAGCACAAAGCGATTAGGTGCATAAATCGTCAAGGTATCTTCGGTACTTTCTGCTTGTAGTGGTCTTACCCACATACTGAATTGCTGCGAAGGCAGCTCATCTTGCAATACATATAAACAACTTTGCCAAACCGACAGATACACAGTTAAACTCCCAGAGATATAATTTTTATTCCCGCACATCATTAATGATTATAAATCATACATTTATTGCGTTCAAATGGTCCAATAAGCGACCCAAGACCGCGTATTATGAAGGCACTTTATCCACAAGTAAAAGATTGATTTTTATAAAATTGTTGATATCGATGTATAAAATCATTAACAATCTGATTTAAAACAGTTTTTATTTTAGATCCGAAGAGAAGATCATAACAAAATAACACCAAGATCGCGAACCAAATTTACGATCCAATTTTCTTTTCCCCCGCTTTTATTCACTTTTTATACAGGGGCTGTGGAAAACTTCTTATTTATGATGATCCTATCAGATCGCTCTACATGATCTCTTTATGGACCATAAGTAGACTATATACTGCGAACGTAATTATGATTGACTTTACGTTACTTACTCTATAATATCTCGCGCTCGCAATGGCACCTATGCCAGGATCGCGACCTGTATAGGATGTTTTAACTTTAACCGATCGGATGAGATTGTTATGAAAAGAACTTTTCAACCTAGCGTTTTAAAACGCAAACGTGCACACGGCTTCCGTGCTCGCATGGCAACTGTAAATGGCCGTAAAGTATTAGCACGTCGCCGCGCTAAAGGCCGCAAAGTTCTTTCTGCTTAATTTATAAGTGGAAGACTTTAGCTTTGGCAGGGAGTTACGTCTGTTAACTCCCTCGCATTACTCTCGCATATTTAATGAACCCGCTCGGGCTGCAACTCCTTTCTTTACTCTATTAGCTAAACCAAATGACCAAGAAAAACCTCGGTTAGGTCTTACTGTTGCTAAAAAACGCGTAAAAAAGGCATGCCAACGAAACCGTATTAAACGTCTCGCTCGCGAAAGTTTTCGTTTAAATCAACACAGCATCGATAATATTGATATTGTGCTTATGGTGAAAAGTGGTATTGATGAACAGTCTAATGAAGAATTAACCAAACAACTTACTAAATTATGGCGAAAAATTAACGAACGCTGTAAACCAGGTGCACCTAAACCGCCACCTTTTAAGAAACGCCCAAACAAATCAGCTAAATCTAATAAACAAACCTAATTGCAATAGAATTGCAGGGTTAATTAATGTATCTTTAGCTCACCTTTTAATCATGCATTTAAAATTTCTAATTGAGTCTTTAAATACATGATATCTATCTCACTAAACTTAAGTAGGGGCATAAACATCATGAGGTTAATTAAACCACTTGTTGCTTTTCCTAAGATTTGTTTAGTGTTATTTATCCGCGGTTATCAAAAGTGGATTAGCCCGCTGTTAGGTCCGCATTGTCGTTTTAATCCAAGCTGCTCACATTATGCAATTCAAGCAATTAATTTGCATGGATTTATAAAAGGTAGTTGGTTAGCTTTAAAACGCATATTAAAATGCCATCCTTTACATTCAGGTGGAGACGACCCCGTACCTGAAAAATTAACCCATATTAACCACCAACACGAGAAATAAGAGCTGTTATGGAATCGCAACGCACGTTTTTATTAATTGGCCTAATGCTAGTGTCGTTTTTATTGTTCCAAGAATGGGATAATGATTACAACAAGCCTAAAGCCGATCCAAGTGCCACAACACAAACACTACAAGCAAATTCACCAGAGTCGGATGATTATATTCCTTCATCGTCAGATTCAGGTTTACCCGCTTCAGCAACTTTAGCTAAACGTTCAGTTATTGAAATCACAACTGACGTTTTTAAAGTTAAAATTGACACCAAAGGCGGTGACATTGTTGAAACAGACCTTCTTCAATACGAAGAAACTAAAGGAAGTGAAACACCTTATATGCTTCTTGGTCAGCTTGATAGTGGCAAACAATACTTTTCACAAAGTGGCTTAATTGGCTTAAATGGCCCTGACGCATCAGCTAACGGTCGCCCTACTTATAGTACCGAACAAAAATCATATACCTTAACGGGTGATGAGCTTCGCGTTCCACTTCAGTTTACTGATAGTAATGGTGTTAGTTTTACTAAAACATACGTATTCAAAAAAGGTCAGTATGACGTAGGCTTAGAATACAAGATCAACAACACTACCAGCGCACCTCTTCAAGTACAGCTATACACGCAAATTAAGCGTACCGTACAAGAAAAAGGTAGCATGGTTGATCAAAACTATTTAGGTGCTGCATACGGTACTGACGAAGAACCATACGAAAAGTATAGTTTTTCAGATATGGCTGATAAAAACCTAAACAAAAACACGCAAGGTGGTTATGTTGCATTTATACAACATTACTTTGTAAGTGCTTGGATTCCAATGCAGGATCAAACAAATACAATTTATAGCTTAATTACAAAAAGTAATGCCGCTATTATTGGTGCTAAAGATCCCGCTGTAAATATTCAAGCTGGTAGTGAGCAAACACTAACTGCTACTTATTATATGGGTCCGAAAGAGTCAGATATTCTTGAAGCGATTCACCCAGACTTAGACTTAACTGTAGATTACGGTTGGTTATGGTTTATTTCGCAACCTTTATTTGTATTGCTAAAATGGCTACATAGCATTTTAGGTAACTGGGGTGTAGCAATTATTGCCATCACTATTATCGTTAAATCGTTAATGTACCCACTTACTAAAGCGCAATACACTTCAATGGCAAAAATGCGTGCGCTACAGCCTAAAATGGCAGCTCTTAAAGAAAAGTTTGGTGACGACCGTCAAAAGTTCGGCCAAGCAACTATGGAAATGTACAAGAAAGAAAAAGTTAACCCAATGGGTGGCTGTTTCCCTATTTTGCTACAAATGCCAATTTTCTTAGCCTTGTTCTACGTATTCTTAGAGTCAACTGAACTTCGCCATGCTGAATTTATTTTTTGGTTAACAGACCTTTCTGCACAAGACCCGTACTACGTATTACCAATCTTATTTGGTGCGAGTATGTTTGTGACGCAAAAACTTCAGCCTATGACGGTAACTGATCCAATGCAGCAAAAAATGATGACCTTTATGCCGGTTATCTTCTCTGTATTCTTCTTATGGTTCCCATCGGGTTTAGTTCTTTACTGGTTAGTGTCTAACCTTATTTCTATTGTCCAGATGTTAATCATCTACCGTGGCATGGAAAAGAAAGGAATTAAAGTAAGAGGCTAACCAAGCTCCTACTTATATAAAGGCGACTTCGGTCGCCTTTTTTATTGCCTGTTTTTCACCAGAGTATTCGCGAGTGTTTATTTCATAGGTTACAATACCGCCATAAAGTTACTCATCGTTGGCAAATTAATAGCATGATCAATCAAGATACAATTGCAGCACAAGCAACTGCCCCCGGACGTGGTGGTGTTGGTATTATTCGCGTTTCAGGTAGCCTTGCTAAAAGTGTCGCCGAAAAAGTAGTAGGTAAAATTCCTAAAGTTCGCTACGCCGATTACGTGCCATTTAAAAGCCTAGCTGGCGAGCAACTTGATCAAGGTATTGCCATTTACTTTGCAGGTCCTAACTCATTTACAGGCGAAGACGTACTTGAACTACAAGGCCACGGCGGTCCTGTAGTACTTGATATGCTACTTAAAGAAATTAGTAAAATAGAGGGCGTTCGTTTAGCAAAGCCTGGTGAGTTTTCTGAGCGCGCATTTATGAATGACAAGCTTGATTTAACACAAGCAGAGGCCATCGCCGACTTAATTAATGCTACGAGCGAACAAGCTGCCAAAAGCGCCCTACAGTCTCTCCAAGGTGAATTTTCTAAACACATAGAAACGCTTGTAGAAAAAGTAATTCACTTACGTATGTATGTAGAAGCGGCAATAGATTTTCCTGATGAAGAAATTGATTTTTTATCAGACGGTAAGGTATCAGGCGACTTAGACGCCATTATTACCCAGCTTAATACCGTAACCAACCAAGCAAAACAAGGCAGCATCATGCGCGAAGGTATGCGTGTTGTTATTGCTGGTCGCCCAAATGCCGGTAAATCAAGCCTACTAAACGCCCTAGCCGGTCGTGAAGCTGCAATCGTAACAGAAATAGCCGGTACCACTCGCGACGTACTACGAGAGCATATACATATAGATGGTATGCCACTGCATATTATAGATACCGCAGGCCTACGAGAGAGCCCTGACCGCGTAGAACAAATAGGTATTGAACGGGCGTGGGATGAAATAAACCAAGCCGATCGCGTTTTATTTATGCTTGATGGCACTGACACTATAGATACTGACCCGCATAAAATTTGGCCTGAATTTATGGCCAAATTACCAGAAGGTATGGGGGTTACGGTCATCAGAAATAAAGCTGATTTATCGGGTGATATAGTCGGAATGGAGCAAGAGCAACAATACCCGGTCATCAGCTTAAGTGCTAAAAATGCTGACGGTATTGAACTTGTTCGCGAGCATTTAAAAGCCTGTATAGGCTTTCAAGGCGCAACAGAGGGTGGCTTTATGGCGCGCCGTCGTCATTTGGATGCACTAGAGAGTGCTGCGTATCATTTAGAAACAGGTAAAACACAATTAGAAATGCACATTGCTGGTGAAATATTGGCTGAAGAACTACGTTTAACACAGCAGTATTTAAACGAAATAACCGGTGAATTTACCTCAGACGACTTACTTGGCAAGATATTTAGCTCATTTTGTATTGGTAAATAAGCACCTTATTACAGATATATGTTTATTATAAGAGCACTTAGGTGCTCTTTTTTATGTAAAATATTCACTATAAAATATGTATTTATACCGTCAATCCCAGCCAGTTCTGCCAATAAAATCATACCCAAAGCGATAATTATTACCAGCCAGATCATCTAGATTAGACAGTGAAAAGAGCCTTTAAGTAAGGTATTAATAGCGCAAGTAACACCCATTTTAAGGTCAAAACCGATACATATTTCAAACAAAAATACGTTTTAAAATCGTTATCCTCCACACAAAAGTTAGTTATAAATAGCTTTTTTATAATTACCTAGCTCATAAAAACTAATGTTATTTGCTCAATTTAAGAGCTAAAACGTGACGATAAACACTCTAAATAATCAACTTTATACAACATATGGACAGACGATCACTGCGGCTTTTTAATAAAAATGACTCGAGATTTGAGTGCATCAAACTTTTGATCTACTAATCCACCAGCAAAATACATAAAAAAAGCAGCTATAAATACGCATTAAATTAAATATATTGAGATCACTTATCCACAAAACCTAATTTTTAGCTCAAATAAATAGTAAATTGAGCCACCTCGCAGAGAAAAACCTAATGATCTATTAAAAATTATCTGTTTATAAGCTTATTTTTAATTAATTTCGTTAGATCAGCTCAATTAGATCATTTAATAAAATTATTTTCGATCTAAATTTAAGGTTATCAACAACCTTTATATCCACATTATGATCACCTTGTGCTTTTTATGCCTAGATTTATAATTAAATCTTTCACTAAATAGTAATATCAATAACTTAGCGATTATTAAACAACCTAAAAGGTGTGTTTAAACAGAGCTTTCCCCACTGTTATCAACAACTTGATCAGAAGATTACATTTAAAGATATTTTGTTAATTCTTATAATATCAACAACTTAAGGAGGCACTTTCAAATAAGAGTAAAATTAGCACAAAAATAGTTATACAAAAAAGCACTCTTAACTTTACTGTTACTCACACTCAGTTATCATAGGCAGCAATTAAAACCAATGTGATCACTAATATTCATGAGTTCAGTAAATCTTATTGTTGGCAGCCAAATGGGATCAGCCGAGTATGTTGCAGAGCAACTAAGCGACGCGCTTAATAACCTTGGTATTACTACACAACTACATGATCAACCTGAATTTAGCGATATTGATCAGCAAAATACCATTTGGTTAATTTGCACATCTACTTATGGTGCAGGTGATTATCCTGAAAACTTTATTAGCTTTGTTGAAGATGTGACTCAAGCTAATGATTTATCAGAATTAAAATACTCAGTAATCGCTTTAGGTGATACCAGTTATGACACTTACAACCAAGCTGGACGTAATATAGATGCCTTATTATCTCAAAAAGGCGCTATAAAAGTAGCAGAACGCTTAGAGCTTAATATTCTCGATGAAGCACTACCAGAAGACACAGCATTAGCATGGTTAGACTCTTGGATAACCAAAACAGGCTTAAAATAGATAGATCAAGTAAAAAGTTATATAAAAAGTTACCCACAATTTACTAATAATTTAATAGATTTTGTGGATAAAGATTGAATAAACTGCTTTTTAAAGCATGCTTATCCATGGGATAAGATCCAACTGATTCAGCCCTGTGCATAAGGTGCCTTTTTGATCAGAGCTTATCTGCTGGATGATCCGATCATATTAACACCTTTAGATCTGATCTAATTTCATGTTTTAAATGAAGATCTAAACCTTATCAACAGAAAAGCTGATCAGTAGTAGTAATAGTAATAAAAGATCTCTTTAAAAGATCCTTTATATTATTAGAGATCACATACTTAGATCTTGCTCTTTGTTTAATCATTTATCTTCTGCCAATTTCTAGGTAGAATACGCTCCCTTTTGAAGTTTACCGGTTTGATTTAAGTAGGATCCCATTAATGATTTTTCACGAAAATTTTGACGTTATCGTAGTAGGTGGTGGACATGCTGGCACTGAAGCCGCATTAGCAGCTGCCCGTATGGGGATGAATACCCTGCTACTGACTCACAATATGGATACCCTTGGTCAAATGTCTTGTAACCCAGCGATTGGTGGGATTGGCAAAGGTCATTTGGTAAAAGAAATTGATGCGCTTGGCGGTGCAATGGCACAGGCCATTGACAAAGGCGGGATCCAATTTCGCACACTAAACTCTTCAAAAGGACCTGCTGTTCGTGCAACTCGAGCACAAGCAGATCGCGCTTTGTACAAAGCAGCTATTCAAGCAACATTACAAAATCAAGATAACCTTAAGATTTTTCAACAATCATGTGATGATCTTATTGTTGAAAACGATCGTGTTACTGGCGTAGTAACTCAAATGGGTTTACGTTTTAGTGCTCCAAGTGTTGTTTTAACCGTGGGTACTTTTTTAGGTGGCCAAATACACATTGGTTTAGAAAATTACAAAGGCGGTCGTGCTGGTGATCCACCATCAATTGCATTGGCTGAACGTTTACGCGAACACCCTTTTAGAGTGGATCGCTTAAAAACAGGTACTCCGCCACGTATTGATGCACGTACTGTTGATTTTACAAAAATGGAAGCACAGCCTGGTGATATGCCAACACCTGTATTTTCATTTATGGGTAAACAATCAGATCACCCACAACAAATACCGTGTTACATCACTTACACCAACGAAAAAACACATGATGTTATTCGTAAAAACCTACATCGCTCACCTATGTACTCAGGTGTTATTGAAGGTATTGGTCCACGTTACTGCCCATCAATTGAAGATAAAATTGTACGTTTTGCGGATAAAGATAAGCACCAAATATTTGTTGAACCTGAAGGCTTAACATCATACGAATTATATCCAAATGGTATTTCTACTAGTTTACCGTTTGATGTACAACTTGAGATTGTGCAATCTATTTCTGGTTTTGAAAATGCACATATTTGTCGACCAGGCTATGCAATAGAATATGACTACTTTGATCCACGCGACTTAAAACAGTCTTTAGAAACAAAATTTATCGAAGGCTTATTTTTCGCGGGTCAAATTAACGGCACTACCGGTTATGAAGAAGCGGGTGCACAAGGCTTAATTGCAGGTATGAATGCTGCGTTAAAAGTGCAAGGTAAAGATTCTTGGACGCCACGTCGCGATGAAGCTTACGTGGGTGTATTAATCGACGACTTAGCAACACTGGGTACGAAAGAACCGTACCGCATGTTTACTAGCCGTGCCGAATACCGTTTACTACTTCGTGAAGATAATGCAGATATTCGCTTAACTGAAAAAGGCCGTGAGCTGGGTTTAGTTAATGACGAACGTTGGCAGGCATTTAACGAAAAAATGGAAGTAATTGAGAAAGAAAAACAACGCATTAAAGATACGTGGATTCATAAAGATCACGTTGTTGTTGATCAAGTAAATGCATTACTAAAAACACCATTAACTCGTGAAGCAAGTTTAGAAGAATTACTTCGTCGTCCAGAGATTCGTTATAACGATCTTATGGCTATTGACGGTTTAGGATCTGAATTTACAAACGTAGCAGCACTTGAACAAGTTGAGATCCATACTAAGTACGCAGGCTATATTGCGCGTCAACAAGATGAGATCAATAAGCAGCTTCGTCATGAGCAAACAATTTTACCAAAAGAGTTTGATTACAAAACTGTATCAGGTTTATCAAATGAGGTTGTTGCTAAGCTTATTGAGTCACGTCCAGACACTATTGGCCAAGCATCGCGTATTTCTGGTATCACCCCAGCGGCGATTTCGCTATTATTAGTGTATCTGAAGAAGCAAGGCTTATTACGCAAATCTGCGTAACGATGAGGGTACATAGTGTTACAGCAACAATTAACTACATTGTTAGCGCAAACTGATATTGCGCTAACGGAAAAACAACAGCAACAGCTAGTTCGTTACGTCGAGTTATTAGATAAGTGGAATAAAGCTTATAATTTAACTTCGGTACGCTTACCTGAAGAAATGATGATTAAGCATATTATGGATAGTTTAGTTGTTGCACCTCACTTACCCGGTCATCATTATATTGATGTTGGCACAGGGCCTGGCCTTCCAGGCATTGTATTAGCGATTGCATTACCTAACACACAATTTGTGTTACTAGATAGTCTAGGTAAACGCGTTCGCTTTTTAATGCATGTTAAACATGAGCTTGGCCTTGATAACGTAACACCTGTTCAGTCAAGAGTTGAAGAATATCAGCCAAGTGTTAAATTAGATGGCGTACTCAGTCGTGCATTTGCTTCATTACAAGATATGGTTGACTGGTGTTCGCACTTAATTGATCATTCGGGTAAATTTATAGCGCTTAAAGGTGTGTTCCCTAGTGAAGAGCTAGAGTCATTACCTACTGGCGTTAAGTTTGAGCAAAAAATTGCATTAGAAGTACCTAAGTTAGATGCACAACGACATTTAATTATTCTTTCTAAAGACTAGGGATCAGAGACACTGTGGCAAAAGTCATCGCATTAGCAAATCAAAAAGGTGGAGTGGGTAAAACTACAACCGCTGTTAACCTCGCTGCGTCTATGGCTGCAACGAAACGTAAAGTGCTGTTAATTGATCTCGATCCGCAAGGCAATGCGACTATGGGAAGTGGCGTAGATAAGTACGGCGACGTACCAACTATTTACGACTTACTCATTGAAGATAAACCTATAGAAGACGTTATTATCAAAGAAACGTCTGGCGAATACCATATGATTGCTGCAAACGGTGATGTAACCGCTGCAGAAGTTAAACTTATGGAATTATTTGCCCGTGAAGTGCGCTTACGTAACGCACTTGAAAAAATTCAGGATCAGTACGAATTTATTTTTATCGACTGTCCACCCTCTTTAAATATGTTAACTGTTAACGCAATGGCCGCAGCTGATTCTATTTTAGTGCCAATGCAGTGTGAGTATTATGCACTTGAAGGGTTAACCGCATTAATGGATACGATTACGCAGCTTGCTAAGTTAGTAAACCCTAGCTTACAAATTGAAGGCATACTTCGTACTATGTACGATCCGCGTAACCGTTTAGCGAATGACGTATCAGAACAATTAAAACAACATTTTGGCGACAAAGTATACCGTACGGTGATCCCGCGTAATGTTCGTTTAGCAGAGGCACCTAGTTTTGGTACACCTGCTATGTATTATGACCGGGCATCAAGTGGCGCTAAAGCATATTTAGCACTCGCTGGTGAAATGTTACGTAGAAAAGAAAAAACAGCGTCCGTTGTCGCCTAACTTTGAGGTAAAAAAATAACATGTCTGCTAAAAAACGAGGTTTAGGCCGAGGACTCGATGCACTTTTAAGTTCGTCAAAGCCTACACCGAGCGCAAGCAAGGAACAAGACACATCAAACGTGACTGAAGCTGTAAAAAATGCGGCTGGGCCAAATAACAGTGAATTACAAAAACTCCCAATCGAGTTTTTACACTCTGGTAAATATCAACCTCGTAAAGACATGTCCGAAGAGGCACTAGAAGAGCTTGCTAGTTCTATTCGCTCACAAGGTATTATTCAACCTATAGTCGTGCGCCCTATTGCACAAAATAGTTTTGAAATTATCGCCGGTGAGCGTCGTTGGCGTGCAGCGCAAATAGCTAAGCTTGAAACAGTACCTTGTATTATTAAAGACGTACCAGATGAAGCTGCAGTAGCTATTGCGCTAATAGAAAATATTCAACGTGAAGACTTAAATGCCATGGAAGAAGCGGTTGCGTTAAATCGCTTACTCAATGAGTTTGAACTAACACATCAACAAGTAGCAGATGCGGTTGGCAAATCACGCACTACAGTAACTAACTTACTTCGTTTAAATAATTTAAACAGTGATGTAAAAATTCTGTTAGAACATGGCGACATTGAAATGGGGCACGCTCGTTGTTTATTAGCCCTTGAGGGAGAAGCACAATCAGATGCTGCTCGTTTAGCTGTTGCTAAAGCACTAACCGTTCGTGAAACCGAGAAGTTAGTTCGTTCAATTTTAGAACCCGTGCCAGCTAAAGAAATAGCTGAAAAAGATCCAGATGTTAAACAGTTAGAGCAACAACTAGCTGAAAACCTAGGTGCCAAAGTAGAAATAAATTACAACAAAAAAGGCAAAGGTAAGCTTGTTATTTCTTATACTAATTTGGACGAACTTGACGGCATTTTAAATCGCATTAATCAAGACAATACCCACCATTAGTTTTCTACATGTCTAAAAAGGGACATTTGTAGCTATTTCGTGTTACAAAGCGTCTACTCAAGTTGCAAAACTGGCAGGATTAAGTATAATTTCGCCAGTTTTCACACCCTAACAATTAGAACGCAATAAAGGTTAACTAAACGTGACTGATAAGTTAGCGAGTCCATATCGACTTGCCGTATTAAAGTTAATTTGCCTTCAGGGTGTTGTAGCATTAGTTGCTGCTGTAATTATTTGTTTTAGTTCGGGAGTCAATGCAGCGCTTTCATCACTCGCTGGTGGAGTTGTCGCAGTACTTCCGCACTTTGTATTTGGTCTTTATGCATTCCGACATATGGGTGCAAGTCGAGCAAATCAAGCGTATGCCTCGTTGAAACGCGGCAACGGATTAAAATTTATGCTAACAATTGTATTGTTTGCGCTAGTACTGAAGCATTTTCCGGTAATTTTATTACCCTTTTTTAGTACTTATATACTGGCGCTCTTTACTGGATTGTTCGCACCCGTTTTTTTTAAACATTAACTTTGGGATATAACATGGCAGCAGAAGAAGTTACTCTATCTGGCCATATCCAGCACCATTTGACCAATGCTAAGATGTGTTCGACCGATACAGGTCTCGCCTTCAATAAAGCATGTACGGATAGTGGTTTCTGGACATGGCATATAGATACCCTCGCATGGTCTATCGGTTTAGGTCTTATATTTTTATGGATCTTTCGTAGTGCCGCTAAAAAATCAACACTAGGTGTACCTGGAAAATTTCAATGTTTCATTGAAATGGTAGTAGAGTTTGTTGGTGACAACGTACGTGATACTTTCCATGGTAAAAGCAAGCTTATTGCACCATTAGCATTAACAATATTCGTTTGGATATTTTTAATGAACTTAATGGATTTAATACCGGTTGACTTTTTACCTGCATTAGCTGGTTTTGTTGGTGAAACTGCGTTTGGTATGGATTCACACGATGTGTACATGAAAATTGTACCAACGACTGACATTAATATGACTGCAGCGCTAGCGCTGGGTGTATTTATTTTAATGATAGGCTACTCAATTAAAATAAAAGGAATCGGTGGTTTTATTAAAGAACTAACACTTCACCCGTTTAGTTCAAATAATACTGCACTACAAATCCTTTTAATCCCGTTTAACTTATTACTTGAACTGATTGCGCTGGTTTCTAAACCGTTTTCATTAGCGCTACGTCTGTTTGGTAACTTATATGCAGGTGAATTGATTTTCATCTTGATCGGCGCTATCGGATTTATGCAATTACCATTGCATTTTGTTTGGGCTGTATTCCACATCTTAGTAATTGTATTGCAAGCATTCGTATTTATGATGCTTACGATTGTATACCTAAGCATGGCAAGTTCAGATAATCACTAATTTTTAGATTTACAATTTTACTTTTACTTTTAACTTTACAATTGAAACTTTGGAGAAATAAATGGAAGCTTTAGAATTATTAAACGGCTTAAAATACATCGCAGTAGCTTTACTAATCGGCTTTGGTGCAATCGGCACAGCAATCGGTTTTGGTAACATGGGCGGTAAATTCCTTGAAGCATGTGCGCGTCAACCTGAGCTTGCACCTTCGCTACAAGTTAAGATGTTTATTCTTGCTGGTCTAATCGATGCTGTAGCAATGATTGGTGTTGGTATCGCTATGGTATTGTTGTTCGTACTTTAATTTTATTTTTTGAACAGCTTACTATTTAAGGAGGAGCGGTTGTGAACTTAAACGCCACTCTTATCGGTGAATTGATTGCGTTTACGGTGTTCGTATTATTTTGTATGAAATACGTATGGCCACCACTAAACGGTGCAATTGAAGCTCGCCAGAAAAAAATCGAAGATGGTTTAGCTGCCTCTGATAGAGCCGAAAAAGACTTAGAACTTGCGCAAAAGAAAGCTGCTGAACAGCTTAAAGATGCAAAAGCTCAAGCGGCTGATATCATTGATCAAGCTAAAAAGCGTGCAGTGCTAATTGTTGACGAAGAAACACTTCGTGGTCAGCAAGAGCGTGAAAGTATCATTGCTCAAGGGCACTCTGAAGTTGAGTCTGAACGTAATCGCATAACAGAAGAGCTACGTAAGCAAGTAGCAACTCTGGCAGTGATTGGTGCAGAACGTATTTTAGAGCGTGAAATTAATCAAGCCGCACATAGTGACATCGTTGAAAAACTTGTCGCTGAGCTGTAATTAGGAGGGTATGAGCATGTCTAATTTGACTACTATCGCTCGCCCATACGCTAAAGCGGCTTTTGAACTTGCCGTTGAGAAAGGCACTCTAGAAAGCTGGAATGATATGTTGTTCTTTGCAGGCCACGTAGCCAGCAATGAACAAGCATCATCTGCTTTAGCAGGTATGCCTACAGCTACTGCACAAGCTGAATTATTTATTCAACTTTGTGCTGAGCAGCTCAACGAACAAGGTCAGAACCTAGTTAAGGTGATGGCTGAAAATGGACGTTTGACAGCTCTACCTGACGTTGCTGAGTTATTTGCTGAATTTAAAGCAGAATACGACAAAGAAATCGAAGTAGATGTGATTTCTGCAACTCCTCTTGTTGCTGCGCAACAAGAGTCATTGGTAGCGGCACTTGAAAAACGTTTCGCACGCAAAGTTAAGCTGAATTGTAGTGAAGACGCGTCAGTGGTTGGTGGACTTATTATTAGGTCTGGCGACACTGTAATCGACGGTACTATTCGCGGTAAATTAAGCCGCTTAGCTACAACACTACAATCGTAATTGGGAAAAAGAGCATGCAACTTAATTCCACTGAAATTTCAGATCTGATCAAACAACGTATTGAGAAGTTCGAAGTTGTAAGTGAAGCTCGTAACGAAGGTACTATTGTATCTGTTACTGACGGTATCATCCGCATCCACGGTCTTGCTGACTGTATGCAAGGTGAAATGATTGAGCTTCCTGGCAGCCGTTATGCTATCGCACTAAACCTTGAGCGCGACTCAATTGGTGCAGTAGTAATGGGTCCGTACGCTGACCTTACTGAAGGCGTAAAAGTATATACAACTGGTCGTATTTTAGAAGTTCCTGTTGGTCCTGGTCTACTTGGTCGTGTTGTAAACACACTAGGTGCTCCAATCGATGGTAAAGGCGCTTTAGATAACGACGGGTTTGAACCTGTAGAAAAAATTGCACCAGGTGTAATCGAGCGTAAGTCAGTAGATGAGCCAGTTCAAACTGGTTATAAATCTATCGATGCGATGATTCCAGTTGGTCGTGGTCAACGTGAACTTATCATCGGTGACCGTCAAACAGGTAAAACTGCACTAGCAATCGATGCAATCATCAATCAAAAAGACACAGGCGTTAAGTGTGTGTACGTTGCGATTGGTCAAAAAGCATCTACTATTGCAAACGTAGTTCGTAAATTAGAAGAGCATGGTGCACTAGCAAATACTATCGTAGTTGTTGCATCTGCTTCTGAATCTGCGGCACTTCAGTACTTAGCACCGTTCGCGGGCTGTACTATGGGTGAATACTTCCGTGACCGTGGTGAAAACGCATTAATCGTATATGATGATTTGTCTAAGCAAGCAGTTGCTTACCGTCAAATTTCATTACTACTTAAGCGTCCACCAGGCCGTGAAGCATACCCAGGTGACGTATTCTACCTTCACTCTCGTCTTTTAGAGCGTGCATCGCGTGTAAACGCAGATTACGTTGAAAAGTTCACTAATGGTGAAGTGAAAGGTAAAACTGGTTCATTGACGGCATTGCCAATCATTGAAACTCAAGGCGGCGACGTTTCTGCGTTCGTACCGACTAACGTTATCTCTATCACCGATGGTCAGATCTTCTTAGAAACTGACTTATTCAACTCAGGTATCCGTCCGGCAGTAAATGCTGGTATCTCGGTATCGCGTGTTGGTGGTGCTGCACAAACTAAAATCGTTAAGAAACTAGGTGGCGGTATTCGTCTAGCCCTAGCTCAGTACCGTGAATTAGCTGCGTTCTCGCAGTTCGCGTCTGACCTTGATGATGCAACTCGTGCTCAACTTGAGCATGGTGAGCGTGTAACAGAGCTAATGAAGCAGAAACAGTACGCGCCAATGTCTGTTGCTGAAATGTCTTTGTCGTTATTTGCTGCTGAAAAAGGCTTCCTTCAAGACATCGAAATCGCGAAAATCGGTGACTTTGAAGCAGCTTTACTTTCTTATGCAACTAGCACATACGCAGAGCTTGTGGCTCAAATCAATGAAACTGGTAACTTGAATGCCGAGATCGAAGCGCAGCTTAAAGAACTTCTTACGAAGTTCAAGTCTACGCAAACTTGGTAATTTAGTTATTAATGGTGCGCTTTAGGAAACTAAAGCACACCTTGATTCGGAGAGAGAGTCATGGCCAGCGGAAAAGAGATTAAAAGCAAGATCGGGAGTATTAAAAATACTCAAAAGATCACTAGCGCAATGGAAATGGTTGCTGCGTCTAAAATGAAAAGGGCGCAAGAACGCGTTGCTTCAAGCCGTCCATACGCTAATAAATTACGTGAAGTAATTGGTCGTGTTGCTCAAGCAAATCTTGATTTTACTCACCCGTTCTTAAAAGAACGTGAAGTGAAACGAGTTGGTTATATTGTTATCTCTACAGACCGTGGTCTGTGTGGCGGTCTAAACTCAAACGAGTTTAAGAAAGTTGCACTTGATGTTAAAGCGTGGAAAGAGAAAGGTGTTGATGCTGAATTTGCTACTTTAGGTAGTAAGGCAGCAGGCTTCTTTCAACGTTTTGGTGGTCAACTACTCGCTAAAAAAGCGGGCCTAGGAGATAAACCTTCAGTACAAGACGTTATTGGTCCTGTAAAAATTATGCTTGATGCATTTTCTGAAGGCAAAATAGACCGTTTATTCTTGGTATATAACAAATTCGTTAATACCATGAAGCAAGAGCCAATTATAGATCAGTTACTCCCTTTGCCAAAAGCTGAAGAAGAAGTATCTGCTCACACATGGGATTACTTATACGAGCCAAACCCAGAGGCTATTTTAGAGTCTTTGTTAGTACGCTTTATTGAGTCTCAAGCATACCAAGGTGTGGTAGAAAATGCTGCCTCAGAACAGGCTGCTCGTATGGTTGCAATGAAAGCTGCAACTGATAACGCAGGTGACCTTATGGACGAGCTACAGCTTGTTTATAACAAGGCTCGCCAAGCAGCAATCACACAAGAAATTAGTGAGATTTGTTCTGGCTCAGCAGCAGTTTAATGCTTCAGGTAAAGATTAACGAGAGGAATAGACATGAGTTTAGGTAAGGTCGTCCAAATTATCGGCGCCGTTGTGGATATTGAATTTCCACAAGATAGCGTGCCAGCGGTATACCACGCACTAAGAGTAACAGATGGCGATTTAGCTGGTTTGACTTTAGAAGTTCAACAACAGCTAGGTGGCGGTGTAGTGCGTACTATCGCTATGGGTACTACTGATGGTTTACGTCGTAGTGCTTTAGTTATGAATACAGGTGAATCGATTCAAGTTCCAGTTGGTAAAGCAACACTTGGTCGTATCATGAACGTACTTGGTGAGCCAATCGATGAAGCGGGTCCAATCGGCGAAGAAGACCGTATGTCTATTCACCGTGCAGCGCCTTCATACGAAGAGCAATCAAGTTCAGTTGAACTTTTAGAAACAGGTATCAAAGTTATCGACCTTGTATGTCCGTTTGCTAAAGGTGGTAAAGTTGGTTTATTCGGTGGTGCCGGTGTTGGTAAAACCGTAAACATGATGGAACTTATCCGTAACATCGCAATCGAGCACAGCGGCTACTCAGTATTCGCAGGTGTTGGTGAGCGTACACGTGAGGGTAACGATTTCTACCATGAGATGAACGATTCAAACGTACTTGATAAAGTATCGCTTGTATACGGTCAGATGAACGAGCCTCCAGGTAACCGTTTACGCGTAGCGTTAACTGGTCTTACTATGGCTGAAAAGTTCCGTGACGAAGGTCGCGATGTACTTTTCTTCGTAGATAACATCTACCGTTATACACTTGCTGGTACAGAAGTATCTGCACTACTTGGTCGTATGCCATCAGCGGTAGGTTACCAGCCTACACTTGCTGAAGAAATGGGTGTGCTTCAAGAGCGTATCGCTTCTACTAAGACGGGTTCAATTACTTCAATCCAAGCGGTATACGTACCTGCGGATGATTTAACAGATCCATCTCCAGCAACTACCTTTGCTCACTTAGACGCAACAGTAGTACTTTCACGTGATATCGCATCGCTTGGTATCTACCCAGCGGTAGACCCACTTGATTCATCTTCACGTCAGCTTGATCCACAAGTAATTGGTGAAGAGCACTATGGTATTGCACGTGGCGTTCAAACAGTTCTTCAGCGTTATAAAGAACTTAAAGACATCATTGCAATCCTAGGTATGGACGAGCTTTCTGACGAAGATAAGCAACTTGTATCTCGTGCACGTAAAATCCAACGTTTCCTATCTCAGCCATTCTTCGTGGCAGAGGTGTTTACAGGCGCGTCTGGTAAATACGTATCACTAAAAGATACAATTGCTGGCTTTAAAGGCATTTTAAACGGCGAGTTTGATGAGCTTCCAGAGCAAGCGTTCTACATGGTTGGCTCTATCGAAGAAGCTCAAGAAAAAGCCAAAGGCATGTAACTAGGAGGGTAGTATGACAGCTATGACTGTACATCTTGACGTAGTAAGCGCTGAGCAGAGTTTGTTCTCTGGTCTTGTTGAATCGATTCAAGTATCTGGTAGTGAAGGCGAGCTGGGTGTAAACCTAGGCCATGCTCCACTACTAACTGCCCTTAAACCTGGTATGGTACGTTTAGTTAAGCAATTTGGTCACGAAGATGTGATATATGTTGCTGGCGGTACATTAGAAGTTCAACCAAATCACATCACGATTCTTGCAGATACTGCGGTTCGTGGTGAAGATTTAGATGAAGATTCTGTACAAAAAGCTAAACGTGAAGCTGAAGAACATATGGCGAATTCGTCAGCTGTTGAGTTTGATTATCAGCAAGCGGCTACGCGACTGGCAGAAGCAGTTGCTCAGTTACGCGTAATTCAGCAATTACGTCACAAGTAAGCCTATCCGGTTTTTAAAAGCCCACTTTGAGTGGGCTTTTTTGTGCCTATAATTTAGATATTTAATAGCCGTTTTTTATAAATGCTAAATAATGGGTTTATCAGATTGTTATCTACACATTTACACTTATATCCTTAACCAATCCTCGCTACAATGACGGCATTCAATTAAGTGTGTTTTTCAGTCAAGATTCAGTACTAATAAACTAACCTACTGAGTATTTGCACAAGAAGTGATTTACGTAATCTTCTGATCAAACATAAAACTTATTTAGCTAAAACAACGAAAAAAGGAAATTGTTTTAATGGCTCTAACAACAGTTATTCTTGCTGCGGGTAAAGGTACTCGTATGCGCTCTGCTCTACCTAAAGTTCTGCACAACGTTGCAGGTAAACCAATGGTGCAGCATGTTATTGATAATGCGATGGCATTAGGTGCAACAACCACAAACTTAGTTTACGGACACGGCGGCGAACTATTACAAAAACAACTTGCCGATAACGATGTAAATTGGGTACTCCAAGCAGAGCAACTTGGTACTGGCCACGCAGTAGCTCAAGCTAACCCACACATTAATGACGACGACACCGTACTTGTTTTATACGGCGATGTACCACTTACAAAGCAATCAACGCTTGAGCGCTTATTAGCTGCAACACCTAAAAATGGTTTAGCAGTATTAACAGTTAATTTGGTTAACCCAAATGGTTACGGACGTATGCTGCGTGAAAATGGCAAGCTTGTTGGTATTGTTGAGCAAAAAGATGCAAGTGCAGAGCAGTTACTTATTAGCGAAGTAAACACCGGCATTATGGCGGTTAACGGTAAGCTTTTAAAAACATGGTTAGGCAATCTATCTAACAACAATGCACAAGGCGAATACTACCTTACAGATATTGTTGCTATGGCTCACAGTGAAGGTGTAGAGATCACTTCAGCGCAGCCAGATCATGCAATGGAAGTTGAAGGCGCAAACAACCGCGTACAACTTGCAGGCTTAGAGCGTGCTTATCAAGCATGGCAAGCAGAAGAGTTAATGTTAAATGGTGCCACCCTAGCCGACCCGGCGCGTATTGATGTACGTGGCGATGTTAAAACAGGCGAAGACGTATTAATTGATATAAACGTTATTTTTGAAGGCACGGTCACGCTTGGTAACAATGTACAAATAGGTCCAAACTGCGTACTTAAAAATTGTAGTATTGGTGATAACGTGGTAATAAAGGCGAATACCTTAATTGAAGATGCAAGCGTAGCTGCTAAATGTACGCTGGGCCCTTATGCTCGCCTTCGCCCTGGCGCTGTTATGGAAGAAGACTCACACATTGGTAACTTTGTTGAGATGAAAAAAACCCGTTTAGGCAAAGGCTCAAAAGCCAACCACTTAAGTTATTTAGGTGATGCTGAAATTGGCGAAAAAGTGAATATTGGCGCTGGTACTATTACCTGCAACTACGATGGTGTTAATAAATCAAAAACTATTATTGGCGATAATGCTTTTATTGGCTCTAATTCATCACTCGTTGCCCCAGTAAATATAGGCGCAACTGCAACAATTGGTGCAGGCTCTGTGATCACCAGTACCGTTGAAGATGACCAATTAGCAATAGCACGCTCTAAACAGCGTAATTTAACTGGCTGGAAACGACCTGTTAAAAAATAATAAGCCAACACCTTTTTAAAGCGAGTTATATACTCGCTTTTTTATTGCTTATATTTTGACTATTATTTAAACTTATGATTAACGGATTAAAAAATACACTTAAGGAACTCCTATGTCTGCATATGCTCGCCGTGCTATTGCCGAAAGGCAACGTCAAAATCAAATTAAAAGTCTTCTATCAGGTAACAATCACACGCTGATACAAATGAATTCTGCAGAGTTTGTAGAATACATTATTTCTGTAAAGATGAAGCAAGGTAAATCTCGTTCAGAAGTGGTTGATTGGCTTGATGAGTTACTGGAAGAGCATAATTCACTATCAAGTAAATGGAAACGAATTAAAGATCCATTAAAGACAGGGGGTGGGTTATACCCTTTATTTGATGATATGAAGGCATTAGCCATTATAGCGGCTGCAATGCAGCGCCAAGGTAATGTTTTTGGTAAGTTTAAAATTAAAGTTTATAATGGTTCCCCTGCTATTATAATGTCTTCTTATCCTGGTATCAAAGCTCATTTAACGGGTACTCGTTATTTAGCAAGTAACCCCAAACTTTTTACTATCGGTGTCGGTAAATTAGAAGCTGCAAAAGCTATGAAGGGTGGGTTTGTGCTCACTCTAGTAATTTCAGTGACATTTCATGCTACAGACTACCTTTTAAACGATCAAAAAACATGGCATGACTTAGTGGCAGGTGTAGCCGTGGATATGGCTGTAGTTGGAGCTGCTATTGTGACTACTAGTACAATATTAGGTGTCGCATCAGCAGCATCAGCAGGTTTAGCAACAATAATTGCAGGTACAGTATTAGTGCCCTTGTTGGTTGTTGTAATCGTTGGGGTGGCTTTTTCAATTGCATTTTCAGATACCAGTGATTATGTAAAAGTACTTTCTGATGAGTTAAGAAATATTGAAAATAAGATACAGAGTGGTGTAGTTAAAATTAAGGCTGGAGCGCAAAAAATTAATAGCGAATATAAAGAAAATCCAAATGAATTTTTACATGAAACCTTTGGAGTTCCTATGTTTAAAAAAACTAGGTCTTATAACTTGTGAAGTTTTTAGAATGGAAAAAAGCAGATAAAAAGTTATCTCTTGCAAATATGAAAGAATTAGCATCTGTTTTTTTCTTGTTAATTGTTAGTGGGGGACTGTGCTACAAGATAGCCTTAAACTTTTTTTCCGAAGTGGAAACTATATTTTTAGTTAGTCAGCCTCAATTTTTTATCAAAGAGCAAGCCACCATACTATTATCTTTTTTATTATTACCTTGCTTATTTTTAACGTTTTTATCAACTTTACAGCGTTTTTTGGGGTTTGATATAAAGTTAACTTTAATTAATGCATTTAAAAGTGCAGTTGTAGGTTTAATTGTTTTATTAATTCTATCAATCCCGACGAATCTTGTTATAGAGTCTAATTTAAAAAGCAAAGGTTACACTTATTGTAGTTGGTACACCGGACCCTCACTTCGAGCGCCTGATGTTTGGCTAAAAAACGATGAGTTATGCTTACAAGGTGGCTCTGTCATAATCAGTGATATAGCCGATTGGTTCGAGCAAAAAAACCAACAAGGTATTGAACCTTCTGTTGATGAGCTAAAAGAGTTTATAGAAGAAACTCGAAAAAGGCGTAATGAGCATATTAATAGCTTTTAGTTACAAAGCTGATTTCATGGGTAATAAGCTACTCCTTAGCTGCAAGCGAGTTTAACACTCGCTTTTTTATTGCCGAAAGCTAATCAAAATAAAACTGCCATAATCTTGTCATGCCTGTGTGTTGATATTTAGCAAATACAATACTAAGGAAAATCACATGTTTAAAAAATCAATTATTGCGCTGTCACTTATATCTGTTCTTACTGGTTGCTCACTTGATGGTGACGATGGTCAAAACGGCTCTCAAGGATTACAGGGAGAACAAGGCACAGATGGAATTAATGGGTTAAATGGTATAAATGCCAATTCAGCATTAAATATTAACCTTGTGGGTAGAGGTGTATTAAATGCACAAAGCCCAGAAGGTGCAGCTGAAATAGTTGCATATCAAGCATCTAAAAAATGGATTTACGCTATTAACAGTTCAGGTGATGACGCTGTTGTTAATATTTTACCCGCAGACACCTTTGATACTGCCGCACTTGTTAAAGATAACGAAGGGGTTATAAGCGCCACTAACTTAACCTCGGTCATTACGCTACCTTTAAACGAGAACACCCAAGGCGATGCAAACAGCATTGCTATTGATGAAAACAATAATTTACTAGCGGTTGCAATGGCTGCTGAAAGCACGGGTGATGAAGGTCAAATTGCTTTTTACGATATAAGCGGCGAATCACCTGTCTTTATTAAAAATGTTACAGTCGGATTTTTACCAGACATGGTGACGTTCACCCACGATGGCGCAAAGGCAGTGGTTGCTAACGAAGGTGAACCAAGTGGCGACTACAGCGTAGATCCTGAAGGTTCTATTAGTATTATCGATATAACAAATAATGTAATAGCTGATACAGCAATAAATATTGATTTTAAAGCCTATAACAACAAACAAACCGAACTAGAAGCGCAAGGGGTCGTTTTTGCAAATCCAAATGGTCGTACTATTAACGGTAATCTAATAAATACCACAGTAGCTATGGATTTAGAGCCCGAGTACGTTAGCATTTCTAAAGATAACAAATATGCTTATGTATCTATTCAAGAAAACAATGCACTTGCAATAGTTAACCTACAAGACAACAGTCTTGAGCTAAAGGGCTTAGGCTTTAAAGAGTGGTCAAGCTTACAACTTGATGCCTCAGATAAAGATGGCGGCGTTAATTTTAAATCATACCCAGGGCTCTATGGTATGTACCAGCCCGATACTATCTCAAGCTTTAGTTGGAAAGGCGCTAACTTTATAGTCACTGCCAACGAAGGTGACGCAAGAGAATACTTTTTTGATACAACGGATGAAGCAGACTGTATAGCAAAGGGCGGACTTGATTACGATGAAGACGATGGCTGCTTAGCTTATATAGATGAAAGCCGCGTTGAAGACTTAACGCTTGCAGCTAATTTTGATTACTTAAATAACGACGATAACGATATTGGTCGCTTAAAAGTAACAACAATAAAAGGCGATACTAATAATGATGGTCAATACGAATCGCTTTATGCTTATGGTGCACGTTCGTTTACCATTTTGGACAGCAATGGGCTGGTGGTGTTTGATTCAGGCGATGATATAGGTCGTATTACGGCATCGGTTCATGGTGAAGCATTTAACAACAATGAAGATGAAAACAAAGGTGACTCACGTTCAGATGATAAAGGCGCAGAGCCAGAAGCGCTGACTATTGGTAAAATTGACGATCGTACATTTGCTTTTATAGGGCTTGAGCGTATGGGTGGGATTATGGTTTATGATATTACCAATCCATATAATGTGCAGTTTGAAGACTACTTCTATAATAGAGGCTTAATTAAAGACGCTAATATTACAGGCGATTTAGCGCCTGAAGGAATGGTATTCGTTCCAGCGGAGCAAAGTGCTACAGGAAACCCACTCTTAATCGTTGGAAATGAAATATCAGGCTCTATTGCCGTATGGGGAATAGCATCTAAATAAACCTTTAATTTAAAATAAAGCTGTGTGTTGTTTGTTTAACATACAGCTTAGTTTAAACCTTACTAATACCTCATCAATAGATACTTATATTGTGCGTGTTTTTTAAACTAAAAGTATCCTGTAGCCCTTTATTTGTATAGCTTTCATACTAAATTCATTTAATTGTCAAAAAGCTGAAATAAAACATTGACCCCCGCTCGAATCTCCCTATAATGCGACCCCACTGAGACGGGAAACAGCAACGCATAGCGAGGCACGAACAACTCAGGGTGTTAAGTAAAACTTAGAGTGAATCTTTTTAGAAAGTTTAAATTTAAGTGTTGACAAAAAAATAGGAAAGCGTAATATGCGCAGCCCTAGCGAGATAAAGTTCAACTTTATAATCGCAACGTTCTTTAACAATATAAAGCAATC
>NZ_JACJFD010000031.1:0-60116 GCF_014164415.1 Pseudoalteromonas sp. SG43-1 | reverse complement strand
AAGCTGTGTGTGCAAATATGCGAAAGCTAATTCATATATGTTTTGGTGTAATAAAAAACCAGGAAGCGTTTAAGCTCCAAGAAAGTTAAATACGGCCTTGAAGCTTAAAATGAGAGATGGTATCTGCTAAGTGTTAGTACCAGCGACATAGAATCAGACCGCTTTAATTATGCCCGCCTTTGCGCCAAGCGCTATAACGCGACTTGTGTATTAAAAGGCGCAGGAACATTAATAGATAATGCCCAGCACACGTGGGTGTGTGAAGATGGCAACCCAGCACTGGCCGTTGGCGGTAGTGGCGATGTACTCACTGGTATTATTGGGGCATTACTTGCTCAAGGTTTAACTATTGATGAAGCAGCACGCTATGGCGTAACACTGCACGCTAAAGCCGGTGATATCGCAAGTGAGCGAGATGGGCAAAGGGGAATGCTACCCAGTGATTTATTCGCAATTGTAAGAGAGTTAGTTAATAAAGTGACGTGAGTTTAAGCGTCACTTTATCTCACTGATTATTAAGCTGTAATAAATCCCATTTTGTACCATATAGGTCTTCAAAAACCACTACGGTGCCATAGGGTTCTACTCTAGGCTCTTCGTTAAATGTAACGCCTTTAGAAAGCATTAAATTATAATCTCGCCAGAAATCATTAGTATGCAAAAATAAAAACACGCGACCACCCGTTTGATTACCAATAGCGCTAATTTGTTCGGGCGTTGTGGCTTTAGCAAGCAGTAGATTAGTTCTGCTCGAATTAGCTCCGTTTGAATTTGGAGGTGAAATTAATACCCAACGTTTACTATCACCTAAATCAGTATCCTCTACTAACTCAAAGTTGAGCTTTTGAGTATAAAACTCAATGGCATCGCCGTAGTCCTTAACAACTAATGCAATGCTGCCGATATGCTGTTGAACGTTAGTCATGTTTGGTTTACTCCGTACTATTAAATAAATGTGCTTTTTATCATATTTAGCAAACGATCAAGTAGGGTATATGCCCGCAGTATGTAATATGAATTAACTTACGAGTTCGTCTTCATCATCGGGTGGATCACCTGAGTCTTCTTTGCGTTTTCTTTGTTCTTGTTTTGCTTTTTGTACATTTTCGTATGTAGGTGGTGGGATAGGAATAATAGAAATAAGCGGAAAGAATGCTAAAAATAAATAAGCCCCCTTAGACATACTTTTACCCCACGTGACCATTTTGAGCATAGCCCAAACTACGAATGAAAATAACCCAGTCACAAGAGCAACAAAAACAAAGAAGATGAATATTTCGTTATTATTTAATAAATCCATTTAATATAAATCTTAGTTATACGCAACTTAGGTATGGGTATAAATTAAACAATATCAATGATTTTTATTCTAAAAAGCAAAAAACCAGCCGAAGCTGGTTTTTTATATAAGCGAGGTGCTTAAACGGTGATGTTTATCACATCATTCCGCCCATACCACCCATTCCGCCCATGCCACCCATATCAGGTGCACCAGCTTCATCTTTCGGGATTTCAGCTACCATTGCTTCAGTAGTGATCATTAGACCGGCAATAGACCCTGCAAATTGTAATGCAGAGCGTGTTACTTTGGTTGGATCTAGGATACCCATTTCAATCATGTCGTTGTATTCGCCAGTTGCTGCGTTGTAACCGTAGTTACCATCGCCGCCTTTAACTGCGTTAATTACAACTGATGCTTCGTCGCCTGCGTTAGTTACGATTTGACGAAGTGGTGCTTCCATCGCACGAAGTGCAACTTTAATACCGTGGTTTTGATCTTCGTTGTCGCCAACTAAATCAACTAGCTTGCTAGCAGCACGTACAAGTGCAACACCGCCGCCAGGTACTACGCCTTCTTCAACCGCTGCACGAGTTGCATTTAATGCATCTTCAACGCGGTCTTTTTTCTCTTTCATTTCGATTTCAGTAGCAGCACCTACTTTGATAACTGCAACACCGCCAGCTAGTTTAGCCATGCGCTCTTGAAGTTTTTCTTTATCGTAGTCAGATGTAGCTTCTTCAATTTGTGCTTTAATTTGAGAAACACGACCAGTAATACCCGCTTCTTCGCCAGCACCATCAATGATAGTTGTATCATCTTTAGTGATAATTACGCGCTTAGCTGTACCTAGGTCTTCAACTGTTGCTTTTTCAAGCTCTAAGCCGATTTCTTCAGAAATAACAGTACCGCCAGTTAATACAGCAATATCTTGTAGCATTGCTTTACGACGATCGCCAAAGCCAGGTGCTTTAACAGCTGATACTTTAACAATACCGCGCATGTTATTAACTACTAATGTAGCTAGTGCTTCGCCTTCAAGGTCTTCTGCAATGATTAGTAGTGGTTTACTTGCTTTAGCAACCGCTTCTAATGTTGGTAATAATTCGCGGATGTTAGATATTTTTTTATCTACAAGTAAAATAAATGGGTTATCAAGCTCAACAGTGCCTTTTTCTGGGCTGTTGATAAAGTAAGGAGATAAGTAACCACGGTCAAACTGCATGCCTTCAACAACATCTAGTTCGTTTTCAAGTGATTGACCTTCTTCTACAGTAATAACACCACTGTTGCGGCCTACTTTTTCCATTGCTTGAGCAATGATATTACCAATCTCTTGATCAGAGTTAGCAGAAATAGTACCTACTTGTGCAATTGCTTTAGTATCAGAACAAGGAACAGATAACGCTTTAAGCTCTGCAACAGCAGCAATAACTGCTTTGTCGATGCCGCGCTTAAGATCCATTGGATTCATGCCTGCTGCAACAGCTTTAAGGCCTTCATTAACAATAGACTGTGCAAGTACTGTAGCGGTAGTTGTACCATCGCCGGCTGCATCATTTGCTTTAGATGCAACTTCTTTAACCATTTGTGCGCCCATGTTTTCAAACTTGTCTTCAAGTTCGATTTCTTTTGCTACAGATACACCATCTTTAGTGATAACTGGAGAGCCAAATGATTTGTCTAGTACAACGTTACGGCCTTTAGGACCTAATGTAACTTTTACTGCGTTTGCCAGGATGTTTACGCCAGTTAGCATTTTAGCGCGTGCGTCACCTGCAAAAAGTACTTCTTTTGCTGCCATGTTTTAAATTCCTCTAAATTCTTAAATGTTTATAAACGAAAAGTAGGTTTAGCCTACAATGCCTAAAATATTATCTTCACGCATGATCAGGTACTCTTGACCTTCGATCTTTTCAACTTTTTCAACATATGAGCCAAATAACACAGTGTCACCGGCTTTAACTTCTAACGCTCTCACGTCACCGTTATCTAAAACGCGACCATTACCTACGGCTACAACTTCTCCGCGAGTTGATTTTTCAGCTGCAGAGCCAGTTAATACAATACCGCCAGCAGATTTTGTTTCTTCTTCTAGACGTTTAACGATTACGCGATCTTGTAAAGGACGAATGTTCATGTTTTTTAGTTCTCCTAACAGTTTCTGAACAGTACAGAAAAAAGCTTTTCTAATTTGCATTCATTAATGGGGGTAGAGTGTAAAATTCCAAGAGAAAAAATGATAAATTTTTAATCTTTTCGCTCATATTCGCCATCAATAGTCGTTGGTCGTTCCATTTGCCCTTGCTCTCGTTCAGCATGTTGCTGCCCAGCAAACGGCGATGGCCCTTGTTGCCTACCTGCGCTCATTCTAACAGTTGCTTGGCTAGCAAGGCCTGCGGCCAGTTTGTTACGAATTGCAGGCGTTAATAATAGTAACCCAAACACGTCGGTCATAATGCCAGGAGTAAGTAATAATACCCCTGCAATTACAACGCATATTCCGGTAAATAATTCTTTGGCTGGCATTTGTCCTTGCGCCATTTGCGCTTGTACGTTTTGCAGCGCACCCATACCCTGTGTTTTAACCATTTTGGCACCTAAAATCGCAGTAATAACCACAAGTGCAATTGTTGCAAATCCGCCAATCACGTCGCTTACTTGAATCAGCAAAGCGATTTCGATAATAGGGATGATGATAAACAACACAAATAAAAATCTAAACATAGCGCTCTCTAAATAATGACACTCAAAAGAGTTGATGAAATATAAATGAGGGTGACTAGGTCTCTTTTCAAGGTTAGGGCATAGGTATAGTCATTTTACTGATATTTAAGCGTCTACACATTGTATCGGCTATCAGATACTATGAAGCTAGACACTGTCCAATAAGAATAGGTTCATAATGACTACGCATTTTAAAATGATTTTTACGACTTGCAAAGACGAAGCAGAAGCACGCAGCCTAGCAAGGGCGTTGGTAGAAAAAAAGCTAGCAGCTTGTGTAAATATTTTACCTAACATGGGCTCTATTTATATGTGGGAGGGCGAAGTAGCAGAAGCAACTGAAGCCAAGCTACTTATAAAAACAAAAGCAGATAAAATGAACGATGTGTTTTTAACAATAAAAGAGCTACATAGCTACGAAGTGCCGGAGATTCAGGTTGTAGAAGTTTCAACCGGTAATTTGGCGTATTTTAATTGGATGGACGAGGTACTGAATTAATGCGTTTTTTCTTTTTATTGTTGGTTACATTATTAACTGTACCCGTAAAGGCTGCGACTAATAATGTGCTTGGTGATCTACTTGGGCCTCCGCAACAGACTTTTTTACCTGTAGACCAAGCGTTTGTTTTTGATTTTGACCAGCAAGGCAGTACCTTGTTTGTAGGTTGGGATATAGCGCCAGACTATTATTTATATAAAAAGAAAATAGAAATTATCGCCAAAGGTGCAAACATTCAAGTAGGCGACTCTGGCCGTGGCGAAATTATTGAAGATGAATTTTTTGGTAAAACAGAGGTTTTTTTTAATTCCGCGAGTGTTATTAGTAAGCTAAGTAATATAACCGAAGGCGCCGTGGTTAAAGTTCGTTACCAAGGCTGTGCAAAAGCAGGGCTTTGCTATCCACCAGAAGTAATCAGCATCCCACTTAGTGTTATTAGTGGTGCACAGGTTAAAAATGTAGACCAAAATAACACTACAGATGAAGCAGCAACTGCGCAAAGCACATTTGCAGCACTCAACGAGCCAGCTACTGAACCTACAACAAATTCGGATGATACCGAAAAAGAACTTACTTTTACTGAACAGTTAGCAAGTCAGGGCTTAATAACTAATTTACTTATATTTTTTGTTGTTGGTGTAGGCCTTGCTTTTACGCCTTGCGTATTTCCAATGTTTCCTATTTTGTCGAGCTTAATTGCGGGTCAGCAAAACCTTTCAACTAAAAAAGCGTTTGCGTTGTCGTTTGTATATATACAAGGCATGGCAGTTACCTATGCAGCGCTTGGTTTAGTTGTTGCGGCGCTTGGTGGGCAAGTGCAGGGGTATTTACAGCATCCATTTGTATTAGTTAGCTTTAGTTTACTATTTGTATTATTGGCTATGTCGATGTTTGGTTGGTACGAAATTAAACTGCCAAGCAGTATGATGAGCAAGCTAACTCAGGTAAGTAACAATCAAAAAGGCGGCAACTACGTTGGCGTATTTTTAATGGGCGTACTGTCGGGGCTAATTGCATCACCGTGTACTACAGCGCCACTGTCGGCGGCGCTCTTATTTGTTGCGCAAAGTGGTGATTACTTAGTAGGTGGTTTAACACTATACGTGCTTAGTTTAGGTATGGGGTTACCACTTTTATTACTTGGTACATCTGGCGGTAAGTTGCTTCCTAAAGCAGGTGGTTGGATGGAGCAAGTTAAAACCTTGTTTGGCTTTGTAATGCTTGTTGTGCCGCTTATATTACTTGAGCGCCTAATCAGCGCCGACATTATATTATTAATGGCTGGTGTGCTTGCATTAGCAACGGCACTTTACCTACATCACTGGCAAAGTAGCCAAACACAAAGCAAGTTAAAAACTGCATTATGGTTTGCTGCAACGCTATTAGTTATGACAGGGTTTACGTTAACTAAAAACTACTTTTGGCCAGTACAAGCTGTGCAAGTAAGCTCACAAAGTAATGAGTTTAAAAAGGTGGCGGATTTAGCTGAGCTAAAAGAAGCCGTAGCGCAAGCCAGTAATGAAGGTCGAATGGTTATGGTCGACTTATATGCTGACTGGTGTGTGGCGTGTAAAGAGTTTGAGCATTACACGTTTCCAGATGCCAAAGTGCAAAGTGAATTTAGCCATTATCAGCTAATTCAAGTTGATTTAACAAACAGTGACAATAAAACAATTGAGTTAATGGAAGAGTACACCGTGTTTGGTTTACCTAGTATTTTGTTTTTTAACACCCAAGGTAAAGAGCTAACTACACAACGTGTAACCGGCTTTTTAAACGCAGAAGATTTTGCTAAACACCTTGCTACAGTGCGCGCCAGCGCACAATAGTAGTGCAATAGAGCCACTTGGATATACCAAGTGGCTTACGACTCCCTCCTAATTATCTGTTCCCAAAACAGAGATTAGACCAGTATTTTGCTGCTATTTACATCGAAATCACTATAATAGTTGGTTAACGTGAGAATTTGTTGCTACATTACTTTTTTCTGCTTACTTAAAAGCGAAAAACTACTTAGCAACCGCTTAACTCATTACTTATAGGATATATCGCGTATTATGGCTGCAAAATTTAACCTTTTAGTTATAAATGGTCCAAATTTGAACATGCTTGGCAAGCGTGAACCGGATAAATACGGTTTTCAAACGCTAAGTGAAATTATGAGCGAACTAACCAGTGCCGCTGATAGTCTAGATGTTGAGTTAGCACATTTTCAAAGTAATAGTGAGCAAGCCCTCATTGAGCGAATACACAGTGCTTGGCAAGCGGTTGATTACATAATAATTAACCCTGCTGCATTTACGCATACAAGCGTTGCATTACGTGATGCATTGCTAAGTGTTGATATTCCGTTTTTTGAAGTGCACTTAAGTAATGTGCACGCACGTGAAGCCTTTCGTCATCATTCGTATTTTTCTGATGTGGCACAAGGCGTGATATGTGGATTAGGTGCAATGGGTTACCACGCAGCATTAAATGCCGCTGTGAGCCGGTTGAAAAACTCGATTTAATTTTAAATTAACACACAAACAAACAGGCGGGTCGTGTAATGGATATTCGCAAGATAAAGAAGCTTATCGAATTAGTAGAAGAATCAGGTATTGCTGAGCTAGAAATCACTGAAGGTGAAGAATCAGTACGTATTAACCGTAACAACATGAGCGCAGGCCCTGGTTACCCGCAATTTGCTCCACAGCAATATGCACCGGCGCCAGCAGCACCAGCTCCAGTTGCAGCAGCTCCTGTAGCAGTTGAAGCAGAAGCTCCAGCAGAACCTACTGGCCATCAAGTTAAATCACCAATGGTTGGATCTTTTTATGCAGCAGCGTCTCCTGAAGCTCCAGCGTATGTAGAAGTTGGTCAGCAAGTTAAAGTTGGCGATACGCTTTGTATTATCGAAGCTATGAAAATGATGAACCAAATTGAGTCAGATAAAGCCGGTACAGTAAGAGCTATCTTAGCTGAAAATGGCGAGCCAATAGAATTTGATCAACCTCTATTCATCATTGAATAATAGCGTAACCTAAAAGGCCAACTCTAATGTTAGATAAAGTAGTCATTGCAAACCGAGGTGAAATTGCACTTCGTATATTGCGCGCCTGCAAAGAGCTTGGGATCAAAACGGTTGCTGTGCATTCAACGGCGGATCGCGATCTTAAGCATGTATTGCTTGCAGATGAAACC
The DNA here is from genome assembly GCF_014164415.1 of Pseudoalteromonas sp. SG43-1. Classification (NCBI taxonomy): domain Bacteria; kingdom Pseudomonadati; phylum Pseudomonadota; class Gammaproteobacteria; order Alteromonadales; family Pseudoalteromonadaceae; genus Pseudoalteromonas; species Pseudoalteromonas sp. SG43-1. The sequence goes on along the minus strand of NZ_JACJFD010000031.1, from coordinate 52,428 downwards.
ATCTGTATTGGTAGACCATCAGCAACTGAAAGTTATTTAGATATCCCGCGCATTATTGCTGCGGCTGAAATAACTGACGCTGTAGCGATTCATCCAGGTTACGGTTTCCTTGCAGAAAACGCTGATTTTGCCGACCAAGTTGAGCAAAGTGGTTTTGTATTTATTGGTCCAAAAGGTGACACTATTCGCCTTATGGGTGATAAAGTTTCTGCTATTTCAGCAATGCGTAAAGCAGGCGTTCCATGTGTACCAGGGTCTGATGGTCCGGTATCAGATGATAAAGAACGTAACATGCAAATCGCTAAACGAATCGGTTACCCGGTAATCATCAAAGCCGCTGGTGGCGGTGGTGGTCGTGGTATGCGTGTTGTTCGTAGCGAATCTGAACTTATTGATTCAATTGCATTAACACAGCAAGAAGCTAAGCAGTTCTTTGGTAATAGCATGGTTTACATGGAGAAATTCCTTGAAAACCCACGCCATATCGAAGTTCAAGTATTAGCAGATGGCCAAGGTAATGCAGTACATTTAGGTGAACGTGATTGTTCTATGCAACGTCGTCACCAAAAAGTAGTTGAAGAAGCACCAGCGCCAGGTATTACTGCAGAAACACGTAAATTTATTGGTGAACGCTGTACACGTGCATGTATCGAAATCGGTTACCGCGGTGCAGGTACGTTTGAGTTTTTATACGAAAACGGCGAGTTTTACTTCATCGAAATGAATACACGTATTCAGGTTGAACACCCTGTAACTGAAATGGTTACTGGTATTGATTTAATCAAAGAGCAGTTAAAAATTGCTGCGGGTCAACCATTATCATTCACGCAAGACGACGTTGTTATTCGTGGTCATGCTATTGAGTGTCGTATTAATGCTGAAGACCCTGAAACGTTTATCCCTTCACCGGGTAAAATTACACGTTTCCATCCTGCTGGTGGCTTAGGTATTCGTTGGGACAGCCATATTTACGCTGACTATACGGTTCCACCACATTACGATTCAATGATTGGTAAGTTAATCACTTACGGTGAAAACCGTGACGTAGCTATTGCCCGCGCGCGCAATGCACTTAACGAGCTAGTAATTGACGGAATTAAAACTAATACTCCTTTGCATAAGAGAATTCTTGCAGATGAAAACTTCCAAAATGGTGGTACTAACATCCACTATCTTGAGAAGAAATTAGGATTGTAATTCTAGCCTGTAAAAAGGCGTTTTATCTTAGTTAATAACCCGAGTTATTAAGCTGATTTAAATAATTGAAAATCCGATATCAGGAGACTGATATCGGATTTTTTAATGCCTGTAATTTAAGTTTTATAGGCAATAAAAAAGTCCATAAAATATACTGCAAAGAGTAAATTCGATGGACTCAATATTTATATAATATGCTGAACTAACATTACACTAATTTAGATTCAATTAACTGTAGTGCTTCTTCTAAAATTGTTTCTACTGCTTTTTTAGCGCGCTCAGGATCGCGTGACTTTATAGTCTCTAAAATATCAGCGTGCTTAGCAACATCTGCGCCCGGTACACCTTTAATGTGGTTTGTATAACGAATACTTACTCTAAGAGCTGTACTAATAAACTCAGTTAACTGCACAAAAAAGCGATTGTTACTGGCCACTAATATGCTGGTATGAAAAGCAATGTCGGCTTCTAATGGGTCGTCTAAGCCTTCGTCTGCTTCAGCCATACGGGCTAAGGCACTATCTATATCAGCGAGTTGTTCAGCAGTTGCATTTAGTGCTGCAAGAGCGGCCGCTTGTGGTTCAAGGGCTACGCGTACTTGAGTAAACTCTTTTAATAACGACAGTGATGGCTTACTGCTTAAAATCCAACGTAGTACGTCGGTATCAAACATGTTCCAGCTACTTTCAGGTAATACACGAATACCTTGCTTAGGACGCGATGAAATTAACCCTTTAGCAGAGAGCATTTTTACCGCTTCGCGGGTAGCGCTGCGACTTACATCATACTTTATACATAAATCGGCTTCAGAAGGCAGGCCTTCGCTTACAGGGTAAACACCACGCACAATAGCAAAACCCAAATCGTGGGTTAATTGTTGTGTTAAATTTTGACGGGGTTGGCTTTTCATTGCGCAGGATTCCGAGTTGATATATTGCTTTATTATATATCATATATCATATTAATGTACTCAAGGATATGATATAAACTTTTAATTAACTAAATATTTTAACACAGCAATAACGACTTAGTTTGGCTCTTTATACTGTAAATGTAAGTTTATAAAGGGTTTAAATAAAATTGAAAATGCGCTGTATGGAGAGTTGAATTTGAACACCCTAGCTCAATATCATAGTCTTTCTGGTAAAGTTATTTTTATTACAGGCGGTGCATCAGGCATTGGTAGAGCAATGGTTAAATCCTTTGTAAACCAAAATGCAAAAGTAGCATTTATAGATATTGATGATAAGGCAGCGCAATCGCTTATTCGTGATTTACCCAATGCAAAACTATGGTATAGGCAAGTTGATGTAACTGACTCTCATGCACTTCAGCAATCACTTGTGGATGCATGCGCCGCTTTTGGTGCCATTAATGTACTAGTTAATAATGTAGCGAACGATCGCCGTCAAGCAAGCGAAGACGTTACAGTGCAAGACTGGGATCAGTGCTTACAAATAAACTTAAACCCTGCATTTTTTGCCTCTCAAGTTGCTATGTCTTTTATGAAGGGCGATGGAGCGGGCAGTATCATTAACTTTAGTTCTATTAACGCTATTATGGGGCAACCTCAAATGGCAGGCTATGTAACCGCAAAAGCAGGCCTAATTGGTATGACTAAGGCACTGGCTCGCGATTACGGCGAGTTTGGTATTCGCGTTAACGCTATTTTACCAGGGTGGGTGGCTACCGACCGTCAACTAGCAAGCTGGTTTACCGAAGAAGAGCAAGTTAAGTGGATGGAAGCCATGGCGCTTAAAAAATTAGTAACTCCTGAAGATGTTGCTAATTTGGCACTCTTTTTAGCCGCCGATGAAAGCAGTATGATCACCGGGCAAAGTATTAAAATTGACGGTGGGAGGCTTTAAAGCTTGGCTACTTCATCTCTTTTTATTGCTGTTGACTGGGGCACGAGCCATTTACGCGCTTATTTGTGCGAAGTACAAGCGCAATCAACACTTAAACTATTAGCACAACGTGATGGCCCTGGCGTTGTTAAGGCAAATCAAAATTTTGAGCAAACCCTAATCGACACCATTGCGGTGTGGAAGCAAGAGTATGGCAGCTTACCTATATATATTGCAGGACAAATTACCTCAAGCATCGGCTGGCACGAAACACCTTATTTAGAATGCCCAATTAATCCCGAAGGGTTACTTAATGCTGCTGTTAGCTTTGATTGCGATGGGCATATTATTAAAGCGTTACCTGGCACAAAGTGTACGCTGCAAAATGGCTTGTTTGATGTAATGCGCGGCGAAGAGCTGCAAATTTTAGGGTTTTTAAAGCAAAACCCAGAGTATCAACAAGGTAAAATATTACTCTGTTTGCCTGGCACACATACCAAATGGGTGCTTATAAATAATGGCGAAATCATTTGCTTTAAAACAGCCATGACCGGCGAGCTATATGATTTGTTATGTCATCAAAGTGTTTTAATTCCTAACGACTGTGCAGAAGGTGAGTTTGACTTTAAAGCATTTGAGCAAGGCTGTGAGCTAACTTTAGGTAGTGATAGCGGTAACTTGGCACATGGTATTTTTAGTGTGCGTACCCGCCAGCTTTCAAAGGAGTTAACGCCAGTACAAGCCAAAGCCTATTTGTCGGGTGTATTAATTGGCAGCGATGTACGAGCAGCTCGCCATGCTAGCGAATGGCAATTATTAAGTGATACGCAAGTTGTGGTGATTGGCACAAAGCAGCTGAATAAGTGTTTTACTACGGCGCTTAACCAAATAGGTGTGAAGTGTGTTGAGTTTGATATTAAAACAGCGACGCTTAGCGGCTTTAATTATTTATTTAATTTAGAGTCAAAAAAATAAACCCCTTTATAACGGTTAAATTATAAAGGGGTTAACAGGAAGTTATTATAACTTGATAGTTAAGCGCTTTTAGCTGCTTGGTTATGCTCAATATAATCATTAAGCGCAGCAACTTGCGCCTCATTAAAACGTAGTCCTAATTTGCTGCGGCGCCATAAAATATTGTATGCGTTTTCTGCCCACTCTTCATTTAGCAAGTAATCTACTTCTGCTGCAAATAAACCATGGCCAAAATCCTGGCCTAAATCACTCAGCCCAGTTGCACTACCTAAAATATGTTTAGCACGAGTACCATAAGTGCGTACAAAGCGTTTAAGTGTTATTTCAGGTAGCCATTCGTATTTTGTTTTTAGCTCTGATTTAAGTGCTTCTACAGAGCTAAAATCACCACCAGGGAGCGGACTATGTTTGGTCCACGCATTGCTCATTTGCGGATAAAAATCTTCAAGCTTATTAACCGCAGCTTCGGCAAGTTTGCGATAAGTTGTAATTTTTCCGCCAAACACACTCAGTAGAGGTGTTTGCTTAGCATCACTCGAAAGCTCTAATTTATAATCGCGAGTAACGGCTTGTGCATTAACTGATTCGTCATCAAGTAATGGGCGTACACCAGAAAAGGTATGTACTATGTTTTCGCGTTTAATCGGTTGTTTAAAGTAGGTATTAGCAATATCAATTAAGTAATCAATTTCTTCATCACTAATTTTAACGTCTTGTGCTTCACCTTTGTGTTCTACATCGGTTGTGCCAATAAGTGAGAAGTCATCTTCAAACGGAATAACAAACACAATACGCTGATCTTTATTTTGTAAAATATAAGCTTGTTTTTCATCGTGAATGCGAGGCACTACAATGTGGCTACCTTTTACAAGGCGAATATTTTGTGGTGATTTTTCTGTTAGTGCTTCGTCAAATAATTTAGCTACCCAAGGACCCGCAGCATTAACAATGCCTTTGGCAGAAATGGTGTATTTAGCTTTGCTCTTTTGCTGCTCAAGGGTTACCTGCCATTTACCTTGCTCTCGTTTAGCATTTACACACTTAGTTTGCGTGGTAATAACAGCACCTTTTTGTTGCGCTGCTAGGGCGTTTAAAACGACTAGGCGAGAGTCATCAACCCAGCCATCTGAGTATTCAAAACCTTTAGTAATAGAGGGTTCTAAAACGCTATTTTCACCAAATTTAATGCTTCGAGAACCCGCTAGTGTTTCGCGCTTTGCTAGGTTGTCATACATAAACAAGCCAATACGAATCATCCACGCAGGGCGGAGGTGTTTTTGATGCGGCAATCTAAAGGTTAGCGGCCACATAATATGAGGTGCGTTTTTAAGTAGCACTTCACGCTCTGCTAGCGCTTCTTTTACTAATCTAAATTCGTAATGCTCAAGGTAGCGCAGACCGCCGTGGATCAGCTTAGAACTGTTTGAAGATGTTGCACAGGCAAGGTCTGATTGTTCGCACAATAGAACTTTTAACCCTCTGCCAGCTGCATCAGCTGCTATTCCAGTGCCGTTTACACCGCCACCGATGACTAGTAAGTCATATTCGTTATCTGCTAATTCCACCGAGCTAACCTTTTTATTTGTAATATAAATAAGACATAAGCATCATAAAGCTGCTGTTTTCATTTGACAATAGAAAACCCAGTTTTTTATTCGTTAATTTTGACGCCAATCCATTTTCAATTTAAAGCAGTAAAACATGCCTTTTAAATCTAGCATTTAGCTAAGTTAGAAAAGCAAAGTGGCTAAAGTACTGGCCTTAACCACTTAGTATTTACTGCGGGCAGTTTTTATTCGTTAAGCAGACTTGAGCTACGCAGTGCTGCCATTTTGCGTATAGATCGTTACGCTCGTCGGCACTCATGGTGGGCTCAAAGCGACGGTCGCATGTCCACATTTTAGATAACTGTTCAGTTGACTCGTACACACCTGCTTGCAAGCCTGCTAAATAAGCGACCCCTAAAGAGGTGGTTTCGGTCACTGTTGGTCGCTCAACTGTTGCACCTAAAATATTTGATAAAAAGGTCATAACCCAATTATTTTTTACCATACCGCCATCTACACGAAGCACACTTGGGCGAAGGCCATCACGCTCCATCGCTTTTTGTAAATCTTTGGTTTGGTAGCCAACTGATTGCAGCGCTGCAGCAACAATAGTGCTAATACCCGAATCGCGTGTTAGCCCTAAAATAGCGCCACGTGCATTAGGGTCCCAATAAGGAGCGCCTAAACCAGTAAACGAAGGCACTAAAAATACACCATGATCGAGCGGTACATCTTTAACCATCGACTCACTTTCGCCAGCATGGCTAAGTAGTTTTAAGCCTTCAACAATCCACTGCATAGTTGCGCCAGCCATAAATATACTGCCTTCAATGGCGTAAGTTGGCTTGCCGTTTAATCTATAAGCAACAGTGGTCAGTAAGCGGTTTTCTGAGGTCAGTGCTTTTTCGCCAGTGTTAAGCATTAAAAAACAGCCAGTACCGTAAGTACTTTTAGCCATGCCTTGTTCAAAACATGCGTGTCCTACAAGCGCAGCTTGTTGATCGCCTGCAATACCACAAACACGAATTGGCGCGCCAAAAATATCAGCGCTGGTTGAACCAAACTCGTCAGCTGAATCCATTACTTCTGGCAGCATAGATTCTGGAATATCGAATAACTCTAAAAGCTCTTGATCCCACTGCTGGGTATGAATATTAAATAACATGGTGCGCGATGCATTGGTTGCATCGGTTCGGTGCTCTTTACCGCCAGTTAGCTGCCAAAGTAGGTAAGTGTCAACCGTACCGAAGGCGAGTTCGCCTGCAAGGGCTTGTTCGCGTGCGCCTTCAACGTTATCTAAAATCCAACGAACTTTAGTGGCCGAAAAATAAGGGTCGAGCAGTAAGCCTGTTTTATCGCTTATTGTTTGGCAAAGCTCATCAGTTGTTAGGCTTTCGCAATAGTCACTGGTGCGACGGTCTTGCCATACAATAGCGTTATAAATTGTTTTGCCTGTTTTTTTGTTCCATACCAAAGTGGTTTCGCGCTGATTGGTGATACCAATGGCAATAATTTCTTCAGGCTTTACATCGTTTTTAGTTAACACTTCGCGACTAGTGCTAAGCACTGTTTGCCAAATATCGTTAGGGTCGTGTTCTACCCAACCATTTTGTGGAAAATGCTGCGAAAATTCTTGTTGTGCTGTACCAAAAACGTCTGCATCTTTTGTAAACAAGATGGCCCGAGAGCTTGTGGTTCCTTGATCAATTGAGAGTATGTATTTGGACATGATATTTGTGTTATTTATCTTATCTTATATATGACTAGATTGCCTTTAACCGAAGTTAATGGCAATGGTTTTTTCTTAAAATAGCAGATTAAAAAATAAACACGCCAATATTTGCTGGTAACTCTTTTATATAAAAGGCGTTTTATTTTTGCATTATTTTAAGGGCGTATGCGGCTATTGATTAAAACAACCGCTTAAAGCTTATTATTACTTGGTGTGAGGTTTAGCTTGTTGCCAATCCATACCGGTAGAAAAGCGATTATCAAACCCGCGCCACTGTGGCAGCGGCTTACCATCAACAACAGCTTGGTCGCCGTTTTGTGGTAAATCTAAGTATTTACACTCGCTGGCTATGCCTTTTACGTGGCAATCCATCATGGCAAGTACAAAGTGTTTGTTGGTCTCGTTTAGTGTGCGCATAGACCACGAAGGCTCATAGTAATGGCCTATATCTAGCTCACTGCTGCTTTGTGCAATAGCAGGGGCTGGGTGTGGTGCTATATTATGGCGTGCATTTTTGTAAGTAAGCATGTACTTATCTTTGCTGCCTGTTTGTTCATAAAGACTTTTAATGCCTTCATAGCCTGAAATGTCATCTAAGTTACCGGCTACATAAAGCGAAGGTACTTTAATATTTTCCATTGCTTTGGCATCAAATATAGCGTGCTGTCCGCCCCATGGTGCAAAGGCCACCATCGCTTTTATACGAGGGTCTATTTTTGGGTTTTGGTATTGTCCACCAGCGCAGCTGTTTAGTAATTGCTGTACTTTTTTAATTTGAGCTGGGTCTTTCATACCCGTAAACATAGCCGTAGTTTGCTCATTAAAAGCGTAACAACCACCTATCGTATTTACCGCGCCATAGCCACCCATTGAGTAACCAATTACACCTGCGCTTTTGTTATCTACCTGCTTGCTGGCAAAGTTGTTTTGCTCATTAAAGTAATTAATTACAAACTGCTGATCGCGTGAGCGATTTATAAGCGTGCTAAAAAAGCCAGAAAACGGTGCGTTTTCAAAATCAACATCGGCATTGGTTGAGTCAGTATGGTCAATAGCTACCACAATGTAACCGTGCGACGCTAAATGCTCGCCAAGGTAGTACATAATTGTACGGTAACCGGTATAACCGTGCGAAAGCACTATCACAGGGTAGTGCTCTTTATTATTAATGGCGACATCACGCATTGCATCGGCTTGCAAAGTAAACTCTTTACCTGAGCGAGTTTCATCTGTGTAGCTGCTAAGTGGCGCTTTTGCTGTATTTGCAGCCGGATACCACACCTCTACTTTTAAAGGACGATCTTTTTGACTTTGTGTAGCGGGGTCAAATTGCGCAGGGTTAACTAAATCAAGTGTTTGCACACCTATATTGTAGCTACCTTTAGCTGCAAGCTCTGGCAGTACTTCGCTAGTGAGTGGCGGGTATAGCTGCTCTGGTTTATTAGATTCAGCAACAGCTACACTGGCAGATAAACTGCACGTTGCAAGTAATATGGCTTTTGAAAGCGCCTTGAGTGTGTGTGTCATTGTGTGTCCTTGTTGTGTATTTTTATTTTTTAATTAGTCAGTTCAGCCGACTCGACGACATTGCTATATTGCAACTGCCACTGTGCTCGCAAGGTATCCATTATGTTCATAACTCGTAAGCTAGTACTGAGGGGCAACACGCTGCTTTGGGTTTGTTTTTGTAATATACACTGCGTGACATGTGCAATTTCAAACTTAAAGTTTTCATCGTCGCTAAAGTCGTATTCAAGGTACTGAGGGTCTTGGTCTTTTATGTGTAGCTCTAGCGTTTGTGCACCTACAAACTGAGGTATTCGAATATAGCCAAGCTCACCATTAATACATGCTTCTGTTGGGCCATTTTGCTGCAGTGCGCTGGCAAGAGATGCAAATTGCCCGTTACCGTAATCAACTATAGCAGTGCTTCGCTCATCAACGCCGGTTGTGCTTTTATGTATAAAGGAGTTGATGTGTTCAGGGGCTTTATTAAATACCACATCAGCAATCGAAATAGGATAAATACCTAAATCGAGCAGGGCGCCACCCGCTGTTACAGGGTTCATTAATCGGTGAGTGTCGGCAAAGCTGCCAGGTAAACTAAAGTTGGCATTAACACTGTGCACATTACCAATAACACCTTCACTTAGGAGTTGTTGTAATTTTACTATGGCTGGTAAAAACCGCATCCAAACGCCTTCCATTAAAAAGCAGTTTTGTTGCTTGGCAAGCTCAGTGAGACTTTGCAACTGCTTAGCATTAACGGTGATTGGTTTTTCGCTTAGCACGTGCTTATTGTGTTTTAAGCATTGGGCTATCGTTTTAAAGTGTTGATCGTGGGTATTGGCAATATAAATAGCATCTATATTTGGGCATTGCATAAGAGCTTGATAGCTTTCATAGCCTTGAATATTGTACGGTGTGGCAAATTCTTTAGCGCGCTGTATACTCGTTGATGCCGCGCCAATAAGCTGTGCGTCACTGCAATGCGCAATGCTTGTAGCAAAGGTGTGAGCTATATTACCACACCCAATAATTCCCCAATTAACCTTTGCCATGCTTATTCCTTAAGTTTATTTAAAAAGACGTAATTTGTAATCCTGAACCCGCTGAACATACGTAAATATCAGCATTTAAATTAAAGCGTTCAAAGTAATGCTTTTCTACCGCTTCTTTAATTAGTGGTACTTCCGCATCACGACATAAACATACAATTGCGCCACCAAAACCACCCCCTGTCATACGAACTGCGCCACGCTCGCCCATCGCTTCTTTACAAATTTCTACTAAGCCATCGGTTGCAGGTACGGTTACTTCAAAGTCGTGTTTAAGTGATTGATGCGATGCTGCCATTAGCGTGCGAAGTGCATCCATATCGTTATTTTGTAGTGCAGTAGTTGCTGCAATTACACGGTCGTTTTCGCTAATTACGTGGTGTGCACGTTTATATTCGTTTTCGCTTAATGTCGCTTTTACTGCTTGCAGGCCAGCCATGGTGGCTTGGCGAAGTGTTTCTACACCCATTTTTACAGCAGCTTGTTCGCAGTCAATACGGCGCTGGTTGTATTCGCTATCAACCAACTTACGCGGGTAGTTTGAATTAACAATAACAATATTTAAATCATCAGGAACTTTAACTGATTTGGTTGCGAGGTTTTCACAGTCGATTAATAGTGCATGACCATTCTCGCCTTTAGCTGAAATAAGCTGATCCATAATGCCGCATTGGCAATGCATAAAGTCGTTTTCGGCTTCTTGACCAAATAGCGCAATTTGCTCTGGCGGTAAACCAAGCTGTGCAATATGGTTAAACATACCGCCTACAGCAACTTCTAGTGCGGCCGATGACGACAAGCCACTACCTTGCGGTAAGTTGCTGTCAATAAGTAGGTCGGCGCCACGCAGTGTGTAGCCCGCTCTTTTAAGAACATAAGTAACAGCACGAATGTAGTTACCCCATTGCGACTGGCCTTCAGTGATTTCTTCATCAACACTAAAGCTGTCTTTTTCGCCTGGGTAATTTAAAGAATGCACAGTAATAATATTGTCGTCGCGCTCTTTAAACATCACTTGGGTACGAAACTCTAACGAACACGGTAAAACAAAACCGTCGTTGTAGTCGGTAAATTCGCCAATAAGGTTTACACGCCCCGGTGCTGCTGCAATACCTTGAGCAGGCGCGCCATACAGTGACAAAAATTGTTGTTGGAATTCGTTAAGCTTCATCTGTGTGTCCTGCTGTATCTTTATAGTGTGTTGTACTGGCTGCTTTTAAAATAGAAGCAGCGGTTTCTGCGCTTAAATCGCGCTGGCTTTCGCCTAGCATTTCGTAGCCTACCATGTGTTTTTTAACAGTAGCAGAGCGAAGTAGCGGCGGATAAAAATGGGCATGCAAACGCCAATGTTGCTCATCAGAGCCTCTGTTAGCCGGTGCATTGTGCCATCCCATTGAGTATGGGAAGCTGCAATTAAATACGTTGTCGTACTTAGTGGTTAATACTTTAAGTGCCTGAGCCAAAGAGTCTGTTTGCGCATCGTTTAGCTGGCTAAAGTTTTGAATGTTATCTTTAGTTACTAGCATTGTTTCAAACGGCCATGCTGCCCAAAATGGCACTACAACAAGCCAATGTTCGTTTTCAAATACAACACGTGTTTGATCTGCTTGCTCTTTTTGCGCGTAATCGGCAAGCATAGCTGTGCCATGCTTTTTATAATAGGCGAGCTGCTGGGTATCTTCGGCTTCTATTTCGGTTGATAAATGCGAGTGAGCCCAAACTTGGCCGTGAGGATGAGGTTGCGAACAACCCATTATCTCGCCTTTATTTTCAAAAACTTGTACGCATTCGTACTGCTGTGCAAGCTCTGTATAATTTTGTTTCCAGGTTTTCACTACTTCGTGCAATGCGTTTTGGCTAAGCTCTGGTAGTGTTTTATTATGCTCTGGAGAAAAACAAATTACGCGGCATTCGCCACTGGCTTCGTCGGCAATAAATAAATCACTGTCTGACTCTAAGCTTTGTAATTGCTCGCTGGCATTAGGCGTTAATGCACCAAAGTCATTTCTAAATACGTGTGTGTATTTATAATCTGGGTTACTGTCGCCATTTGCACGGGTATTACTTGGGCAAAGTGGGCAGCTTTCATCGTGTTTTGGTAATACGTTTTCGTTAACGGCTTCTGTTGCGCCTAACCATGGGCGGTTATTACGATGTGGTGACACTAATACCCAACGACCCGTTAGCGGGTTTTTACGTCTGTGAGTACTTTCCAATAAAGCCATGTTAACTCTCCAACCCACTTGGGTAATTAGTTTGCCAGCGCCATGTGTCGTTTGTCATGTCGCTAAGTGTTAGTTCTGCGTACCAGTTAAGTGTGTTTTGCGCTTTTGTAGCATCGGCGTAGTTACAGGCAATATCACCTGCTCGGCGCGGTGCAATCTTATACGGAATATCTTTATTGGCTGATGCGCTAAATGCGTTGATCATATCAAGCACAGAATAACCTTGCCCTGTGCCTAAGTTGTAAGCATGAAATGCGGTATCTGTTTTATGCTGCATAAATGCCGCAACATGACCTTTAGCTAAATCTAAAACATGAATATAGTCGCGCACACCTGTGCCATCTTCGGTGTCGTAGTCGTCACCAAAAATATTAACCACGTCACGTTTACCTACTGCAGTTTGGGCAATAAATGGCATTAAGTTATTAGGAATACCATTAGGACTTTCACCTAATAAACCACTTGGGTGTGCACCTACTGGGTTAAAGTAACGAAGCGCAATACCCATAAATTGACTGTTGGCATTACATACGTCTTGCATGGCTTGTTCAACCATGACTTTAGTCCAACCATAAGGGTTCGTTGCGCGTATAGGGTGCTTTTCGTCAATAGGGAGGTAGTCTGGCTCGCCGTATACTGTAGCCGATGAGCTAAATATAATATGGTTAACGCCTTCATCTTGCATGTTTTGTAGCATGCTTAATGTGCCCGACACGTTATTTTGATAATAACGCAGCGGTTGCTCGGTAGATTCGCCAACGGCTTTTAAAGCTGCAAAGTGAAAAACAGCTTCGGCTTTAGTGTGTTTTAGAGCGAGCTTAAACTGTTGCTCGTCTTGAATGTCGCCCAAAATAAACTCAAACCGAGTACCCGTAATCTTTTCGAGTTGGTCAAGTACCCGCGCACTTGCATTAGACAAGTTATCATAAATAACAGGCGTAATACCTGCTTCATGCAATGCAATACATGTGTGGCTACCTATGTAACCCATGCCGCCAGTAACTAAAACTTTCATGTTATTTCTCGAAAAGTGTATTTATATGATAAATACTACTATTAAGGTGGTTTAAAAACAATAGTTATGATTGCTGAGTAATTCAAATAAAAGCATAAAAAATATTCAGCTTAAACACTCATCTGCCTTTTAAAGGAATACTTTTATATTAACTAACATAGGCTTAGCTTTATCAATTAATTCTATAAACTGATTCAACTATTGGCCTAATTATCAGCAGTAAGTCGGGGTGCTAATATAGCGAAAATAAAGTAAGGAGAGATCAACATGAACAAAACAATTTTACTTACCGGCGCAACCGATGGCATTGGGCTAGAAACTGCAAATATGTTATTAGCACAAGGTCACACCGTATTATTACATGGCCGCAGCCAAGCAAAGCTCAATGCGCTGCAAGCAGCTTTAACCGAGCAATACCCAAATGCAAGTACACATACTTATATTGCTGATTTAAGCGATATGAGCCAAGTTCAAACTTTGGCAAAAAATGTATTAGCCGATATGGCCGATAATAATAACCAGCTCGACGTACTTATTAATAATGCAGGCGTTTATCAATTAGTTGATGCTACAACAATTGACGGCCTTGATGCTCGCTTTGTTGTAAACACGATTGCGCCATATCTTCTTACAAAACTATTATTACCTGTCCTTGGTCATGATTCGCGAGTGGTTAATGTGTCATCAGCTGCGCAATCAAGCGTTAACTTAAATGCACTTATAGGTAACACTGAACTTTCTGATAGTGCGGCTTATGCACAAAGTAAATTGGCTATTACTATGTGGTCACGTCATTTAGGGCTTGAGCTTAAAGATATTGGGCCATTAGTTGTATCGGTAAACCCTAAATCGTTACTGGGAAGCAAAATGGTAAAAGACGCTTACGGTATAGATGGTGGGGATTTAAAAATTGGCGCAGATATTTTTTGTCGCGCAGCGCTTAGTGATGAATTTAAAGATGCCGCAGGCCTGTATTTTGATAACGATATAGGACGCTTTGCGCCTCCTCATGTTGATGCACTTAATAATGCTAAAAATCAACAACTCGTAGATACGTTAGACAGTATTTTAGCACAGCTTAAATTAGGTAAAGCATAATGAAAAAGCATGTTACCTGGACAGTACAAGGCCAAATTAAAGAAGGTAAATACGATGAGTTTTTACTGGTAATGGCACAATTAGTTACTTTGGCTAAAAGTGAAGCGGGCACTTTAATGTATGAGTGGACAGTAAGTGAAGACAAGCGCAATGTACATATTTACGAGCGTTACCAAGATGAAGATGCTGCTAAAGCGCATCTTGCTGGTTGGGGCGAAAGTGGCCCACTATTTTTAAGCGTAGTTGATATGGATAAAGTAACGGTATTTAGTCAATTATCAGAAGAGTTTGCACAAGCCTTTGCAGGCCCAAGCAGTGTATTTATGAAACCTGTGGGTGGCTTTGTAAAGTTTTAGAGAAAATACCCATTGTTGATCTAAAGAGCTCACCTCATCAGTGAGCTCTTTTTTTAGTGGCATTACTGCTCTTGCTGCAAGCGCTCGTATAGCCAATCTTTTAATTCTGTACGTTCGTGTTTTAATAGATGCATTTGTTCATCGCTTATGGGCGCATCTTTGAGCTCTAACACTCTAATCTCTTTATCTAGCTTGTCGTACTTATCTGCTTTTTTTGCAAATTCAGTATCGCTTTCATTTAACTCGGCAATGGTCTTTAAGTACTCTGGAAAGTCATTTGTTAATGAGTGGTCTTCGCCTAACATATTCGCTCCTTAGTAGGATATAAATGAGCTCACAAGTAAGTGAGTTGTATAAGTGAATTACTGCCTTTCATATAATACACTGGGGCTTACATAGATATAATTCAACCATCGAGCCGCTAATTTGATGTAGCACAAGCAATCTGTTTATTTTGCTCAGTAAGGCATTTCACCAAAGTATCTAATAGTGCGATCAATAAATGCACGTACTTTAGAGGTCAATAATTTATTGTTGGGGTATACAGCCTACGTAGGTGTATTAACTAATCGTAAAAAGCTTAGGGTTCGATATTATTGCTCAAGGTGCAAGGAATCTCTGGCTAGAGAAAATAAATTTAAATATCATCATGATTCAATACGTTAGTAAATCTCTTAACCAGAGTTCAAGTTAGTAAACCAATACCCGCTAAAGGCTTTTAAGCATTTTAGCTAAAAGAGTTAATTTTTAACGCTTTTTGCTAATTTATGTTGGTTAATTAATAGTGGTAGAATGCAGCGCTTAGTACCACTTGTGTAAAGTAGTGGTCAATAATTTATAAGGTCTGTTGTGTAATGCTGTTGATGATCGACAACTACGATTCGTTTACTTACAACTTAGTGCAATATTTTCAGCGTTTAGATCAAGACGTTTTAGTGAAACGTAATGATGAGCTAAGCATTGCACAAATAAAACAGTTAAACCCGCAGCACATCGTGTTATCGCCAGGGCCATGCACCCCTAACGAAGCGGGTATTTCACTAAATGTTGTTGAGCAACTAAAAGGGCAATATCCTATTTTAGGGATTTGCTTGGGGCATCAAACTATCGCACAAGCTTTAGGTGGAGATGTAATACGTGCTAAAAAAGTAATGCACGGTAAAACATCACCCATAGTTCATACTAATAAAGGGGTGTTTAAAGGCTTAGCTAATCCGTTAACGGTATGTCGTTATCATTCTTTAGTGGTTAAAGCGCAAACTCTGCCTAAAGAGCTTGAAGTAACCGCATGGACTCAAACTGAGCAAGGCGAGTTTGACGAAATTATGGGGTTGTTACACAATGAACTTGCTATCGAAGGTGTGCAGTTTCATCCCGAAGCTATTTTAACTGCTCAAGGCTTAGAACTGCTTGATAACTTTTTAACTCGCTTCTAATGTTATAATACACATAGCATTTTATACTTTATTAATGGATGTCATGACTGAACTTGTAGCCCAGCAGCGTACTGCCAAAATACTAAGCCAACGAGCTCATGACTTATTGCTTGGGCACAGCTTTGCGCATCAGCAAATTGGTTTCATTCATACATTAGATATAGATTACGGCGAACCCATGAAGCAGCGTACCTTGCTGCAGGTTGAAGTGGCCGCACAGAATAAACGCCAGCAAAGCAGTACTGCACATCATAAGTACCGCGCTCGAGCCAGTGAGCAACTGCACAAAACAATTGAAACAGCTATATATAAGCAGCTCGAAGATATAGATGGCGTAATTCATAGCACCATAGGTATTGAAGATGGTATTGCCAATATACTCGATATATTAGCGGTAAAGTCAGCGTCGGTAGGGCGTTTAGAGCCATTGGTTAATGATATAAGCTGGTTGGGTAGGGAGTTAGTAACGCTCGTTAATTTACCTTACTATCGTAATCAACGTAGTAAAAACACGTCTGTAAAAGTAGATAAGCCATCGCTCGCCCTTCGTTATATTGGCCTTGATAACTTACAGCTAGTTATTCCTACATTTGCTGCCCGCCATTGGATGCCACATAGCACCGAACCATTTTCGTTATTAAAGCGTCGTTTACGTGACAGTGCCATGGCAAACGCCATTGCTGCGCAAAAAATTGCACAAATTAATAATGTAAATGACGTTCATGCATTTACCCTAGGTATGCTTTTAGATGTAGGGCGAATTGCATTAGTGCGCTTGTACTTAAAAACGTTTGAGCAAATATGGCAACGTAAAGTACAGCTAGCCCGAAATGAAAACCAAAAAGATTTACACACCGCTTTATTAGAGCTTCAGCCCGACCCGCTATTTTTAACCACTCTACTTAGCAATAAATCGATAGAAGTAAGCGCTAAGGTAATAGACAAAATGGCTTTTAAATATTTACCGTTTAAAGGGGTAATGCAGCAGCTAGTAAATGGGGTAGATAAGGGCGATACATTACTGCCATTAACAGAAGTAATGCTAAAGGCACGGTGCTATTCTCAATATCTTAATTTAAAAGAACATCAACTTATTGAACCTGATGAAGCTCTAAGCTGGTTTTCGCACTTTAAGTTCACTAAAACGGAACTAAAAACCCTCCAATCGAGTAATTTTACCAATTTAGCTATTCAAATTGACTAAAAATCTGAATTTTTTGTTAATTTTTTTGCGACTAACCATTCATTCTCATCTTATTGTTATATTACATATTTGCCGATTAAAGCGTGTGCGCCTCTGTACTCATGCGGTTAGTTGCCTAAAAATAAGCATAAATAGCTATGCAAATAGTTATTCACTATCTATGAAATAATATCTTTAGCCCTTTATTTTCAAGGGATACATGAAAGTTTTTAACGAGACAGATATCAGTAATTCTGAAATAATGTGCGTCTGAAAATTGAACCACAAAGCAATTTTGCGCAATTATCAGGTTACTGATCTTGCCTATAAAGTTGGTTACAAATATTAACCAAACACCTATTTTGATGTTTTGTGTTGCTCACAATTAAGAGGAAATAAAATGACAGTCAATCGCGAATTATTTGATCACGTAATGGTTCCTAACTACGCACCTTCAAGCGTAATTCCTGTTCGAGGCGAAGGCTCTCGCGTATGGGATCAACAAGGTCGAGAGTTTATCGACTTTGCTGGTGGTATTGCAGTTAACTGTCTTGGCCATTGCCACCCTGCATTAGTAGGCGCATTAAAAGAGCAAGGCGAAAAAATCTGGCATCTATCTAACGTAATGACCAATGAGCCGGCACTTCGCCTAGCTAAAAAAATGGTTGATGCGACATTTGCTGAAAAAGTTTACTTTGCCAACTCTGGCGCAGAAGCAAACGAAGCCGCGCTTAAATTAGCGCGTCGTTTTGCACTTGATAAGTTTGGCGCAGAAAAATCACAAATCATCGCGTTCAACAAAGGTTTCCACGGTCGTACATTCTTTACCGTAACTGTTGGCGGCCAAGCTGCATATTCAGATGGTTTTGGTCCTAAGCCTGGCGACATTGTACATTGTGATTACAATGACCTTGCTGCATTTGAAGCACTTATCAGCGATAAAACATGTGCCGTAATGATGGAACCTCTACAAGGTGAAGGCGGTATTGTTTCACCAACTGATGAGTTTGCTCAAGGCGTTCGCGATTTATGTACTAAACATAACGCACTGCTTATTTTTGATGAAGTTCAAACAGGTGTTGGTCGTACTGGCGATTTATATGCATACCAAGGCTTAAACGTAGTACCTGATATTTTAACTTCGGCTAAAGCACTTGGCGGCGGTTTTCCTATTGGCGCTATGATCACAACAACTGAAATTGCACAGCACCTTAAAGTAGGCACACATGGTTCTACTTATGGCGGTAACCCGCTTGCCTGTGCTGTTGCAGAAGCGGCATTTGATACAGTAAATACCCCAGACGTACTGGCTGGCGTAAAAGAAAAAGCAGCATTATTTAATGAACTACTTAGCGCGGTTAACGAAAAATACAACGTATTTAGCGAAATCCGTGGCCAAGGTTTATTAATTGGTGCAGTAGTGAACGAGCAATACAAAGGTCGTGCAAAAGAGTTTTTAGTGGCAGGTACTGAGCAAGGCCTTATGTCACTAGTTGCCGGTGCAGACGTAATACGTTTCACTCCATCTTTAGTAATTCCTGAAGCGGACATTCGCGAAGGTATGGCACGCTTTGAAAAAGCAGTAGCAAGCGTAGTAAACGCATAAGCGACTTAAGCCAACCAATTAAGGGCAAGCACCGCTTGCCCTGCAATTCCTATTTACCGTTATTTATAAGGGAGCAAGCGGACTCATGATGATCCTTCGCCCAATCCAGCAAAATGATTACTCAGCATTACTGAAAATTGCCCACGAATCTGGGCATGGTTTTACGTCTTTGCCATTAAACGAAGAACTATTGCAAAAGAAAATAGACCATTCTGTAAGTTCATTTGCTAAGCAAACGTCACAACCCGGTGACGAAGGCTACCTGTTTGTTCTTGAAGATAGCGAAACCGGTGATGTTGTAGGTACGTCTGCAATTGAAGCTGCGGTAGGGCTTGATGATGCATTTTATCATTATCACTTAAGTAAAGTGATTCACTCTTCGCGCACATTAAACGTATACAAAGCGGTTGATATTTTAACGCTATGTAACGACTACACAGGCGCTACAGAGCTTTGCACATTGTTTTTAAAAGATGGCTATCGTAAAAATTGTAACGGTAAGCTACTTTCCAAAGCGCGCTTTATGTTTATAAAGCAGCATCAAGAGCGTTTTGCACAAACAGTGATTGCAGAAATGCGCGGTGTGTCTGACGAAAACGGCAGTAGCCCTTTTTGGCAGTGGCTTGAAGAGCACTTTTTCTCAATGGATTTTCCAACAGCTGACTACCTAACAGGTATTGGCCAAAAGGTTTTCATTGCTGAATTAATGCCTAAATACCCAATTTATGTAAATTTGCTAAGTAAAGATGCGCAAGCCGTAATAGGTAAAGTACACGACAACACACGCCCAGCAATCGAGTTATTAAAAAGCGAAGGCTTTACGTTTAATGGCTATGTAGACATTTTTGACGGCGGCCCAACGGTTGAAGCAAAAGTAGATAACATTGCGACGATTCGTAATGCAAATAACTTTAACGTTGAAATTGGCGAAATGACTGGCGACACCATGGTGTTACTAGCTAACGAAAAGCTTGAAGATTTTAGAGCAACCGTTGCACCAATGACATTTGACGAGCGCGCAAAAAGCCTTATTTTATCGCAAGAAGTAGCAGATGCATTGCATTTGCAAACTGGCGATATTGTTAGTGCAACCACGATTTAATTTAGGAGAAAGTATATGACTCATCCTGCACAATTTATTAATGGTCAATGGTCACAAGGCCAAGGCACAGAATTTAATTCAGTAAACCCTGCAAATAACGACGTTATTTGGCAGGCATCATCAGCAACTGCGGCGCAAGTAGACACCGCAGTAAATGCAGCGCGCGAAGCGTTTTATGCATGGGCTGATAAAAGCTTTACTGAGCGTTTAGAAATAATTAAAGCATTCGCAGCGCAATTAAAAGAAAACAGCGAAGAGCTCGCTATTACTATCGCACAAGAAACAGGTAAGCCACTGTGGGAAACGCGCACAGAAGCGGGTGCTATGGTTGGTAAAATTGCCATTTCTGAAAAAGCATTTTTAGAGCGCACTGGCGATGTAGAAAACGCAATGCCACTTGGCCGTGCGATGATTCGTCATAAGCCACATGGGGTTGTAGCCGTATTTGGTCCGTATAACTTTCCGGGTCACTTACCTAATGGCCACATTGTGCCAGCGCTTTTAGCAGGTAACACGGTTGTATTTAAACCGTCTGAACTGACTCCTAAAGTTGCCGAGCTTACGCTTAAACTGTGGGAAAAAGCAGGCTTACCAGCCGGTGTAATTAACCTAGTTCAAGGTGAAGTAGAAACGGGTAAAGCCCTTGCTGCTCACAAAGGGATTGATGGCTTGTTCTTTACGGGTTCTTCGCGTACTGGTCATATTTTACATGAACAGTTTGCGGGTCAACCGGGTAAAATTTTAGCGCTAGAAATGGGTGGTAATAATCCACTTATTATTACTGACGTTGAAGACACTAAAGCGGTTGTTCACGATATTATTCAATCAGCGTTTATCTCAAGCGGCCAGCGTTGTACATGTGCACGTAAACTATTTTTACCTAAAGGCAGCAAAGGCGATGCAATTTTAGAGCGCCTTATCACTGCAACTAAAGCGATTAAAGTAGGCAACTACGATGATGCAGACCAGCCATTTATGGGCTCTATGATCTCATCAGCGGCAGCAGCGGGCATGGTTAAAGCGCAAAACGAGCTTGTTGAGCTTGGCGCTCAAGTATTAGTAGAGCTTGAGCACACAGCCAATACCGGTTTTGTAACACCAGGTATTATTGAGTGTACAAATATTAGTGATTTCCCAGATGAAGAACATTTTGGACCACTTTTAAAAGTATTCCGCTTTGATGACTTTGACCAAGCCATTGATAAAGCAAACGATACAACCTTTGGTTTATCGGCTGGTTTATTAAGTGATAGTGCAGCAGATTATGACCATTTTTTACGTCGTATTCGCGCTGGTATTGTTAACTGGAACCGCCCAATTACTGGCGCATCAAGCGCAGCACCATTTGGTGGTATTGGCGCATCGGGCAACCACAGAGCAAGCGCGTATTACGCAGCTGATTACTGTGCATACCCAGTTGCTTCAGTAGAGCTTGAAAAAGTAGCGATGCCAGCAACACTAAGCCCAGGCTTAAAAATAGATTAAGTAGTAATACTACTTAATCATTATAAAAGCAGCTTCGGCTGCTTTTTTTGTATTGCTATCGTACAAGGCTAGTAATTATCGACTCTTTCTGCTTAAATCAGCATAATTAAATATATTTAGGTGGTTCGCATAATGGTTTTAGATAGGCAAGGGTACGATGATTTGATCATGTATCTAACTCAAAATTTAGCATTGTTTGAGAAGCCAGGCGAAATAAAACCAGGCGCTCCAACAGTAATGGAATTAATCGAAGACGTCATTGCACAAAATGTGATGCTTATTTGCGAGCAGCACACAGACCTCAACACAGAGCAGCGTAGTCAAATTGTACGTGAAGTTGATGGCATAGTTTACGATTTAGAAGAAGTCCTCAGCAGCATCACCTCACAGCCTGTCACGGTTGAACAGCATGCCTTTATAGATGAATTTGCAGGTTTAGTAAAAAACCTCTTTGATAGCGCTTTAGCACAACAATCTTAGCCATTTTATAGCCCTGCGTTGCATTTTCATTTGCAACTACGGCTAAGTTGCTTACAATCAAGAAAATATTTTTTTGAGATATAACAATGCAAGCAAATGTAAAATGGGTTGAAGGCGATACGTTTATTGGCCGTTCTAATTCTAACCACAATGTTGTGTTTGATGGCGGTAGCGATAGCGCAGCACCAAGCCCAATGGAAATGGTTTTAATGTCAGTTGGCTGTTGCTCATCAGTTGATGTGGTTAGTATTTTAAAAAAAGCTAAACAAGATTTTTCAGACGTGCAAGTGCAACTCAGTGCAGAACGCGCCGAAACAGCACCGCGCGTGTTTACCAAAATCAACTTACACTTTGTTGTTAAAGGCAATAATGTGTCTGAAAAGCACCTTGCACGTGCAGTTTCACTCTCTGCTGAAAAGTATTGCTCGGTTGCATTAATGCTTGATAAAACAGTAGAAATTACGCATAGCCACGAAGTTGTGCAAGATCAAGCAAAATAACGCTTTTTCCACGAGGAAAATTCGTATAAAATCCGCGAACTTTTCATTCTGCAGGTGCAGAACCCACTAATTTATAGGTTGGTTTATTATGAACAAACCCTTCGATAAACTTAAACTTCATGGCTTTAACAATTTAACCAAAAGTTTAAGCTTTAGTATTTATGATATTTGTTACGCAAAGACCGAGCAACAACGTAAAGAATATATTGAATATATCGATGAGCAGTACAGTGCAGATAGACTAACCGATATTTTAGGTGAAGTTGTTGATATTATTGGTGCTAACATTTTAAATGTAGCGCGCCAAGATTATGAACCGCAAGGCGCAAGTGTAACTATTTTGGTTTCAGAAGAACCAGTAGAAGAGCAGCAAAATTACGATGCTGACGAAGCACCAGGCCCATTACCTGATTCAGTTGTTGCACACCTAGATAAAAGCCACATTTGTGTACACACATACCCAGAAGCTCACCCTGATGATGGTATTTGTACATTCCGTGCTGATATTGAAGTATCTACCTGTGGCATTATTTCGCCACTTAAAGCGTTAAACTTCTTAATTCATAGCCTTGAGTCAGACGTAGTAACAATAGACTACCGCGTTCGTGGTTTTACCCGCGACATAAACGGTGTTAAGCACTACATTGATCATGCTATTAGCTCGATTCAAAACTTCATGACAGAAGATACAAAAGAAGCGTACCAGATGATGGACGTGAACGTGTATCAAGAAAACCTGTTCCATACTAAAATGATGTTAAAAGAAACCGACTTAAATACCTATTTATTCGGCCTTTCTACTGATGAGTTATCGGACGAAGAAGAAGACGAAATTCGCTCTAAGCTGACTCGCGAAATGCAAGAAATATTCTATGGCCGTAACCTGCCAGATACAGAATAATAGCAACGAATTAAATTAAAAATGGCGCTCAGTGAGCGCCATTTTTTTATGGCTAAAAAAGCCCAGCTAATTAAATTAGCTGGGCTTTTGAATATATAGCGTATTAATTAATCATGCTGTAAATAAGTGCAAATACAGCAAGTGAACCAACCGCTAATATAAATAGCGTGCTTAAACGGTTACGGTACTTATGAAGTACAGGCACTTTATAAACTGCAATCATTGGCATGATGAATAAAATCATTGCGATGATAGGGCCCGATAACTGATCCATCATGTCTAAAATACTTGGGTTTTTAACAGCGCAAAACCAAATAGCTAAAAACATAATTAGCACACCAATTTTATCGGCCGCTTTTGCGCTTAAGCTTGTTTGTTTAGTTACTAAACCCGTAAAGCTCTCACGTGCCCCTAAAAAGTGACCCAAAAACGACGATGTAATAGCAATAAAGGCAACAAGCGGCCCAAGTGTGGCAATAAACGAGTTATCAGTAATATTAGCAAGGTAGGATAAAACCGATACGTTAGCGGCTTTAGCCGCTGCCATTTGCTCGCCTGTAAGCGACAGCACGCAAGAGAACACAAATAACAGTACAAAGGTAATAAGTAGTAAGCTAGTGCGCTTTAAAATCGCCTCAGACTTATGTGTAGCTTGTTCACCGTAGTGACCGCGTTGCACGTTTACAAAGCTTGAGATAGCCGCTGCGTGGCTAAACGAAAACACAATAATAGGAATCGATAACCACAACGTTTTTCCAAAGCTGCCCATTTCAGGCATTGTCATATCTGGCATTTGCCAGCTTGGGATTAAATAAAGTGATAAAAAGAACAATATACCCACAAGCGGGTAAACTAAAATAGCAAAGGCACGCAGCATTAAGCGCTCGCCGCCCATCATTAAGCTAATCATACCTGCAACTAATACACCCGAAAGCAACACGCGAGAAGGTGATTCCATCCCCATTTGATTAACCATAAAGCTATCAACGGTATTGGTTAAGCCCACACCGTAAATAAGCAAAATTGGGAATATAGATAAAAAGTACAATAAAGAAATTAACCGCCCCGCAGTCACACCAAAGTGTTCTTCAACTACATCGGTAAAATCGGCATCTTTATTTTTTGATGAAAGTACAAAACGCGCTAATCCACGGTGTGCACAAAAGGTCATTGGAAATGCTAAGCATGCCAAAATAATTAACGGCCAAAAACCGCCAATGCCAATGTTAATAGGTAAAAATAAAATACCCGCACCAACGGCGGTACCAAAAAGGCTTAAAGTCCACTGCGTATCGTGCAGGTTCCATTTAGAAGTGGGTGTGTTTGAAGGTGTGTGTGCACCTTTTGTTGATGCATTTGAAAGCGTTGCATCTTGAGATGTTGTCATGTGTGTGTTTATCCATTATTTAAATAATAATCGCGCGCAAGAATATAGTTTTTAGCTAAAAATTTCATGTTTTGAGAGGATTTGTAGACTAATTAATTAGACCAAATTGAAGGGTAAGTGTCATGAATACGAAACAGCGGTGTAAAAGTGAGCAAACCCTTAAGCGGCAGCACCACATTATAATTTTAAAGTAGGTTGGTTTGAGCGCAGCGAAACCCAACACGCTATAGTGTCACGCGAGCAGCAAAGCCGAGGTAGGCGGTTTTCATAACGTAAAAATAGGGGAAGGTCATTTTATTGGCTTTCATTTAAAAATCAGAATCTGCAGCGAAAAGCTGTTAAGTAGAAGCCTTTGATCTGAACTTCATAAGAGATTTTTATTAAACTCCGTTATACTTCCTGTAATTGAATATGCCAAACGAAGTAAATAGGCCACTAACTGCAATGAGCAAAGAGATTCTCTTCCATACTACTTTTGCGCACGAAACCAGTAAAACATGGGTTGTATTTGTCCATGGAGCAGGTGGTAGCTCGGCAATTTGGTTTCGTCAGCTTAAAGCCTATAAAAAAGAATATAATGTGTTGTTGCTAGATCTTCGTGGTCACGGTAAATCGAATAACTTAGTACAAAACTTTGTTGATAATAATTATTCATTTAATAATGTCTCTAGAGACATTATCGATGTGTTAGATCATAACAATATCACCAGCGCACACTTTGTTGGTATTTCATTGGGCACAATTATTATTCGAAATATTGCTGAAATTGCGCCGCAATATGTTTCTAGCATGGTGCTAGGTGGAGCGGTTACTCGTTTTAATACTCGCAGTAATACATTGGTTTATTTAGGTAATACTTTTAAACACTTCTTGCCTTATATGTGGCTGTATCGTTTATTTGCTTTTATTATGATGCCGAAAAAGCGTCATAAAGAATCTCGACTTTTGTTTGTTCGTGAAGCAAAACGCTTGTGCCAAAAAGAGTTTATAAAATGGTTTAAATTAGCCATGGACGTAAATCCTTTAATGCAATACTTCAAAGAAAAAGACATTGATATTCCCATTCTTTACATTATGGGTAAGGAAGATCATATGTTCCTTGGCCCTGTTAAAGAAATGGTTAAGCGTCATAAAAATAGCGTACTGCAAACGATTCACCAATGTGGCCACGTTTGTAATGTAGAACGCCCAGACTTATTCAACCAGCACTCGCTTGCCTTTATCGCTCAGCAAAACCGCTAAGGATTGTCGCTTTTAAAAAGCGTCCAATTAATGGCAAGTACTTTGTAAATGGGAGTAGGCCATTCTTTTGCCTTTTTTCTTAGGCTAAAATAAAAACACAGCCTTGCTTCATGCCACACTATTTTACACATAGTAAAATACCTCGATTAAATATAATTTTATAATTGGCAATCACTTGCACAGTTTGCTACTAATAGATGTTCACAAAATAAGGATATTTCACGTGAAATTATGGGGTACCCTTTTATTGAAGTGTTATGCGTAATAATTTTAATTATAAAAGTAGGTAATCGTGGCTAGAAAAAAAGTAGAACAAAAATATGGTTTCCCATTATTCAGTCAACCTAGTTCTGTTGTCAATTTAGGCAAAAATGAAAAGTTAGTAATATCTGATATATGGTCATTTTGGAATTATGTAATTAAAAAAGGGTCTAGCGATAAAAAAGGTGAGGAGTTTCTTCGTTCTTTACTTGAGCAAGCAAAGCATTTTTATATATCGGCAGAATCAAGCCCAATTAAAAGTCAGCCATTACTTTATTATTACTCCTTTCTAAATTTAGCAAAAATCATGATTAACTTGAGGGGGACATTTGGCGAAAATAAGATGTATATGCATGGTATGTCTGAAAAGCATAACCATAAGTTTCTTAACTCTGAAGTTACTAAGCAAAAACAAAAGCAGCAAATAGTTCAAGTTGCTCATGAGTTAGTTTCTCTTTTTGATCCAAATACATGTACCGATGATATCAAGCTGAATACAAAAGAGTTATTAAATCACTGCGTTGGTGTACATCGAGCTTATAGTGAAATTTATAATCAGAAAGAAACTTTTGTCCGTATAGAATCATCGGAATTATTAAAAGATAGTAAACAGCTAATCTTCAGAGCTAAGCTAGCATCTAGCCCTGAAGAAATTATTGAGTTAAAAAATATTGGTTATAACATTATCCAAGAAAAGGATGGCTTCTTTTATGAAGAGCTGCACGAAATGGCTTCTTATACACCAGGTAGATCCGATTATTCTACTTTATCTCAGAAAATTAGAAATAAAGGCATTTGGTACTTTATAGGAGCTAACGGCTATACAATGTACTTATCTAAGTGTGCCGATAAACGATACAGTCAAGAATCAATTATTTACATGTTTATGTTTTATCTTGGGTCAATAACTCGTTATCACCCATACATGTTCGATAGAATATTCTCAGATAAAGAGCAATGGCTTATGAGTGAGTTTTTGAGCACTCAGCCAAAACAGTTTTTATATCTTGCAACTGCAAATGTACTAGGACAAAGTGTGATGAAAGCATATGCGAGCTTTTAGTTTACGCATAATAAGGTATTTTAAATAATAATCGGACTGGTACTTTATTTTTGTTTCTCCCTGAAAAATCAAAAATAAAGTTTGATTCCATAGCTTTTTATGATTGCTTAATAAGGTGGTTACCTCTGTTTATTTTAAAGAGGGGTAAATCATTAGTCATTATAGTTAAAAGTGCTCGGTAGGCACTAGTATTACTAAATGGAGATTGGTGAGGCTATGAAATTGTCTAATTACTTTTACATCAATGGCGAAAAGGCCTTACATAAAAATTTTTTGTTTTGGTTGGCGACTATCTCACCACTGATTTTAGCTTTGTTCTTTGCATATCCCTTAATTGATGGGCTTAAGTTGTCAGGGACAGTGGACGCGTATTCTAGTTTTATTTCAATATTTAAACTACCCCTCTGGATTGCGTCTGGAAGTTTGATATTTGGGGTAACAGTTAGTAGATTCCATAGTTCAGAACAACGAGCAATTACAATTAAGCAAAGTATAAATCAAAATAACTTCTCCAATTACTTAAATCATCGAGATCACTTTCAGAAATACTTAACCTCAATATCTGCGACTTTTGATATAGAGGTAGATTCTTTTAAAATATACGGAATAATTTTTAGTAGCTCTACTCCATATAATGCGAATGTAATATTGTCTTCTGGTATATCAGATTTCTTTTGTGAAAAATTTGAAACTGAGTTTTGGTCAAAAATGAAGTTTTCCGCGCCAAATTTCACTAAGGAAGAGGTTAATATTTATTTTCCTAGGTTTGCTAAATCAATTGGAGTTAATGCAGAGCATATAACGCTGGGTGACTTTGAGGAATTGAAGTCGTTATTAGTAAGAATTCGCAAAATCTATCGCCGTGCAATGGAATATGGAGTAACTAGGGAGCAACCTGAATCTCTTCAAGAAATAGAAGAATCTGGATTTTCTATTCTAATAGGTGAGTTTAGCGATTGGGCTAGTGAAAACAATTTTAAAGGTCGATGGTAAAAGTGCTTTTATCTCCGTAAAAAGTAACCGTTCTCTCACTGCTCATTTAATAACTCCAGATTGCACTTAGTATGCAGGCTATCACTTGTCTTGCTGACAACTGATAGCTAACCACTCAAAACTGCTCTTACTCTTCCACCGCACTCACTACAAAATACGGATTCAAATACTCATCTTTGGTGTTATAAATAAGCGGGCTGCCATCGAGCTTAGTTACTTTAGCGCCGGCTATTTCAGCAATAGCATGGCCTGCGCCTGTATCCCATTCGCAAGTTGGACCTAAACGCGGGTAAATATCGGCGCTGCCTTCGGCGACTAAACACAGCTTTAGTGAGCTGCCTTTAGACACCATTTCAACCTCGTCAAAGCGTTTTACAAACTCGGCTAAATCGGGTGATGGGTGAGAGCGACTGCCTACAACTCGAATTAACCCTTTATTAGATTTGGTCGTTACTTTAAGCTCAATTCGCTCATCGCCTTTATCTTTAAATGCGCCAATTGCTTCGGCAGCTAAGTAGGATACGCCAAGGGCAGGTGCATCTACTACGGCTAAAATAGGAATGCCGTTTTTAATTAGGGCGATGTTTACGGTAAATTCACCGTTCTTTTTAATAAATTCTTTAGTGCCGTCGATTGGATCAACTAACCAGTAGCTTTTCCACGTTTGGCGTACATCCCAGCTTATGTCGGCGTTTTCTTCACTGAGTATTGGAATATCAGGTGTGAGCTGTTGAAGCCCTGCCACAATCAGTTTATGAGCTGCTAAATCGGCGTCGGTTACGGGGCTTTCATCGGCTTTGTACTCAACGTTAAAATCCTTTTCGTAAATTCCCATTATCGCTTGGCCTGCTTTGCGGGCAAGGATGAGGGTTTCTTCTAGCAGTTCGGTTTGATTCATGGGGTTAACCTATATTATGTGCTTTTGTTTTAGATACGTTATCAGTTGTGTAACCGATTGGTCTAGGGTGTTTTTACTTGTATCTAAAATTATTTCTGGATTGTTTGGCACTTCGTAGTTTGAATCGATACCTGTGAAGTGTTTTATCTCTCCAGCGCGGGCTTTTTTGTATAAGCCTTTTGGATCGCGGCTTTCGCATACATCCAGTGGGGTATCGATAAATACTTCGATAAATTCGCCGTCATCTACTAAGTTACGCACCATGTCGCGTTCTGCTCTAAAAGGCGATATAAACGCAGTAAGTACTAACAAGCCAGCGTCGGTCATTAGTTTTGCGGTTTCGCCTACGCGGCGTATGTTTTCAATGCGGTCTTCGTCGCTAAAGCCTAGATCTTTACACAAACCGTGGCGTACGTTGTCGCCATCGAGCAGGTAAGTGTGCGTACCTTGCTGATTAAGCGCCGCTTCTAGTGCGTTTGCTACGGTGCTTTTGCCAGAGCCTGAAAAGCCGGTAAACCATAAAATAGCGGGCTTATGTTTTTTTTGCTCACTACGCTGTGCTTTTGTAGTTGCGTAGTTATGCCAAACTATATTTTCATCCATAGTGAGAGTCTCTTATGCTGTGAGCGCAGGTATTAAAACGGAAATACCAGCGGGATCAGGGTTAATACCGTGATTGAATAAATAATAGAAAGGGGTAAGCCCATTACTATGTAATCTTTTAAGCGATAGTTACCCGCGCTATAAACCATTAGGTTAGTTTGATACCCAAATGGCGATATAAAGCTGGCTGATGCGCCAAAGGCAACCGCCATAATAAACGGTAGTGGGTCTACATTAAAACCAACCGCGAGCGAGTAAGCAACAGGGAAAGATAAGGCAGCAGCTGCGTTGTTAGTTATAAGCTCGGTAAATAATACGGTCATTAAAAATATAGCTATAAACGCGCCGTACGGGCCAAAATCCCCAAGTACCATAAACATGGCGTCGGATATTTGCCCGGCAAGTCCGGTGCCTATCATTAATTTAGCAAGGCCAATGGCGCTACCTACAACTACGAGTAACTCGATAGGAAAACGGCGTTTTACTTCGTTAAGTTTTATGGTGCCGCTGAGCATTAAGCCAATCAGTAATACTAATAAGCCTTTAACCAGCGGCACTATGCCAATAATGCTTAAACCCAGTACTGCGGCAAAGCTTAGTAGCACAATATTTGATTGCTTAGGTGCAAGGTGGGCTTGTAAGTCAAACCCTGAAATATACACAAATTCGCGCTTTAAATTAGGCAAAGTGTAAAAGTTTTTGCCTGGTGCGAGTATAAGTGAGTCGCCAGCTTGTAATTGCACTTGCCCAAGGCCGCCCTGTAAGCGGTCGTGTCCACGGCGAATAGCAATAACAGCAGCATGAAACTGCTCTCTAAAGCGGGCTTCTTTTACGGTTTTACCAATAAATTTTGAAGATTGACTTACAACTACTTCTACTAAGTGTTCTATGTCTTTTTGATGATTCTCGTGCACTACTTTTAAACCGTCGAAACGGGTAAGTAATGGCACCGATTTTATGTCACCTACAAACAGCAGCACGTCGTCTTTTTGAATAACTTGCTGTGGAGTGACTGCGCAAATGCGGCTCCCGTCGCGAATAATTTCAGCAAGGAATAAGTCTTTTAAATCACGTAGGCCGTTTTCTTCTACGGTTTGGCCTATTAATTTTGAGCTTGCTTGTACTTTACCTTCTAGGTAAAAAGGCACGACTTCTTGGTCGCTTTTACCGTTGTCGGGTAAGTATTTAAGCATTACTAAAATGGTAATTAGGCCTACGCTTAGCGCGCCTAAACCTACTAAGGTAAAGTCAAAAAAGCCCAGCGGTTCCATGCCCGCATCTACTGCAAAGCCATTAACGATTAAGTTGGTTGATGTACCAATAAGCGTAATAGTGCCGCCCAAAATAGCAGTGTACGACAGCGGTAATAATAGCTTTGAAGGGGAGTGATTAGGATTGTCTTTTATCGCTGTAATAAGCGATGCAACAACGGCGGTATTGTTAGTGAACGACGATAAAAAGGCGGTTGATAACCCCAATTTTGTTACCGATTTTACTAAACTACCTTTAGATAGCGATTGCGCTAACTTTTGAATTAGGGTGGTTTTTTCTATTGCGGTCGACACTAACACCAATAGTACTAAAGTGATAAGCGACGGGTTAGCGTAGTTAACTAACATACTTTCAAGATCGATTAGCCCTGCTAAGTAGCTGGTGCCAATAGCGCTTACAAATAACCATGCTGGATTAATACGGGTGCCAAAAAGGCACCCGACTAAGGTAAGAATAATGCCTGTTAAAACGAGCTGTTCTACCATGCTTTTAAATTCCTAACAGGCTAAAGTTAACTTATAACTTAGAAATATCAAGCGCTTGCCAATGCGGGAAGTGCTTGCGTACTAAGCTGTTAAATTCAACTTCAAATTCGCTAAAGTTACTTTGCTGTGCTTGGCTTTGCAGTACTTGCTCAATCATACCGGCAGCAACTGTTAGGTTTGATAAGCGATCGATTAGGATAAACGAGCCTGTTTCGTGATTGCTGTGGTACTCGTCTGCCAAAATAGTTTCGGTTAGTTCAAGCGTTACAATCGCAATTTCGTTTAGCTGTAATGAGTCGCTAGTGCCGTGCTCAAGCGTGTTTACATCAATTGTGTAGTCAATCTTTTTAACAATAGCTGAGGTGTTTTTGCTACCTAGTTTTAGGTTATAGCTTTTACCTAACACTAATGGCGATTCATGCATCCACACAATTTTAGCTTGCAGCTGGTTAGTAACAGCGGCCGTTGAGTTTGCAGGTACGATTACATCCCCTCGGCTAATATCAATTTCGTTATTTAGGGTAACGGTAATTGCTTGGCCTGCTTCGGCGCTGTCCAGATTACCATCAAAGGTAACAATTTCTTTAATGCTTGATGTTTTACCCGACGGTAGTACTTTTATAGCATCGCCTACGTGCATCTTGCCCGATGTCAGTGTGCCCTGAAAACCACGGAAGTTTAAGTTAGGACGCACGACATATTGCACCGGTAGGCGCGCTTCAAAGCCTGTATCTGTTTCGGCTGCTGGCGAATCTTCTAATAACTCTAGTAGCGGCTTGTCGGTGTAATACGGTGTATGTGCAGAGCGTGTTACTACGTTGTCGCCTTTAAGCGCCGACATAGGCACAAACTTAATGTTTGATACGTTAAGTTGCTCAGCAAATTTAAGATAATCGGCCTTAATTTTTTCATACACGGTTTCGTCAAAATCAACGATATCCATTTTATTAACGGCAACAACAAACTGTTTAATGCCCAGCGAGTCACAAATAAAGCTATGGCGCTTAGTTTGTACTTGTACGCCGTAACGCGCATCAACCAAAATAATGGCGACATCGCTTGTTGATGCACCAGTTACCATGTTGCGCGTGTATTGCTCGTGCCCAGGCGTGTCGGCAATAATAAATTTACGCTTAGCCGTTGAAAAGTAACGGTACGCTACGTCAATCGTAATGCCTTGTTCACGCTCAGCTTGTAGGCCATCAACTAATAAAGCAAGGTCAAGATCTTCACCTGCATTACCTACTTTTTCGTTATCTTTATGAAGGGCTGCTAGCTGATCTTCATAAATTTGGTGGCTGTCGTGCAGTAGGCGGCCAATCAGTGTTGATTTACCGTCATCTACGCTGCCACAAGTAAGCATGCGTAATAAGCTTTTGTCTTGTTGGCGTGCTAGGTAGGCGTCTATGCCTATTTCTTTTACTTCGTTAAATGTATCGTTATTTTGGCTAGACATTAAAAATACCCCTCACGTTTTTTCTTCTCCATTGAGCCGGCTGAATCATGGTCAATAACACGACCTTCACGTTCAGATGACGTAGATAGCAGCATTTCTTCGATGATTTCGGTTAAAGTACTGGCTGTTGATTCAACTGCACCGGTAAGTGGGTAGCAGCCTAATGTACGAAAACGTACAGATTTCATTTGCGGTACTTCACCTTCATTAAGAGGCATACGCTCATCGTCAACCATAATCAAAGTACCGTCGCGCTCAACTACTGGGCGATCTTTAGCTAGGTACAATGGCACCATTTCGATGTTTTCTTGATAAATGTATTGCCAAATATCAAGCTCAGTCCAGTTAGATAATGGGAAAACACGAATGCTCTCACCCGGATTAACTTGGCTGTTATAGGTATTCCAAAGCTCTGGGCGTTGGTTTTTAGGGTCCCAACGGTGGTGTTTGTCGCGGAACGAATAAACACGCTCCTTTGCGCGTGACTTTTCTTCGTCGCGGCGTGCGCCACCAAATGCAGCATCAAAGCCGTATTTATCTAGCGCTTGTTTTAAGCCTTGGGTTTTCATTATGTCGGTATGTTTACCCGAGCCATGCGTAAACGGGCCTACACCCATTTCAATGCCTTCTGGATTTTTGTGTACCAGTAGATCAAAGCCGTATTCTTTAGCTATACGGTCGCGAAACTCGATCATTTCACGAAACTTCCAGTTGGTGTCTACGTGTAATAACGGAAACGGAATTTTTGCAGGGTAAAATGCTTTACGCGCTAAGTGCAAAAGTACCGACGAATCTTTACCAATAGAGTAAAGCATTACTGGGTTCTCAAACTCAGCGGCGACTTCGCGCATGATTTTGATACTTTCAGCTTCAAGTTGCTGAAGGTGAGTTAAAGCCATTGTTAGTCGTCCTACTAAAATGATTAAAAGTTACAAATTTAAAATTCGGTTATGTATTTGATACATCTGTTAGCGGCTGTGCAAAGCTGCTTGTTTGCTCGTTCTTCCCAAACCACGCTAGTTGCGAGTGCAGGGCGGCTACTTCACCAATAATGAGTAGCGCAGGCGATATAATGCTGTTGCGTTCAATTAAGTCGGCAAGTTCGCCTAATTGGCCTGTTACTACACGCTGATTTTTACGTGTACCGTTTTCGATAATGGCAACAGGGGTGTCGGCTTTGCGGCCATGTTTTAAAAGCTCGCCTTGTATGTGCGGCGATTTAATTACGCCCATGTAAATAGCCAGCGTTTGATTTGCTTTTGCCAGCGATTGCCAATCAAGTTCTTGACCGTCTTTTTTACAGTGGCCAGTTACAAATTGAATGGCTTGTGCATGGTCGCGATGCGTAAGCGGAATACCCGCGTAAGCACTACAACCTGCAGCGGCTGTAATACCTGGAACAATTTGATAATTTACGTTGTTAGCAGCCAGTACTTGTACTTCTTCGCCACCACGGCCATAAATAAACGGGTCACCACCTTTAATGCGGCACACTTTTTTGCCTTGTTTAGCAAGGTCGACCAGCATTTGGTTGGTATCTTCTTGAACAACACTATGATCGCCCAAACGTTTACCTACACAAATAAGGTCAGCATCGCGGCGCACTAGTTCCATAATTTCGTCAGAGACTAAAAAGTCATAAACGACGACGTCGGCTTGTTGCATAAGTTGTAGTGCTTTAAGTGTTAAAAGCTCTGGATCGCCAGGGCCTGCGCCTACTACATATACTTCGCCTTCAGGTTCTGCTTTAGCATCTAGCATTTGCTCTAGTTGCTGCTGTGCGGCTTGGGTATCGCCGGTTTGTACTTTACTCACGACAGATGAGTCGAACACGCCTTCCCAAAATTGGCGGCGGTCTGAAAAATGCTTAAAGCGTTTTTTTACTTTTTCTCTAAAGCCACCGACAAGTGTTGCAAGTGGGCCAATATGATGTGGAATAAGAGTTTCGAGCTTTTCGCGTAAGCGACGTGCAAGTACGGGCGCTGTGCCAGCACTTGATATAGCAATCGTAATTGGGTCACGGTCAACAATGGATGGGAATATAAACGTACATTTAGGTTGGTCATCAACCACGTTTACAAACACATTGCGGGCATTGGCAAGTTCAAATACGTTGTTGTTTACTTCATCGCGGTCGGTTGCTGCAATAACAAGCATTTTGCCATCAAGGTGCGATTCATCAAAATAAGCATCAATAAGCTTTACTTCATTATTATGTGCATGCTCTTTTAGTTCGTCGCAAAACCAAGGTGCTACTAAAGTAACGCTTGCTCTCGCTTTTAAAAACGCGCGACATTTGCGTAATGCGACCTCTCCACCGCCAACAACCAATACTGGTTTGTTGTCGAGTTTGGTAAAGATAGGTAAATACTGCACGTTAATAAGACCCCTAAACAAATTCAAATATAAGAAAACGCTTTATTCTGTTAAGCAGAATATAGTGGCTATCAATAAGTAAAAAATAATTAAAACCAAGTTGATATAACCAAAAGTTATAATAGGTGGGCTTTTTAGGCCTAAGAGCTAGTTAACAAGGGATTGCGCCGAGTTACAAGTAAAATAACCAGCTTATAGTGTTTGGTTATGAGCTATAGCGAGTTTGGTTTAATTTGTTAATATGGAGGCATATCAAATTTTGTACTTATACCAATTGCATTAAATTAGTGATCTATTATAGCGACGAGAAAATAGCTCAATAACAAGGCTAAAATTATGATACATAGTTGTTCTATATAAATAGTTTTTAACCTAGTTAGTGCGTTATTTAATACGCTAAAATGATCATGTTTTTAATAAAATTGGTATTACATAAGCAACGGAGCTCTAATGACACAACACCAAAAAGATGCCGCATTAGCAGTCGCACTGATGGATTTAACAAGCTTAAACACCAGCGATACCACCAAAAGCATTCAAGCACTTGTTGATAGCATAAATCCTACCTTAGGCACGCCTGCCGCTGTATGTGTTTATAGCGACTTTGTTGATGATGCAAAAATAGCACTCGCAGCGCGTGAGCTTAACTATATTAAAGTCGCAACAGTTACTAACTTTCCAACAGGTGATGCACCACTGAGTGATGTAATTAACGAAACACTTATTGCAATAGAGCGCGGCGCTGACGAAATTGATTTGGTTATTCCTTATAAAAAGTTAATCGCTGGCGATGCTCAAACTGTAGTTAACTATGTAAGCGAAAGTAAAAAAGCATGTGGGTCGCGCGCGCAACTTAAAGTAATAATAGAAAGCGGCGAGCTAAAAACCGACGCGCTTATTACTCAAGCCACGGAGCTTGCAATTGAAGGCGGTGCTGATTTTGTAAAAACCAGTACGGGTAAAGTAGCTGTAAATGCCACGCTTGAATCAACAAAAACTATGCTAACAGCCATTAAAAACTCAAATAAACGTGTGGGCTTTAAAGCGGCCGGCGGTGTTAAAACAGTGGCCGATGCTAGTGATTATTTAGCGCTAGCACGCGCAATAATGGGTGATGATTATTTGCAAGCAAATACATTTAGGTTTGGCGCTTCAAGCTTGTTAAGTGACGTTTATAAAACCATAGGGAAATAATCAATATCTTTGGATTGTAGGTTTATCTAACCGATTAAATTATTAGCAGTTTAAACAATAATGTAATTAATTAATTAGATTTTCCAATGTGGGTATCTTTTAGGCTTGTGTTAATGAACTGCGTAAGTATAATAGGCATCCACTTTGCAGGGGCGTAGTTCCAATTGGTAGAACAGCGGTCTCCAAAACCGATGGTTGGGAGTTCGAATCTCTCCGCCCCTGCCAGTTTTACTTGTTATTTGAGTAGTCTGAGATTAAAAACCGGTTTAAATTAAGTCTGTTTTTAAGTTTAGATTTTAATGGATTAACCCTGCCGTAGTGTAGGGTTGTTGTGTCTGTAGTTAAGGTAATAATATTATGAGCACGAATGTAGAAACACCATCAAGTGCGATGGAGTCAGTAAAGTGGTTAGTAGCAATCGCGCTACTTGCAGGCGCAGTTGTTGGTAATCACATGTATGCAGATCAATCTGTATTACTACGTGCTATTGGCGTTGTTGTTGCAATAGCGGCCGGATTAGCAATTGCCTCGCAAACATTTAAGGGACGTAACTTTCTTGCTTTCGCTAAAGAAGCTCGAATTGAAGTACGCAAAGTTATTTGGCCAACGCGCCAAGAAACTACCCACACGACATTAATTGTAATGGTTGCAACAGTGATTATGGCACTTATCCTTTGGGGATTAGATGGCATTTTATTCCGCGCTGTAGGCTTTTTAACTGGATTGGAGATCTGATCCCATGTCGGATGAGAACGAGAACAAAGAAATTAAGTTACGTTGGTATGTAGTACAGGCCTTTTCTGGTTACGAAAAGCGTGTTGCTCAAACGTTAATTGAACATATTAAAATCGAAGGTCTAGAATCGAGCTTTGGTGAGATATTGGTACCAACTGAAGAAGTTGTTGAGATGCGCGCTGGCCAAAAGCGTAAATCTGAGCGTAAATTCTTCCCAGGTTATGTATTAGTACAAATGGATATGAATGACGCAAGCTGGCACTTAGTGAACAGCACAGAACGCGTTATGGGCTTTATTGGTGGTACGTCTGATCGTCCTGCTCCTATCAGCCCTAAAGAAGCTGAGCGCATTCTTAATCGCCTACAAGAAAATGCTGAAGCACCTAAACCTGCTACATTATTTGAACCAGGTGAAGTTGTACGCGTTACAGATGGTCCATTTGCAGATTTCAGTGGTGTAGTTGAAGAAGTTGACTACGAAAAGAGCCGCGTAAAAGTATCTGTACTTATTTTTGGTCGTTCTACGCCAGTTGAGCTTGAATTCGGTCAAGTTGAGCAAGATAAGTAATTGATTAAAAAAGCTTCGCTAATTTTTATTTAAATTTTGGCATGAAGCTTGAAAAAGGCCGCTGATTAACTTATAATCAGCGGCCTTTTTGTATTAAGGTAAAATTTATTTTTTACTGTGCAAAAAGTACGAAACCAATTTTTAAACTGGGAAGCCGTTAGAGTACGCGTCCTCGCGCGCACAAGGCTGAGACCCACCAAATGAGGTATTTATAATGGCTAAAAAAGTTGAAGCTCTAATCAAGCTACAAGTTGCCGCTGGTATGGCTAATCCTAGTCCTCCTGTAGGTCCTGCACTAGGTCAACACGGTGTAAACATCATGGAATTCTGTAAAGCGTTTAACGCACGTACAGAGTCTATCGAAAAAGGCGCTCCAGTTCCTGTAGTGATCTCTGTTTACGGTGACCGTTCATTTACGTTCGACATGAAAACGCCACCTGCTGCTTACTTACTTAAGAAAGCTGCTGGTATCAAGTCAGGCTCAGGCCGTCCTAACACTGATAAAGTAGGCACAGTAACTCGTGCTCAACTTGAAGAAATTGTTGAGACAAAACGAACTGACCTTACAGCTGCCGATATGGACGCAGCGGTTCGCACTA
The DNA here is from genome assembly GCF_014164415.1 of Pseudoalteromonas sp. SG43-1. NCBI lineage: Bacteria > Pseudomonadati > Pseudomonadota > Gammaproteobacteria > Alteromonadales > Pseudoalteromonadaceae > Pseudoalteromonas > Pseudoalteromonas sp. SG43-1. The sequence continues at coordinate 14,053 of NZ_JACJFD010000031.1, read as the reverse complement.
TCGCAGGTTCTGCGCGTGCGATGGGCTTGAACGTAGAGGACTAAGAAATGGCTAAATTAACTAAACGTATGCGTACTATCCGCGAAAAAGTGGAAGTAACTAAAGATTACGAAATCAATGAAGCAGTTGCTCTTTTAAAAGAGTTAGCGACAGCTAAATTCGTAGAAAGTGTTGACGTTGCCGTTAACCTTGGTATCGATGCTCGTAAATCTGATCAAAACGTTCGTGGTGCTACTGTACTACCTAACGGTACTGGTCGTGACGTTCGTGTTGCTGTATTCACACAAGGCGCTAATGCAGAAGCTGCAAAAGAAGCCGGTGCTGAATTAGTAGGTATGGAAGATCTTGCTGAACTAGTTAAAAAAGGCGAGATGAACTTTGACGTTGTTGTTGCATCACCAGACGCTATGCGTGTTGTTGGTCAACTAGGTCAAATCTTAGGCCCACGTGGTCTAATGCCAAACCCTAAAACTGGTACTGTAACGCCTAACGTTGCAGAAGCAGTTAAAAATGCTAAAGCAGGTCAAGTACGTTACCGTAATGACAAAAATGGCATCATCCATACTACTATTGGTAAGGTTGATTTCACTGCAGAGCAGTTACAACAAAACCTTGAAGCTCTAATTGTTGCGCTTAAGAAGGCTAAACCTTCTCAAGCTAAAGGTGTTTACTTGAAGAAAGTAACTATCTCTACAACAATGGGCGCAGGTGTTTCTGTTGACCAAAACACTTTAAGCACTATTGTTGCTTAATTGAGTGTTTACATGGCGTGAAATTTGTACTATAATTTCGCGCCATTTTGTTGATTAATTTATTAATTTGCAAAGTAAAGAATTCGGGTTGAAGTCCATAATTTCGTTAAGCCTTCGGGGTTAACGATAAATTGGGCTTCCGTCCAAGACCGTAGGTGGCTTCGGCCTTAATATTCACCTACGTAGACGGTGTAGACCCCAGATAGATTTTTCCTAATCCTTCTGGCTCTCGCCGTAAAAAGCATCTCTACCTTGTTTGGTAGGGAAGAGTAGAACAGGGGAATCCGATAATCGGTACCCCCATTAAACCAGGAGTAACACCCATGGCTTTAAATCTTCAAGGCAAAAAAGCAATAGTTGCTGAAGTCAACGAAGCAGCCAATGGTGCTCTATCTGCAGTTGTTGCAGATTCTCGTGGTGTAACAGTTGGCGCAATCACTGCCCTTCGTAAAGAAGCTCGTGCAAATGGTGTTTGGATGAAAGTTGTCCGTAACACTTTAGCAAAACGTGCTCTTGAAGGAACAGATTTTGAGTGTCTTTCTGATTCATTTGTTGGTCCAAGCTTAATCGCTTTCTCATCAGAGCACCCAGGTGCTGCTGCGCGTATCTTTTCAGATTTCGCGAAAAAGAATGAGAAATTCGAGCTTAAAACGGCCGCTTTTGAAGGAAATGTTGTTGATGCAGCAATGCTTGCTACATTACCTACATACGATGAAGCTGTTGCACGCTTAATGAGTGCTATGAAAGAAGCGTCTGCTGGCAAATTGTGTAAAACAATTGAAGCAGTACGTGTACAGAAAGAAGAGCAAGCTGCTTAATTTTAAGCTGTTTAATCTCACTTTCGGTGTAAAATTTATTTGGACTTAATGTCCGTTAATTATTAGGAAATTTGTAATGTCTGTATCTAAAGACCAAATCCTTGACGCAATTGCTGAAATGTCAGTAATGGACGTTGTTGCTCTTATCGAAGCAATGGAAGAAAAATTCGGCGTAACTGCTGCAGCTGCAATGGTAGCTGGTCCAGCTGCTGAAGCTGCTGAAGAGAAAACAGAATTTGACGTAATCCTTACTGGCGCTGGCGCTAACAAGGTTTCTGCAATCAAAGCTGTTCGTAGCGCAACTGGCCTTGGCCTTAAAGAAGCGAAAGCTCTTGTTGAAGCTGCTCCTACACCTGTTAAAGAAGGTGTATCTAAAGAAGAAGCTGAAGCACTTGCAAAAGATCTTACTGAAGCTGGTGCTGAAGTTGAGGTTAAGTAATTTAGCTTTTGCTAAGTTCGCTGCCTGAGAAATCAGGCAAGGGCTGGTGATTATTTAATCACCGGCCTTTTTGCGCTATAGAGTGATGCACTCTTTTAGTTCAAATAAAATCTGATTTTTTCTTTACTTTCAACGCTTTATAGTTTGCTAGTGTTAAAGTGGGATCTAATTAGAACAACAGTTAAATGTTGTAAAATCTTGGCATAGCTGCCAGTTAAGTCTGTTCTTACAAGAACAGGTCGGGTCAAAGATCAGCAAGCTGAGGAACCCCATGGCTTACTCTTATTCTGAAAAGAAACGTATCCGTAAGGATTTTGGTAAACGTCCACAAGTTTTGGATATACCTTTTTTACTGTCTACACAGTTAGAATCGTTTAAAAAATTCTTAGTGCCGGACGCTGATGGCGATCATGGTTTGGAAGCTGCCTTCCGTTCTGTGTTCCCTATTAAAAGCTACTCGGGAAATTCTGAGCTTCAATACGTAAGTTACCGTATTGGTGAGCCAGTTTTCGATGTAAAAGAATGTCAAATTCGCGGTGTGACTTATTCTGCTCCACTTCGCGTGAAACTGCGTCTTGTTGTTATGGACAAAGAAGCACCAGGCACAGTTAAAGACATTAAAGAGCAAGAAGTTTACATGGGCGAAATTCCGCTCATGACAGATACCGGTACTTTTGTAATCAATGGTACAGAGCGTGTTATCGTTTCTCAGCTACACCGTAGCCCTGGTGTATTCTTTGATAACGACCGCGGTAAAACCCATTCATCGGGTAAAGTATTATATAACGCACGCGTTATACCTTACCGTGGTTCATGGTTAGACTTCGAATTTGATGCAAAAGATAACTTATATGTACGTATTGACCGCCGTCGTAAATTACCGGCGTCTATCATCCTACGTGCACTAGAGTATTCTAGCGAAGAAATCCTAGATATGTTCTTCGATAACACTACGTTTGAAGTAACGAATGGTAAAGTTCTTATGGAACTTGTACCTTCGCGTTTACGTGGTGAAACTGCCGCTTTTGATATCAAGAGCGAAGACGGTGAAGTATTTGTTGAAAGCGGTCGTCGTGTTACGGCTCGCCACATCAAGAGCATCGAGAAGAAAGGCATTAAGCAATTAGAAGTACCACATGAGTACATCATTGGCCGTATTGTAGCTAAAAACTATGTTGATGAGTCAACTGGTGAAGTTATTGCAAATGCAAATGACGAGCTAACTCTAGAGCTAATGGCTGAATTGGTTAAAGCCGGTCACACTAAAATTGATACGTTATATATCAATGAAGTGGACAGCGGTGCTTACATGTCAAATACATTGAACATTGACTCTTCAAGCAGCCGTTTAGAAGCACTAGTAGAAATTTACCGCATGATGCGCCCAGGCGAGCCACCGACGAAAGACGCGGCTGAAGCCTTATTCCAGAACTTGTTCTTCTCTGAAGAGCGTTATGACTTATCTACTGTAGGTCGTATGAAGTTCAATAGCCGTGTTGGTTACGATACAGACACAGGCCCAGGCACATTAAGCAAAGAAGACATCGTGTCTGTTATGAAAGTATTAATTGCTATTCGTAACGGTCAAGGCGATGTTGATGATATCGATCACTTAGGCAACCGTCGTATACGTAGTGTTGGCGAAATGGCTGAGAACCAATTCCGTGTTGGTCTAGTACGTGTTGAACGTGCTGTACGTGAGCGTTTAAGCTTAGGTGACCTTGACGCGATAATGCCACAAGATCTTATTAACGCTAAGCCTATTTCGGCAGCGGTTAAAGAGTTCTTCGGCTCGTCTCAGTTATCACAGTTTATGGACCAAAATAACCCACTATCAGAAGTTACGCATAAACGTCGTATCTCTGCATTAGGTCCGGGCGGTCTAACTCGTGAACGCGCAGGCTTTGAAGTACGTGACGTTCACGTAACTCACTATGGTCGCGTATGTCCAATCGAGACTCCTGAGGGTCCAAACATCGGTCTAATTAACTCGTTGTCTACGTACGCACGTACAAATGACTACGGTTTCTTAGAAACACCTTACCGCAAAGTGGTAGATGGTGTTGTAACTGATGAAGTTGATTACTTATCAGCCATTGAAGAAGGTCAGTTTGTTATCGCACAGGCGAACTCAAACTTAACTGAAACCAATGAGTTTGTTGATGAACTTATTCCATGTCGTCACAAAGGTGAATCTACCTTTATGGGTCGCATGGACCAGCAGTATATGGATGTATCACCACAACAGGTGATCTCTGTAGCGGCAGCACTTATCCCGTTCCTAGAACACGATGATGCTAACCGTGCATTGATGGGTTCAAACATGCAACGTCAAGCAGTACCAACATTGAAAGCGGATAAACCGTTAGTAGGTACTGGTATTGAGTTAACACTAGCGAAAGACTCTGGTGTAACTATCGTTGCTAAACGTGGTGGTGAAGTAATGTATGCTGACGCAAGTCGCATCGTTGTAAATGTACATGAAGAAGAGCGCATCCCTGGTGAAGCGGGCATCGACATCTACAACTTAACCAAATACACACGTTCTAACCAAAATACATGTATTAACCAAAAACCAACTTGTATGGTTGGCGAACCGGTTACTCGTGGTGACGTGTTAGCAGATGGTCCTTCGACTGACTTAGGTGACTTAGCCCTTGGTCAAAACCTTCGCGTGGCATTCATGCCATGGAACGGTTACAACTTCGAAGATTCAATCTTGTTATCAGAGCGCGTAGTTGAAGAAGATCGTCTAACGACTATCCATATTCAAGAACTACAGTGTGTTGCCCGTGATACTAAATTAGGTCCTGAAGAGATCACTGCAGATATCCCGAATGTGGGTGAGTCTGCGCTAGGCAAGCTTGATGAATCAGGCGTTGTATATATTGGTGCTGAAGTTAAAGGCGGCGATATTCTAGTAGGTAAAGTGACTCCTAAAGGCGAGACACAGCTTACACCTGAAGAGAAGCTCCTACGTGCTATCTTCGGCGAAAAAGCGTCTGACGTTAAAGACAGCTCTTTACGTGTACCAAACTCTGTAACTGGTACTGTAATTGACGTGCAAGTTTTCACCCGTGATGGTGTTGAAAAAGATAAACGCGCGTTAGAAGTTGAAGATATGCAGCTTCGCGAAGCGAAGAAAGACTTCAACGAAGAGTTCCGTATCTTAGAAGCAGGCGTTTTAGACCGTGCACGCAAGCTACTTATAGCTGCTGGTTTTGATGAAGAAAAACTTGCATCTCTTAATGCTGAAAAAGTACTTACGCAAAGCCTTGCTGAAGAAGACAAGCAAGCTGAGCTTGAGCAACTAGCTGCACAGTACGATGAGCTTAAAGCTGAATACGATAAAAAGTTTGAAAACAAACGTCGTAAAATTACCCAAGGTGATGATTTAGCACCAGGCGTACTTAAGATTGTTAAAGTATACCTAGCTGTTAAACGTCGTATCCAACCGGGTGATAAAATGGCGGGTCGTCACGGTAACAAAGGTGTTATCTCGACTATCGTACCAGTAGAAGATATGCCTTACGATGACAAAGGTCGTACGGTAGATATCGTATTGAATCCACTAGGTGTACCATCGCGTATGAACATCGGTCAGATCCTTGAAACACATATGGGTCTTGCTGCACGTGGTATCGGTGAACGTATTGAAGAGATGATGAAAGAACAACGTGAGCTTCATGAGCTACGTGAATTCATCAAGCAAGCTTACGAAATTGGTGAATCTCGCCAAGTTGTAGACATTGCTAGCTTCACTGATGACGAAATTCGTCGTCTAGCTGAAAACTTAAAAGGTGGTTTACCAATAGCTACTCCTGCATTTGATGGCGCGAAAGAAAGCGAAATCAAAGACATGCTTGAGCTTGGTGGATATCCTCGAAGTGGTCAGGTTACACTTTATGATGGCCGTACTGGCGATCAGTTTGAACGTCAAGTAACTGTTGGTTACATGTACATGCTTAAACTTAACCACTTGGTTGACGATAAGATGCACGCACGTTCTACTGGTTCTTACAGCCTTGTTACTCAGCAGCCGCTGGGTGGTAAAGCACAGTTCGGTGGCCAGCGTTTTGGTGAGATGGAAGTATGGGCACTTGAAGCTTACGGTGCTGCTTACACTCTACAAGAAATGCTAACAGTGAAATCGGATGACGTGAACGGTCGTACTAAGATGTATAAAAACATCGTTGATGGTAACCATAAAATGGAACCAGGTATGCCAGAATCGTTCAACGTATTGTTGAAAGAAATCCGCTCACTGGGTATCAACATCGAGTTGGAAGAAAATTAAGCCAATTAGATGCTGCAGTTAACGCTGCAGCATCTGTTACGGCTGAATAGAATGTAGGGACGAGACTATCCGTCCTCAAGATTAACTCCGACAGGAGAGCTAAGGTGAAAGACTTACTTAAGTTTCTGAAGCAACAAAATAAGACCGAAGAATTCGATGCAATTCGCATTGGTCTTGCTTCACCAGACATGGTTCGTTCATGGTCATACGGTGAAGTAAAGAAACCTGAGACTATTAACTACCGTACTTTCAAGCCTGAGCGCGACGGCTTATTCTGTGCCCGTATTTTCGGCCCAGTGAAAGATTATGAGTGTTTATGTGGTAAATATAAACGCCTTAAACACCGTGGTGTGATCTGTGAAAAGTGTGGCGTTGAAGTAACACTCACTAAAGTGCGACGCGATCGTATGGGTCATATCGACCTTGCGAGCCCAGTTGCACATATATGGTTTTTAAAATCATTACCGTCACGTATTGGCTTAATGCTAGATATGACGCTTCGTGATATTGAACGTGTTCTTTACTTCGAATCATTCGTAGTAACTGAGCCTGGTATGACAACGCTTGAGCGTGGTCAACTATTAGGTGAAGAAGAATACTTAGATTCACTAGAAGAGCACGGTGATGAATTTGAAGCGAAGATGGGTGCTGAAGCAGTTTTAGACTTGCTTCGTGAACTTGATCTTGCTCAATTAATTGCTGAGATGCGTGAAGAGTTACCAACAATTAACTCTGAAACTAAGCGTAAAAAAATCACTAAACGTCTTAAGTTAATGGAATCGTTCCACCAATCAGGTAATAACCCTGAGTGGATGATCATGACAGTACTTCCAGTATTGCCACCTGATCTACGTCCATTAGTACCATTAGACGGTGGTCGTTTTGCGACATCTGATCTAAACGACCTTTACCGTCGTGTTATTAACCGTAATAACCGTCTTAAGCGTCTACTAGATTTAGCAGCACCAGACATTATTGTACGCAACGAAAAACGTATGTTACAAGAAGCGGTAGATGCGCTACTTGATAACGGTCGTCGTGGTCGTGCAATTACAGGTTCTAACAAACGTCCTCTTAAATCTCTTGCTGATATGATCAAGGGTAAGCAAGGTCGTTTCCGTCAGAACTTACTTGGTAAGCGTGTAGATTATTCAGGCCGTTCTGTAATCACAGTAGGTCCTACACTTAAGCTTCACCAATGTGGTCTTCCTAAGAAGATGGCACTAGAGTTATTCAAACCATTCATCTATGGCAAATTAGAGCGTCGCGGCATGGCTACGACAATCAAAGCAGCTAAGAAGATGGTTGAACGTGAAGTTCCGGAAGTATGGGATGTACTTGACGAAGTAATTCGTGAACATCCAGTATTACTTAACCGTGCACCAACACTTCACCGTTTGGGTATCCAAGCGTTTGAACCTGTGCTTATCGAAGGTAAAGCGATTCATTTGCATCCATTAGTATGTGCGGCCTACAACGCCGATTTCGATGGTGACCAAATGGCGGTACACGTACCGTTAACAATCGAAGCACAGCTTGAAGCTCGTGCCTTAATGATGTCAACAAACAACATTCTATCTCCTGCGAATGGTGAGCCAATCATCGTTCCTTCACAGGATGTTGTATTGGGTCTTTATTACATGACTCGTGACCGCATTAACGCTAAAGGCGAAGGCGCGATATTTAAAGATCCAAAAGAAGCAGAAAAAGCATACCGCAGCGGCAATGCAGACCTTCACGCAATCGTGAAAGTACGTATTAGCCAATCAGTTAAAAACGAAGACGGCATAGTAGAAGACACTGTTACTGTTATCGATACAACTGTTGGTCGTGCAATTCTGTCTCTAATTTTACCTAAAGGCATGCCGTTTGCGTCAATCAACCAGCCGCTAGGTAAAAAGCAGATTTCTGGCTTATTGAATGAGTGTTACCGTCGTCTAGGTCTTAAAGATACAGTTATCTTTGCTGACCAAGTTATGTACACCGGTTTCCATTATGCAATGAAGTCAGGTGTTTCTATCGGTATTGATGACTTAGTTATCCCACCGATTAAAGCACAGATAATTGAATCAGCTGAAGCTGAAGTGACTGAAATCAACCAACAATTCCAATCAGGTCTTGTAACGGCTGGTGAAAAGTACAATAAAGTTATCGATATCTGGTCACGTGTAAACGAAAACTTATCACGTGAGATGATGGCTAACTTGTCAAAAGATACAGTTATCAATGCAAAAGGTGAAGAAGTAGAGCAACCGTCATTTAACTCAGTGTTTATGATGGCCGACTCAGGTGCTCGTGGTAGTGCTGCACAGATTCGTCAGTTGGCGGGTATGCGTGGTCTAATGGCACGTCCAGATGGTTCAATCATCGAGACGCCAATCACAGCTAACTTCCGTGAAGGTCTAAACGTACTTCAGTACTTCATCTCAACGCATGGTGCGCGTAAAGGTCTTGCCGATACAGCACTTAAAACAGCAAACTCGGGTTACCTAACGCGTCGTCTAGTAGACGTTGCACAAGATTTGGTAATCAATGAAGATGACTGTGGCACAGAAGATGGCTTAACAATGAAACCGCTTATTGAAGGTGGTGATGTTGTAGAAGCACTTCGCGAACGTGTTCTAGGTCGTGTTGTTGCAGAAGATATTGTAATTCCAGGTACTAATACTGTACTTGTTGAACGTAATGTTATGCTTGACGAAAAACTGTGTGACCTTTTAGAAGAGCACTCAGTAGATGAAGTTCGCGTACGTTCTGTTATCACATGTGATAATGACTTTGGTGTTTGTGCTAACTGTTACGGTCGTGACCTAGCACGTGGTCACATCATCAACGCTGGTGAATCAGTGGGTGTTATCGCGGCTCAATCAATCGGTGAGCCGGGTACACAGTTAACAATGCGTACCTTCCACATCGGTGGTGCGGCATCTAGAGCATCTGCAGAAAATAATGTACAAGTTAAAACTAACGGTACATTAAAACTTCATAACTCTAAGTACGTATTAAACACAGACGGTAAGATTGTTATTACCTCTCGTTCTACGGAAATTACTATCATCGATAGTCATGGTCGTGAGAAAGAGCGTTATAAAGTACCTTACGGTGCGGTACTAACAGTGCAAGACAATGCAGAAGTTCAAGGTAATGACATCGTCGCTACTTGGGACCCGCATAGTCACCCAATCGTTCTTGAGCATAAGTCAAAAGTATCGTTCAGCGATATCGATGATTCAAATACTGAAGCACAGACTGATGAACTAACCGGTTTAACCCGTGTAGTTGTAAAAGATCTTGCTAAAGTAAATACGAAAGAACCAAAGCTTATCATTGAAAGTGAAGAGCGCGGTCTGCAAGAAACACGTCTTCCTTCATTCACTACGATTGAAGTTATTGACGGCGTTACAGCAAACCCAGGTGACGTGTTAGCACGTATTCCGCAAGAAGGTTCGAAAACTCGTGATATCACGGGTGGTCTACCACGCGTAGCCGACTTATTTGAAGCTCGTAAGCCAAAAGATCCAGCTATATTAGCTGAAGTAACTGGTACAATTAGCTTCGGTAAAGAGACTAAAGGTAAGAAGCGTTTAGTTATTACTCCAGCTGAAGGTGATCATTACGAAGAGATGATTCCTAAGTGGCGTCAACTTAACGTGTTTGAAGGTGAGCAAGTGTCTAAAGGTGAAGTTATTGCCGATGGTCCTGAATCACCGCATGACATCTTACGCCTACGTGGTGTAACTCATGTTGCTAACTATATCGTTAACGAAGTGCAAGAGGTTTACCGTTTGCAAGGCGTTAAGATCAATGACAAGCACATTGAAACAATTATCCGTCAAATGTTACGTAAATGTACCATTATGCACGGCGGTGATACTGACTTCTTAGCCGGTGAACAAATCGAAGTGGCGCGCGTTAATATCGCAAACCGTGACCTTGAAAAACAAGGTAAGATACCAGCTAAGTTTGAAATCCAGTTAATGGGTATCACAAAAGCATCACTAGCAACAGAATCTTTCATCTCTGCAGCGTCTTTCCAAGAGACAACACGTGTTCTTACAGATGCGGCAGTGAATGGTAAGAGCGATGAGCTTCGCGGTCTTAAAGAAAACGTAATTGTGGGTCGTTTGATCCCAGCCGGTACCGGTTTTGCGTATCATCAAGAACGTATGGCTCGCCGTAAACAAAGCAAAGTAGTAGTAGAAGAGCAAACAGTAAGTGCAGAAGAGGCGACTCAAGCACTTACAGACGCTCTAAATGCTGATTTGTCTGGAAATCAATAAACTGTTCTTAATCAATAGATTAAGTGATCGTAAGGCAGTTATATGCTGTCTTACGATTAGTTTAGGTTGACAGGTTAAACTTTGCTCATTAAAATTCCGCCACCCATTTACTTGTGTGCTTAATGCAGGCTCGTAAATAAAGGGCGGATTTTTTTATTTTTTTCAGTAGTAATTTTAATTTCAGGAGCTATTTAAATGGCAACTATTAACCAGCTAGTGCGTAAGCCACGCCGTAGCAAGGTTACGAAAAGTAACTCAGCTGCACTAAAAGCGTGTCCGCAAAAGCGCGGTGTATGTACTCGCGTATATACAACTACACCTAAGAAACCAAACTCGGCGTTACGTAAAGTAGCACGTGTACGTTTAACTAACGGTTTCGAAGTAACTTCATACATTGGCGGTGAAGGTCATAACCTTCAAGAGCATAGTGTAATCCTAATCCGTGGTGGTCGTGTTAAAGATTTACCAGGTGTGCGTTTTCACACTGTTCGTGGTGCACTTGACTGTGCAGGCGTTAGCGATCGTCGTCAAGCTCGTTCTAAATACGGTGCAAAACGCCCTAAAGGGTAATTGTATTCCGTTAGTAAGGCCAAGCACTAAATATTTATAATTATTGTTTTGGGTGATTGACTCGAAAGAGCAAACCTGAATAAACCGGAGATACAAAATGCCTAGAAGACGCGTAATCGGTCAACGTAAAATTCTTCCAGATCCTAAGTTCGGATCGGAACTTCTTGCTAAATTCGTTAACATCGTGATGTTAGACGGCAAGAAATCTACTGCTGAAAAAATTGTTTATGGTGCGCTAGACGTGGCTGCTGAGAAATCAGGCAAGTCGCACCTAGAAATCTTTGAAACTGCACTTGATAACATCCGTCCACAGGTAGAGGTTAAATCTCGCCGTGTTGGTGGTTCAACTTATCAAGTACCAGTTGAAGTACGTCCAGTTCGTCGTAACGCATTAGGTATGCGTTGGTTAGTAGACGCTGCACGTAAGCGTGGCGAAAAATCTATGGGCTTACGTTTAGCTCAAGAAATCGTTGACGCTTCTGATAATAAAGGCACTGCGGTTAAGAAACGTGAAGACGTTCACCGTATGGCTGAAGCGAATAAAGCATTCGCTCATTACCGTTGGTAATCTGTCTTTAACCTTTAAGAGGATCATATGGCACGTACAACTCCACTTGAGCGCTATCGTAATATAGGTATTGTTGCTCACGTAGATGCAGGCAAAACCACCACAACAGAACGTGTTCTGTTCTACACAGGTCTTTCTCATAAGATCGGTGAAGTACATGATGGCGCTGCAACTATGGATTGGATGGAGCAGGAACAAGAGCGTGGTATCACAATCACTTCTGCTGCAACAACGTGTTTTTGGAAAGGGATGGATGCTCAATTTGACGCCCATCGTATCAATATTATTGATACTCCAGGACACGTAGATTTCACTATCGAAGTAGAGCGTTCTTTACGCGTACTAGATGGTGCGGTAGTTGTTCTTTGTGCTTCATCTGGTGTACAGCCGCAAACTGAGACAGTTTGGCGTCAAGCGAACAAATACGAAGTTCCGAGAATGATCTTCGTAAATAAAATGGATCGCACGGGCGCAGACTTCTTAGCAGTGGTCAGCCAGGTGAAATCTCGTCTTGGAGCAACGCCTGTTCCAATTCAGTTGCCTGTAGGCGCTGAGGACGACTTTAAAGGTGTTATTGACCTTATAAAAATGAAAGTGATTAACTGGAACGAAGAGGACCAGGGTATGACTTTCTCTTATGAGGCAATACCGGCAGAACTTCTGGAATTAGCTGAAGAATGGCGCGCTCATTTAGTTGAAAGCGCTGCTGAAGCAACAGAAGAACTAATGGATAAATACTTAGAAGGTGAAGAGTTAAGTGAAGCAGAAATTAAAAATGCTTTACGCCAACGAACATTAGCAAATGAGATTGTTCCAGTTACTTGTGGTAGCGCATTTAAAAACAAAGGCGTTCAAGCTGTGCTTGATGGCGTTGTTGAATATATGCCGTCACCAGAGCAAGTGAAACAAATCCAAGGTATCTTAGAAAATGGTACTGAGGAAGAACGTCCAGCTAATGATAAAGCGCCGTTTGCTGCACTCGCATTTAAGATTGCAACAGACCCGTTTGTTGGAACCTTGACCTTTTTCCGTGTTTACTCTGGTACTGTTAAACAGGGTGACACGGTATATAATCCAGTAAAAAGTAAGCGTGAGCGACTTGGCCGTATCGTACAGATGCATTCAAACTCTCGTGAAGAGATCAAAGAAGTTTTCGCAGGCGACATCGCGGCAGCTATTGGTCTTAAAGACGTAACAACAGGTGAAACACTGTGTGATCCGAATTCTATTATTACGCTTGAGCGTATGGAATTCCCAGAACCAGTAATCTCTATTGCGGTTGAGCCCCGCACTATAGCTGACCAAGATAAGATGGGTATCGCACTAGGTAAACTAGCTGCTGAAGATCCTTCTTTTCGCGTACAAACTGACGAAGAATCAGGCCAGGTTATAATCTCTGGCATGGGTGAACTTCACTTAGATATCATCGTCGACCGTATGAAACGTGAATTCAGTGTTGAATGTAACGTTGGTAAGCCGCAGGTCTCATACCGAGAAGCTATTCGTTCAACTGTTAAGGTTGAAGGGAAGTTTATACGTCAGTCAGGTGGTCGTGGCCAATATGGACACGTTTGGATTAAACTTGAACCGATGGATATTACGGATGATGAGTCACCAATTTACGAGTTCGTTAACGAAACCGTAGGTGGTTCAGTTCCTAAAGAATTCGTTCCTGCGGTAGACAAAGGTATCCAAGAGCAAATGTCTCAAGGTGTACTGGCAGGCTACCCATTACTTGGCGTTAAAGCGACTTTATATGATGGTTCATTCCATGATGTAGATTCGAATGAAATGGCATTTAAAATAGCAGGTTCACTGGCAATGAAAAACGGGGCGCTTGAAGCTAACCCTGTACTTTTAGAGCCAGTAATGAAGGTTGAAGTACTCACTCCTGATTCAAATATGGGTGATGTAGTTGGCGACTTAAACCGTCGCCGCGGCATAATCGAAGGCATGGAAGATGCATTAGGTGGACTTAAGCAAATTAATGCGCAAGTTCCTCTTTCTGAAATGTTTGGTTATGCAACTGCTTTACGATCTGCAACACAGGGCCGTGCCTCATACTCTATGGAGTTTGTGAAGTACGCTGAAGCCTCTAAAAATGTCGCAGATACAATAATTTCAGCTCGCGCTGTTATATAATTTTAGCTTGTCTGGCTCAATAGTGAGTCAGGCTTTAATTTCTTTATTAGGAATTTTTTAAGATGGCAAAAGAAAAGTTTGAACGCGTAAAACCGCACGTAAACGTTGGTACAATCGGCCACGTTGACCACGGTAAAACTACACTAACTGCAGCAATCACTAACGTACTTGCAAAAGTATACGGCGG
>NZ_JACJFD010000030.1:0-66796 GCF_014164415.1 Pseudoalteromonas sp. SG43-1 | reverse complement strand
AAATCAAATCAATGATATTGCTAAAACAATCGCTTTTACGTAAGTCTTTAGCATTCATTGGTTTTGCAAAGTAATAACCCTGTAATACATGGCAGCCAACCTCGGCTAAAAAGAGCATCTGTTCGCGCGTTTCTACTCCTTCTGCAATGCAGTATAGATCTAAGTTTTCTGCCAATGAAAAAATAGTTTTAATAATTGATTCATCTCCCTTATCTATACCAATACTATTTACAAAGCTTTGATCTATCTTAATAACATTAATAGGGAATTGGCTTAAGTAGGTGAGTGATGAGTATCCTGTACCAAAATCGTCAAGCAGTAATTTAAACCCAGCAGCTTTTAGGTTTTGCAGCTGTTTGGCTGCTTTAAGCTTATCTTCTAATAAAATACTCTCTGTTATTTCGAGCCTTAATTGTCTTGGATGAACTTGAGAGTCCGCTAATATAGCCATTAACCGCTGTGTTATGTTTGTTTTTAAAATGTGTTTAGGCGATAAGTTTAAAGATATATAAAACAACGGGTTTTCGCTGAGTATAGGCGCAAGTTCAATTAGTGAGCGGTGCAAGGCTTGCTCAGTAAGAAGTTCTATTAAACCGGTTTCCTCAGCTACAGGAATAAAAAGAGCTGGAGATATTAACTGGCCTTCATTTTTCCAGCGCATGAGTAACTCCACGCCATTTATTGTTTTCTCTTCTATGTCGATAATAGGCTGGTAGTGATTAAAAAATCGGTTGTCTTTTACTGCATCTTTTAAATCATTTTCAAGCAGTAATTTTTGTTTTATTAGCTCATTCATTTCATCGCTAAAAAACTTAAAGTCGTTTCTCCCGCCTTGCTTAGCGTGCATCATTGCAACATCGGCATTACGGATGAGTATATCTGTGGTTATAGCATCGAATGGGTACAGAGCTACGCCAATACTTGCTGAAATATTAATAGAGAAGTCTTCAATAATTACTTTATTAGCTAATTCATTACTAATTTTTCTTACGTTATCGCGAAGAGATTGGAGTGATTTTATATTTTGAATCAGCACTAAAAATTCATCACCACTTTGGCGGCCAAGTATAGCGTTTTCGCTAAGCATACCGCTTACTCTTTGGGTAATATTACATAACAGCTTGTCACCTACTGCATGACCAAAAGAGTCATTAACAGGTTTGAACTTATCTAAATCAATAAATAATAATGCGCATTGGGTATTGTTTTTATCGGCATATTTAATCGCCTTTTCAATGTTTTGATACATTAAACTACGATTAGGTAGGTGCGTTAGAGGGTCAAAATTAGCCAAATAGCGCAGTTCGTTTTCAGCACGTTTTTGTTCAGTTAAATCTGTAATAACAATCACATAGTAACTTGCAGTGTCTTTTGTTACAGCTGTGGCACTTATATGTATTGGGTGTTCATTATTTCTTGCTGTTTTTATATAAACATCACTTTGCCAGTTTTCAGTTGGTTTTAATTTTTTTAAAATACTAGCAAACTCTCTGCACTTATCTTTACCAATTGCTTTAATAAACAATTTAGGGCTAATTTTGGTGGCCGTTTGCTCGTTTGAAAATGTTTCAATAAAACTATTGTTCGCAGAAAATGGCATTAAACGCTTATCGAGTATAAGTAACCAATCGTTTATTTGGCTAAACGCTTCACCTAAAATTTTTGCTTGTTGCTCATTAGCTCGTTGCTCGGTGATATTGGTATATATGCCAGAAACATATAGAGGCTCATTTGTTTGAGGATCGTATATAACTTGCCCTGTATCTTGATACCAGAGCCAATGGCCATTTTTATGCTGTAAACGGTAAGTTGCTTGCCAGTTTTGTTGTTTTTTGTACTTGAAGTAGTTTTCCCATTGGTTTTCAAAACGACGTCGATCGTCAGGGTGTATCAACGCTAAAAATTGATCTATATGCACGCGTTCTGGTAAGTCTGTATAGCCCAATTCACTTCCTCTGAGCGTATTTACGGAAGCGTCTTTAAAGTTATAATCCCATACGCCGCTTTTATTATTTTTAAGCGCGAGTTCTGTTTGCTTTTGCGAATGAATAGTCGCTCTATGGGCTTGTTCAATTGCTACTCGACGGCTGCGATACTGCCAAAAAATAAAAAATAACACCCCAAGAATTAAAATAATGTAGGTGGCTATAGCAATGGGCGATTTCCAAGGAGCATACGCCACGTTGATATTAAGTGTTGTAGGCTCGCTTGTAATAATACCATCACGATTATGTGCTGATATTTTTAGTGAGTAATTACCAGGTTGAAGCTTTGTGAAAAACACTTGATTAGATTGTAAATCTTCATATGTAAGAGACGTAGGCCCTGAAAGGATTACTTTATAATATGCTTTATCAATATTAGGGTAAGAGAAGTTAGAAAAGCTAACCGTCAATCCCATGTCTTCATAATTTAATTCAAGTGGTTTGCTAAGGTATTTATGAGGATTGTAATTGAGTTCCCTAGTAAGGAGGCTAATGTCAGTAATAGCCAGATTACTTTTTTGTAATTGTTCTTCTTCATTAAAGTCTAACGGATTAAAAAGTAAGGCTCCAGCATTGCTGCCGAACATAAGCCTGCCATCGCTTAGTGTTGCTGCCGCTATTGGTGTAAATTGGTTTATATTCAAACCGTCTTTTACTGAAAAACTCACTACATTGAGTGTATCTAGGTCTATTTGATAAAGACCATTGTCGGTACTTGCCCATAAAAAGCCGTTTTTATCAGGAAGTAGTGAATAGATAGAATCAGTATTAAACGAATTTTTTAATCCTATATAGTGCTTTATTTCATAAGTAACGGGGTCAACGCCGAGCAAACCTTCGTGAGTGGTTGCTAACCATAAAATGTTTCGTTTTGAGTCTAAGTAAAAGTTTTCTACAGTGTAAAAAATATCTTCTTTAGGATTAAAAGACTGAAATATAGTCGTTAAAGTTTTCGTTTTTTCGTTGTACCTAAGGAAGCTTTTTGATGTGCCAAGTACAAACTCTTCAGGATGTGTGTCGAGGTGTTTATAAAAAGCGTAAGAAAATAAAGGATCGGCTTGCTCTTTGAGCCCCTTAATAATTCTTGTTTTTCCTGTTGTTTCATTAAAAACATAAAAATTATCATCCGACATAAATGCATATGTGTCTGCAGATAACTGGGCAAAGCCAAATAAGTTGGATTGGTTAATTACATCTTTTTCTGTGTCTTTATTTTCAATAATTTTACCCGTTTGTTTATCAAACAGTTTAAAACCATCGAAAGTAACAAGCCAAAGGAATTGATTATCACCAATTGAAGACGCAAAAATATCATAAACGGCAGATGCCCCGTATATTGCTTTTGAGTCGGTTGAGCTCAGATATACATCACTTTTATTTGTTGCTTTGTCGTACCGTGCAATTCCATCTTCTGTTCCTAACCAAATAATATTATTTTTGTCTTGGTAGGTGGCATGAACAGTATTGTTACCGGGTAAAGTAATGTGTTTAAACCGTCGGGTTTTAATTGGCCATGTAAACACGCCCTGGGTCCTAGATGCGAGCCAAAGTACGCCGGACTTATCAACCATTAAATCGTTTATTGAGTTTTCATTAATATTAAACTTACTTTTTTCATAATTTAATACGAATTCTAGTTCTTTGGTTTCGCGGTGATAACTGAACAATCCACTTTCGGTTGCTACAAACTCCCCGTAAACAGTATTGGCATAATCCCATATATTATAATCAGGGATTAAAGTTGTAATATTTGCTGCAGATATATTTTTTTTATTATCAAATGCTAATTGATACATGCCTTCAACAGTACCAACAAGTAATCCTAATTCATTATCAATACTTAAGAATTTGACGTTTACATTATCTATCGTATTTTTTCAGGGGGATGAAGAGGTATTTTTACAAGTTCTGAATTATCTATATCTGCAGTGTATAAACCATCATTTGTACCAATATATAAAGTGTTTTTATATATTGTTAATGACCGAATGTAGTCACCTTTATTTGGTAGGGTTAGCTTAAATGTAAAGTGTTTACTCGTCTCATCAAATGTATATATTTGAGCATCTATGGCGAAATAAAAAGTGTTTTGTTGCTGAGTCATTGCAGAAATCGGAGAGAACATTTTTTGTTCTTTATCTATTTGACCAGAATAGATTTTTTCGGTTTTTAAAGTGAGGGGATCTATTATATAGGCACCAGAAAGATCTGTTGAGACAATGATTTTTCCGTCTTCGGCTTTAAATAATGCATAAATATAGTGTTTATCCAGGCCAAAGCCGCCACTAAAAGTTTTTACATTATATCCATCAAAACGATTTAAACCCTGTTGGGTTGCTATCCAAATATAACCAATATCATCCTCTTGAGTCTGCAAAACGTAACTTTGCGATAGGCCTTCGTCAGTAGAAATTCGTTGTAACTGCTGAGCATAGTTTTGTGATGCAAAAGTGCTTTGGAGGCATAGTAAAAAAGTAATGGTGATATGAAAAAAAAATTTGCTCAAACGCACTTATAAACACTCTCAGTGGAAGATAGGATGATGCTTAGCTAGATAGTAAATATAGCATAAGTTTTTATTTTTTAATTACAAATAATATACATAACGCTAAAAGTTCTATTTTTAAATAGTGAGCTACTCTATACAGATAATAGTAAATGCTTATAAGGAGAGTATAGTGCTTTTCTCTAATATTGATGCAAAAAACAGCGTGTTATTAGTTATAGACTTACAAGAGTTGCTTGCTCCTGCAATTAAAGATTTTCCGAATATTTTAAAAAGCACATTGCAGTTAGCTCAAGCGGGTATTATTCATGGCGTTCCATGTTTAGTAACGGAGCAATATGTGAAAGGTTTGGGCGAGACTAATCAGCAAATTAAAAATACGTTACCTAATGCCACGTATTTTCATAAAACGTACTTTAGTGCGTGTGCAGAGCCTGGTTTTGTTGATACGTTAAAAAGCCATGGTAAAAAGCAAGTTGTTGTTGTGGGAACTGAAGCACATGTGTGTGTTTTACAAACATGCTTAGATTTAATAGAAAATGACTTTGAAGTTATTATTGTTTACGACGGAGTTGGTTCGAGAAACCCACAACATAAAAATTTGGCGATTGAGCAGCTACGTCAAGCTGGAGCTGTAATTTCATGCGCTGAAATAGTAATTTTTCAATGGACAAAAAAAGCTGCTACGCCTACGTTTAAGAAAATACTGCCTATAATTAAGTAGACCGCATGCATGTAATGTAAATAAAATGTATTGCTTTGATGTGTCGTTAGTTAATTATTGTGTTAAGTAAACTGAAACTCGTTTATATACGTATATTGCAGACTGCTTTATAAAACAACAATGCAAACAACAATTTTAAGGTTTTTATGTCTAGTATTGGCCGGTTATTTACAATTATTTTCAGTCTTTTGTTTGTCGAGTCTATTGCTATAGGCTTGTATTTCGACACATTAGCGCAGGCTTTTATGATAGGTTTGCCATTGTGTTTATTACCTATATGGCTTTTAAAAACACAAGGTGATAGCCCTATTATCCCCCATGTGGTAGCTGCCGCCATAATGATGTTTTCTTTTTTGCACATACAACAAACTTTTGGGCTGATTGAAGTCCATTTTGAAATATTTATTTTAATGCCCATGTTAATTGTTTTTGTACAGTGGCGAGTGTTTATTACCGCTATTATTTTTGTAGCGGTACATCATTTATCTTTTTATTATTTACAAACTCAAAATACGGGTTTTTACGTATTTGACCCTGATAGACTCGCTTTTACTACGGTGCTAATTCATGCTGGATACGCAATAGTTGAAGTATTAGTTGCAGGCTATATTGCAAAAACGCTGCAACGGGAACGTCGTGCGGGCTTATCTTTAAGTTATGCGACAGAACAAATAATGAAAGATCCTGAAAACATTAAACTCTCTCTTCGCGCGGATGACACTAAAAGCGAAGCTGTAGCAGGATTTAACACATTACTAGATTACTTATCTGATGTTATTAAACAGGTACAAACACAATCAGAATCATTGCAAAAAAACTCACAAGAGCTTATTGATGTACACGATCAGTTAGCGAGTGGTGCGGTTCAACGCACACAACAAACCGATGATATTGCTAATTCTGGCGCTCAAGTTGCCAATGGCTTTAAACTTGTAGAAGAAGAAAGTGAGGTGCTTAAGCGCCAAGTTGACCATATTACACAATCTGCAGGTGATGCATTAAAAGAAGTGCTTCAAACAGACGCTAAAAGTAGAGAGTTGTTAACACTGCTTAATCATACCGAAGAAAAAATAAATCACTTAGTGGCAGCGGGCGATGTTATTTCAGGGCTTCTTAATGAAATATCAGGCATTGCTGAGCAAACAAACCTACTTGCTTTAAATGCAGCTATTGAAGCTGCCCGCGCAGGCGAACACGGTCGAGGTTTTGCTGTTGTTGCTGATGAGGTAAGATCTTTGGCTAACCACAGTAAAGCAACAACAGATAAAATTAGTCTTACATTAAAAGATCTTGTTAATAATAGTAAAACGTCAACGCAATCAATGAGTCAGTGTGTGAGTTTTGTAGTTGATTTAACAAGTATTAGTGCTGCAATGAAAGAAAATATTTCAGCAATGAGCGAGCAAATAGCCGCAGTATCTTCAAGCTCTGACTCAGTTGCACAAGTTGTAGCGGAGCAGGCAGGTAATACCGAGTTAATAGCAAGCAGTACTGATACTATGCGCCAAAATCAGTACCAAGATACGCAAATAGTGCAGCAGTTAACCGCTAAGGTGCAGTTAATCGATGTAAGTATTGATGTATTAGAGCAAAGCATTGCCAAGTTTAAATAAATCTAACTCTTTTGTATTTTCGCTTATAGCTATATGGCTTGTTTGTGTTGTTGCAGGTTTAGTTTATTTTCAGTTAGAGCAACTTAAACCGTTTGATAGCTCAAAAGTTTTATTGCAAAAGCACTGGTTTAATAACTTTAAAAAGCAATTGGACTGGGTTGACACTAATGAAGCGTCGTTAGTGCTTATAACTGAAAAAAATTGCGGGTGCACCATACAAGCTAAGTCGCATATTTCATCGTTAAGCTCTTTTGCTGCCAATAAAGCTATGAAGGTTGTACAAGTTGAATTAACACCAAAGCTTAAACACGTTATTCCGGCAACGCCTGCCGCCGTTATTATTAATAAAAACGGTGAGTTTGTTTATGCCGGTCCGCTCTCTGAAGGATTAGCGTGTGCCCAAGGAAGTGGCTTTGTTGAAACTGCGGTCACTAATTTAGCTGTAGGTTTTAATTCCAACCTTTTAATTACGCAAACCAAAGGGTGTTACTGTGTAAACAATGCATAAATAACGTGCAGAAAAAATTAAAGCTCGCACTTGAATTAACAGGTTCGAGCTTTAATATTGATTAAATTGTAACTAAGCCATAAATACCTAATGACACAAACACACAAGCAGCAATAGCACGTACGGTGTTTAGAGATATTCTTTTTAGTAATGCATTACCAGCAAATATAACAGGCACGTTAGCAATTAGCATACCTAAAGTGGTTCCTACCGTTACCCAAAACACAGACTGATATTGTGCGCCTAGCAACACTGTCGCTATTTGTGTTTTATCACCAATTTCTGCAATAAAAAATAATACAAAAGCGACTAAAAAAGCCCCGTAGCTATCGTATTTACTACTTACATCTTCGTCTTTGTCTGGAACTAATAGCCAAAGGCCAACAACAATAAAGCTGATGTTTACAAGCCAAGGTAAATATTCAGAAGAAAAACTATTACTTAACCACTGCCCAAACCACGCTGATAGGCCATGATTGAGTAAAGTTGCGGTTAAAATACCAAAAATAAGTGCGCCTTTATTACGAAAACGAGCAGCTAACAGGAGTGATAAAAGCTGGGTTTTATCGCCAATTTCGGCAAGTGTAACAGTGACGGTTGAGGTTAAAAAAACTTCCATTATTGATTCTTACAGGCGGGAATACTA
The DNA here is from genome assembly GCF_014164415.1 of Pseudoalteromonas sp. SG43-1. Lineage (NCBI taxonomy): Bacteria > Pseudomonadati > Pseudomonadota > Gammaproteobacteria > Alteromonadales > Pseudoalteromonadaceae > Pseudoalteromonas > Pseudoalteromonas sp. SG43-1. The sequence continues at coordinate 58,814 of NZ_JACJFD010000030.1, read as the reverse complement.
AACCAAGGCAAACAACTATCTCCCGCCATGAGGATAGTGTCTACCTAGGTCTCGCCGATAACGCTTGCTACAACATTACAAACTTACCATGCACATGAGGTGCAATTATGTTGATAAGTTTACTCATTACTGAGCGGGCTACTCCCCTAAGAGGCGGCCATTATTCCATAACTTTATTCTTAGGTAAATATAGTTAAGAGAACAAATACCATACACTAATAAATAATTTATATTTATTAGTGAGGAAGCTATTGATAACAATTGTCGTTTAGATTAGTATGCACCTATTGAATGTAATTAACACGGTTTGTATTGATGTATATTTGTCTTTGTCACGGTGTGACTGATAAAAAAATTGAGCAAACAATTGACGATGGTGCAACGACCATGCGTGAATTAACCAAAGAGCTTAAAGTAGGCAGCCAATGCGGTAAGTGTTGTGGTTGTACTAAAAAGATCCTTAATCGCAGACTTATTCAAATTGCGGATGTAACGGATCAAGTTGCTTAATTACATATAAAATTTAGATATAAAAAAAGCAGCTTTTTAGCTGCTTTTTTTATGCTTGTTACTATTTACAGTTGAGACTGTAAGTAGTTTTTGATACCCGTATTTTTAATAAGTAATTGTTGGGTTTCTAACCAATCAATTTGCTCTTCTTGTTCATTTAAAATGTGATCAAGGGCTTCACGGGTAATGTAATCTTTTTTACTTTCAGCCAGTTTAACGGCGCTTCGTAACTCGTCAATAGTATCGAGTTCAAAACTCATGTTAGCAGCAATCATTTCTTCGCTGTTTTCACCAATACGTAATCGGCCTAGGTCTTGAAGATTTGGTAAGCCTTCTAAAAACAAAATACGTTCAATTAAACGATCAGCGTTTTTCATTTTTTGAATTGATACTTTGTAGTCTGCTTTATCAAGCTGTGTAAAGCCAAAATCTTTAAACATACGTGCATGTAAAAAGTATTGGTTAATACCAACAAGCTCATTAGCGAGTACTTTATTAAGCGCTGCAATAACGTCTTTATCGCCTTTCATAATATGCTCCTACTAAGCCATTTGTGCTTGATGATAATTTTCAGAACCAATTTTATCAATTAGACCAAGTTGTTGCTCTAACCAGTAAACATGATCTTCTTCGGTATCAAATAACAGCTTTTCTAAAATGCTACGAGATTGATAATCTTGTTGTTCTTCACATATTGCGATTACGTCTTTAACACACGCAACTACTTCAAGCTCTAGTGTTAAATCGTTTTGCATCATGCTTTTTACATCGTTACCGATAAGTAAATCACGGCGCTTAGTCATATTTGGTACACCTTCTAAAAACAAGATGCGCTTAATAAGCCAGTCTGCGTGATCTTTTTCTTCTTCCATTTCGTGGTTAAGGCGCTCGTATAGTTTGTTTAAACCCCAGTCGTCATACATGCGCGAGTGTATAAAATACTGATCGATTGCTGCTAATTCGTTAGCTAACAATGTATTAAACGCATCGATTACTTTTTGATTACCTTTCATGATAAATCGCCTCAACTATTTCAATTGTATGCAGTGTAGTACATATAGCCTATATTGCAAGTTTTCTCTATAAAAATCATTGCGTTACTATTGGTTTTGATTCTTATTTAAGTTTGCGTTACTGCTTGGTTTATGGACAGTTTTTTATTTGTATTAGTATCTGAGAATGATTACTAGAGGTATTTATAAACAATAAGTAGAGATACTGCTTTTCATATTATCTTTTTAAATAAATAGGCATGCTGATGCCTATTTATTGAGTCTATCACTAATTAAAACTGGTATTTAGCACCCAGCGTTGCGGTTGTGCCTAATCCTTTAATATTATATCCACCGTAGGTGTAAGCCTGTGCGCGGGCAGGGTAGTAATCGCTATTAAATAGATTTTCTATTCCAAAATACCCACTCCACCTGGCGTTAACATTGTATTGGCCACTTAAGTTGAATGTGTTGTAGCTACTAACAGGGCCCTGATCGCCAGAGTATTGGCCCTGTGCATTTTTATCAAAGCGCTTTCTGTCGCCTACATATAAAAAGCTCATTGCAAGCGATAGCTCGTCATTTGTTTGCCACGTTACATTCGCCGTTGCTTTGGGTGGGCTAATTTGGCTTGCGCCTAGGTAGTCATCAGCTTCGGTGTTTTTACCTTCTACGTAACTGTATGTGGCGCTTAATTTAAGGTCTTGGTTAATAGTATAATTAACTAACCCTTCGTAACCCCATATTTCTTGTGGTGCACGTACGGGTTCGTAAACACCCGTTACTTCATTATACTCATTACTTGTACCAAGCTCTGAGGTACTTCTGTAAAGAGCAAATTCAAAACGTACGTTTTCAAACTGTGAGGTAAAACCAATTTCGTAATTGTCGATTATTGAGGCTTGTGTTTGAACAAGTGCAATATCGTCAACAGTTGCAGCGCGAAGTAGGCGACCAATATCAGAAATATCAGAGCCCTGTGAATAACTAAAAAATGGGCTGAATGCATCTGTTAAATTGTATTTTATGCCTGCATTATACGTTGTAGCGTCATAGTTTATGGTATCACCACGCACATTTAATGGTACTGAACATTGAGATACGGTTTTGCAAAGTTTTAGCGTTTGGTAGTCACTTACACTCAAATCAATGCTTTCGTTTCTTACACCCGCTTTTACAATAATATCGTCGTTTATTACCCATTTGGTTTGTAAAAAGCCAGCCACACTTTTCATGTCCATTTCTGGCACCCACACACGGCCATCTACTAAAGGTTGCGATGTTTTATCATTTAAGGCATCAATACCGTAGATTAGAGTGGCTGTTAGGTTTTCAAAATCAAACTGGCTATTAAATGTAGCTCTTGCACCTTGCTTGTCTGATTTAATAACCGATTGACCACCGCTATAACCTTCATCAAGATTGGCTAAAGCGGTTGAGAAAAAGAATACGTTTTCTATATTTTGTTTATACAGATCGAGGGTCATTTGTGTGTTTTCAAACAACGCGTAATCAACATATTTTAGGGTTATATTTTCGTTGCCTTCTGGGCCTTGCGGTTTACCTTGTTTTTGAAGCGCTAATGGGACGTGTATAGCGTATGTTTTTTCCCCTATATTGCCATCGCCAGTAACATCGCCTAAATCAGTTTTTTGCTGTGAGCTGTAAAAGTTATAGCTGAACTGCAGTTGCTTTTCGTCGTCAAAATCATAAGTTAGTTTGGTAAAATAGTTTTGAGTTTCAGAGTCTGATAAACCATATTGCAAGCCTAAAATATCGCCCTGTGCATCGCGTTGTACGCCGTTTTCTTCATAGCTTGCCGTTAACAGGTAGCTTAGTTGGTCGAGCTTACCGTTTACTGCGGCTGATACTCTACCGCCACCACTTTCTGCTAATTTAACAGCGCTAGAGCGGCTTGAAATACTTATTTCGCCTTCCGGTTTACCATCACTACGCGCTTGTTTTGTTATGTAGTTAATAATGCCACCTGAGGCACCATTACCATAAATAGACGTTGCGCCTTTTATGACTTCAATGCGCGCTATTGCACTTGCATCAAGTGTTTTTACGCCTAAAGAACCATTACGAAGAGGTGTTGATTGCGGTACACCATCAATCATTATTAGAGGCGCACGGCCGCGTAGTGTTTGTCCTGAATTACTTGAACTGCCTGTATCTGGGGCAAGGCCAGGAACCATTTGCGCGAGTAAACTTCCCAATTCTGAGCTTACTTTTAAATGCTGTTGTATTTGTTGCTGATTAATAACGGTGATCGAGGCTGGTACTTCGTCAATGCTTTCTGATATACGGCTGCCTGAAACAATGACATGCTCAAATTGATCAGAATTGTATTCATTTTTATTATTTTCATTTGCTAACGTGTTAGTACTTATTGCAACAGCAATAAGGCAAAGCGAAGTTTTTAACATGGGGTGTCTTAGTTGATAATAATTTACGTAATGGTAATTATTATCAATTAATGACACAAGTGTTAATGAGATTTATTTCCATTTATGGCGTTTTAACCAGAAATACACACCGCTTACAATAAAAAATGCGAGTGAAAGGGCTATTAATAACCATAAAAACTGCACGATAGGACCTGCAAAATCACCAATGTGAAACTTATATTTGAAGTTCCATGCTTGTGTTGCGAAGTTAGTTTTACTGGCGTCAAATGAGTTTAATACTTTACCAGTAAATGGGTTAGTCCAAACCCAGCTGTAAGCGTGGCTTTCGCCAGGGTTTTGCATTCTCAGTGCAATTGCTTCGTCATCCTTTTTAGGTAAGTAAACTCTATATAATTTACCGTCTGGAAATACGTTCTCTGCATTTTTAATTGCTTCATTGTAGTTTAAAGTAGCTTGAGAAGGGGTTATTACTTTTGGTGCTTTAGGTCTTTGTTCTACCTTGTTTAAGGTCACAAATTCTAATACCGATTGAGTTTGTGTTTTCCAGTTAAATGCCATACCAGTAAAGGCAATCAGCATAAGCGGTATAAAAAAGTAAACACCAAGCACTGTATGTAATTGATACATGAGCACTCTAAATTTGGCTTTTGGTTTTATAGCTAAACGTTTAACTCTGTTTTTGGGCTTTACCCATAAATAAAAGCCCAGTAATACATTTATTAAAAGTAGCAATGCACACACCGACATCCAATTTCGAAAGGTTTTTTCACCTTTACTGTTTTCAAACAACAGCCAACGATGTAATCCCATAGCAAACCCATAAATCGTATCGGTTGATTCATAGATGTTTAGTACACTCCCTGAGTAGGGGTTAACACTGGCGTAGTGTTTATTGGCTAACCGAAATTGCCATGCTGCGTTTGGCGCTTGTTCGGGCATAAAAAAGGTGATTTTTTGCTTAGTTTGAGCTTGTACATTTTGTATAAGTTCATCGTAATGCATTAAGTTTTTTTGGGGTGTTACTTGCCATTTCTCAGGCTCTATTAGGTGCTGTATGTCTTTTGCATAAATCATAACAGCACCGGTTAGGCTCACTATTAATAAAAATAGTCCGCTAATTAGGGCAAGGCCTAAATGAATTCTACGTAACCAAAGTTTCAAAAACGGTATCTCATTATGAGTTAATGACAATATTGTAAATGATAATACGAGCTGTTTTCAATTAAATAGTTATGTATTTGGTTTAGCTTGTTATTAAGAGCATTAAATTGGGCTTTAATTTGCGATTGGTCGGATTTCTATTATGCAATTTTCAATATTAAAATTGTCATGTAAAAAGCTTTTTACTGCTGGCAAATTGATTAAGTGCTGAGTGCCAATAATAAGCTCACAATAATTTTCTTTATCATCTAGTTGCCAAAGCTTAATGCTAACTACCGATTCGATATTAAATTCATTACTAATAGCATGTGATATTGCGTGTATATCAATATTGCTAGGCGCTGCTTGCATTAAAATTTTGCAGCTTTGCTTTAATAGTAAAATGCCATGATAAATTACATAAAGAGAAATAAGCACAGTGGCAATTAAGTCAACGATATACCACTGGTATAAAATAATTAAGGTGCCCGCAATAATAACAACAATAGATGCCAATGCATCTGATACGTTATGAATAAAGGCCGCTTTTATATTTATACTGTGATTTGCGCCAGCTCGGTAGGTTAAATATGCGGTTGCTAAATCAATAATCAATGCTATTGCTGCCACCCACACAACTATCCAACCATTAATTGGTTGAGGGTTTAAATAGCTCGAAATGGCTTCAAAAATTAAATACACACCAATTAATATCAATGTACTGCTATTAAAAAGTGTGGCAAGTATTTCAGCGCGTTTATAGCCAAAATGATGAGTGGTGTCAGCAGGTTTATTACCAATTTTACGTGCAACGAGCGCGATAAATATAGCGGCAGCATCACTTAAATTATGAAGTGCATCGGCTATAAGTGACAAACTGCCCGAAAATACCCCGCCAATAACTTGGGCTACGGTTAGCAATACATTAATAACCACAGCGACGGTTAGCTGTTTATCGCTCTGGTTTTCGTCTACATGACTATGTGAGTGATCGTGCGCCATAATGACCTCAAATGTATTAATTGAATATTGCTTATATCATGGCTGGTTTAAAACCGCTACAGATGTGGTAGCGTCAATAAATCTAATTATAAGTTAGTAATAAAGGCGTATATTTTAAAAAGTGTGAATTTAATATTGTAACGCTAAACACCCATTTTTTAAGGAGTTTACCGCTCAAAACTTGCGTCTTTATATATTTAGTGCATTAATGTAAGTAATATTAAATGATTATAAGTTGCTGGATATTAAGCATGCACAAAGGTTTAAACTTTGATGAATTAACAGGTAAAGGACAGTCTGTTCGAAGTAAGTTAATTATAACCTTTATAATTATAGCCTTAGGGCCACTATGTATACTTACTTGGTTTAGCCTTGGACATGTAAATAGCACGCTTAAGCAAAATGCAGACGCTGAACTAAACGAGCTTAATAATATAGGTAAGCAATTTGCTGATATTTGGTTTGCAGAGCATGTTAAGGATCTATATTTGCTTAGGGCGCAGTTTGATATTAGCCCGACTAAAAAACAACAATTAATAGCGCAATTTGTTGAGCAGTACGACTTTGTTAATAATGTAGAACTTATTGATGTAAACCTCGTTAAATCACTACCTTCATCACCCTTTTTTAATATTATTAAAGATCAACGTTTTAATAACATACTCTCTGGTATTAAAAATACAGGTAAAATCCAATTTCAGTCAATGACAGTCTCAGGGCGTGAGTATCATATTATTGGCTTACCGTTAGTAAATACCGAAAATAAGCTACAAGCCATATTGCTCGCAGATATAAATTTAAACGGCTTATTAAATAATCTAAGTAAAATACACGCTGCAAATAAAGACATAACATTTTATGTTATGCATAATAATAAAATTCAAAAAAATAATAATTCAGAAGATTCTCAACCACTATTTTTCTCTCAAAACGGCTCCCCAACGCAACGTGTTTTTTCTTACAGTAATAAAAATGAAGAGACTTTATACGGGTATATTGATTCTCTAGAGTTTTTAAATGAATCTGGATGGCAATTACTTGTAACAAAACCAAAAGAAGTTGCACTACAAGGTGCTAATTTTTATAAACAGCTTGCTTTATTAACAAATGCGGGGGCATTGCTGCTTATATTAACGTCATCGTGGTGGTTTGGGCGTCGACTTTCTAGACCTTTAATTAACTTAGCTAAAATTGTTGAAAGTATTACAAAAGGAGATAAGGTAAAAGTCCCTGTAATAAACGACAGTATTGAGTTTAACCAGCTTTCATTGGGTTTACGTAATTTAGTAGCCGTAAAAGAAGAGCAACACAGTATATTACAAAAGCAACGCTCTGCACTTCAAATTGCATTAAAACAATTAGCCGAGCAAAAAAGTGCATTAGATGAACACGCTATTGTTGCTGTAACTGATTTGCATGGCACCATCACTTTTGTAAATAAGAAATTTTGTGAGATTAGTGGCTACGATGAACACGAATTAATAGGTCAAAACCATCGCCTTTTAAATTCAGGAAAACACGAACAAGCATTTTTTAAAAATATGTATAAAACGCTTAAACGTGGTGATATATGGAACGGGCAAATATGCAATAAAGCTAAGCATGGTGGCATATATTGGGTAGATACGACGATTGCACCATTTTTAGATGAAAATGGAAAACCGCAAAACTATATTGCTATTCGTAATGACATTACAGCCCTGAAAGTACAAGAGCTAGAGCTTGAGCAACACAAAACACAGTTACAGTTAGTGATAGACTCAACAGCCGTGGGTATTTGGGATTGGTATATTGATACGAATAAAGTGACGTTTAATAACCGCTGGGCCGAGATAATAGGTTACAAACTCAGTGAGATTGAGCCTTGTACTATAGATACTTGGTATACATATGCTCACCCAGACGACTTAGTGATATCAAATAAAAAACTCCAAGAGCACTTTGCCGGTGAGACTGACTATTTTGTTAGTGAAGCCCGCATGAAGCATAAAAATGGACATTGGATTTGGGTACTCGATACTGCAAAAGTAGTTGAGTGGAATACCGATGGCTCTCCAAAACGTATGATAGGTACGCATTTAGATATATCAGAACGAAAATCTACAGAGCTTGAGCTACAAGGAAGCCGCGATAGGTTTGCATCTTTGGTATCAAATATCCCTGGCATTATTTATCGATGTAAGTTTGATAATAAATTAAGCATGCTTTATATGAGCGAGCAAGCGAGTGGAATAACAGGTTATTCACCTGATGAGTTGATACATGATGAACCCCCCAGCTTTTTTGATTTGATATGCGAAGACGATTCTAAAAAAATAAAAGATGAAATTCTACGTTGTGTTAGCGCTAAGCAGTCATGGTCTGTTGAGTATAGGATTACAGCCCGCGATGGCTCCTTACATTGGGTAAATGAAAAAGGCCAAGCCATTTACGCAGATGATGGCAGCATATTGTATTTAGATGGATTTATTTTTGATATTACAGAGCGTTACAATACACAGTTAAAAATAAATCGTCAGCAAAGCCTACTTGAATCAATGAGTAAGCAAGGGCAGATTGGCGCATGGGAGATGGACTTAGATGCGCATACACTTTATTGGTCTGATGAAGTTAAAGTTATTCACGAAGTACCAGAGGACTTTGAACCGAGCATAGATACCGCTATTAACTTTTATAAACCAGGCATACACCGAGATACTATAAGTACCTTATTTGAGTGCGCAGTGACTTTAGGTGAAAGCTGGAGTGTAGAGCTTATTATTTTGACCTATTCTGGGCAAGAGCGTTGGGTTAAATCGATGGGCCAAGCTGAGCTTAAAGACGGTAAATGTGTACGTGTGTTTGGTTCATTTCAAAGTATTGATGCACATAAACGACTTGAACTTGAGAGCGAAAAAGCAAATCGTTATAACAAAAATTTAGCCGCGCTTACAGTCGCACCTGAGGTGCAAAATAGTGATGTAGAACAGGTTAAAAAGCTAGCCGTTAAATCTATGTGTGAAGTGCTAAATGTTACACGAGCTTCGATATGGATCTTTAACGAAAAACGAGATGTGATGACGTGTCATTGCTTATATATAAATGGTCAAGGGTTTGTAGATACCGACGCTATTTTAACTGCTAAAGACTACCCAGCTTATTTTAATGCTATTTATAAACATAATTTAGTGGCTATTGATGATGTTTATACTCACTCAGCAACTGTTGATTTTATTGAAGCATATGTAACACCACTAAATATTAAATCGATGCTTGATGCTGTAATTGCAACAGGCGATGGTAATTTAGGTATTTTGTGCGCTGAAACAGTAGGCGAGCATCACAACTGGACGCAAAGTGAAGAAACGTATCTTCGCTCATTAGCTACTTTAGTGGGAAGCACTTTAGTTTCTCAAAAACGAAAAGTAATTAGTGAGGAGCTAAAAGTAGCACTTGTAAAAGCTGAAGATGCAGCCATTGCTAAGAGCCAATTTTTAGCAACCATGAGCCATGAAATTAGAACGCCAATGAATGGCGTACTCGGCATGCTAGAGCTTGTTCAATTAGAGTCGTTATCTAAACCAATAGAAACAAAAGTAGATATAGCCAAAAAAAGTGCACATTCTTTATTGGGTGTAATTAATGATATTTTAGATTTCTCTAAAGCTGAAGCAGGTAAAATCGAGCTTGAAGAAATTAACTTTAATGGACGTGATTTAATTGGTGAAGTTGCTGCCGCACAAGCATTTACAGCTCAAGACAAAGGTATTGAAATTATTTTGGATCTGGTAGCGCTAGAGCCTTCGCAGTTATGCGGCGATCCAGGGCGCATTCGCCAAGTTATTACTAATTTATTGAGCAACGCCGTTAAGTTTACGAGTCAAGGCGAGGTTGTTGTAAGCGCGAAAATTAATAAAGTAGCTCAAGGTTTAGAGTTTGTTGTAAGTATAAAGGACTCAGGCATAGGAATAAGTTTAGAAAAACAAGAGCAATTATTTACCCCTTTCTCTCAAGTCGATGCATCAACAACGCGTGAATATGGAGGCAGTGGCTTAGGGCTGGCTATTTGTAAGCAGCTTTGTGAACTAATGGGGGGGGCTATCTCTCTCACTAGCGAAGCCGGTAAAGGGAGTACTTTTACTGCCACTATAATGCTGACTCCGGGAGATCAAAAAGAACGTTATATTCCTAATATTAATATGGAAGAGCTAACCGTTTTGGTTGTTGATGATAACGAGACAAATCGAATTGTAATTTCACAGCAGCTTGAGCACTGGGGAGCTAAGGTTGCGCTTGCATGTGACGCACGCGAAGCTCTTGATATGTGCGCGCAGCAGTATAAAAGTAACAATTGCATGTATGACATTGCAGTGCTTGATATGCAAATGCCAGGAATGGATGGTATAGAGCTGTGTAAAGCACTAAAAGCACATGAACATTATAAATCAATGCCACTTGTAATGATGACCAGTATTGCTGGTATGGAAGGTGCGCAGCGCTATTCTAATGCAGGCTTTCAGGCATATTTCCCCAAACCTGTAACCACTGCCGATTTAATTTCTGCACTGTCAGTCATAACAAGTAATGATTCAGATGAGACACTCCCACTTGTTACTTCAGGCTATATTTCCTCTCTTAAAAAAGAAAAGGTGCAGGAACCTACCCAAATATTACTTGTAGAAGATAATCCAATTAATCGACAAGTGGCTACATTAATGCTCAAAAAGCTTAATTGTGACGTTACAATTGCCGAAAATGGTCAATTAGCGATAGATATATTAGAGTCTCACGATTCTGGTTTCTTTAAGCTCGTACTTATGGATTGCCAAATGCCAGTTATGGATGGTTTTGCTGCAACCGCTGCTATTCGTAAAGGCGTGGCGGGCATACAGCATAAAAACATTAAAATAATCGCTATCACCGCAAATGCAATGAACTCAGATAAAGAGCGTTGTATAACAGCTGGAATGGATGATTACTTGAGTAAACCTATTCAATTAGATATTTTAAAAGATAAATTAGAGCAGTATATTTAAGGTAAAAATACAATGAGCCAACCCGTTATAATACGTGATGCAAAACCAAGTGACGCAAAAACAATTTTGCACTTTATTACCGAACTTGCCATATATGAAAAAGAACCGGATGCAGTTAAAACAGACGAACAGGCTATTTTAGATACGCTGTTTAGCGACGGTGCTACTGCGCACAGCATAATTTGTTTAGAAGGTGATGAGCCAATTGGTTTTGCGGTCTATTTTTATAATTACTCTACATGGTTAGGTAAAAATGGCCTATACCTTGAAGATTTATACGTAAGCCCAGATAGCCGTGGCAATGGTGCAGGTAAAGCCATTATGAAGCACTTAGCTAATAAGGCGATTAGTAATGACTGTGGTCGTTTTGAATGGGTAGTGCTTGATTGGAATAAACCCGCTATCGATTTTTACAATAGCATTGGTGCAAAGCCTCAAAACGAATGGATTATATATCGCTTAACAGGGCAGGAATTACTAGACTTTGCTAAATAGTTAATGAAAATCATTTGCATTTAGGTTTATGGGTGTGTAAGTTAACTACACGCCCATAAATAAACGTGCAGATGATTATATGATCTCAAACCAAAAACAATCCCACTCAGATTTACTTTGTCTTGATCAAGCATTAAGCCCTTGGCAGTCGAATATAATGCAAGGTAATTATGCATTTGAACAAGGTGCACTTCTCGAAGCCCGCGATAAATACTTATTAGCTAAAACACTTGCAGATCATCTTCTTCAGCAGTTTTTATATGCTCAGATTAATAACAATGTCATCCATGCTATTGAGCATTGCATACCCGCACTTGTTGTTGCGTCGCATAATTTAGCTGATACCTATATAGCTATGCAACAGCCTGAAAATGCATGCAAATGGCTATGCGAAGTACACTTAACACTCTGTTCGCTAATTAAGCATACTCATTACGATATACAAAAAGTGAGTAAGCATCATTACACTAAAACGTCCTCTGAACTTGTATCATTTGCAAGACGCTATCATTTTTTACCTGAGCTAATAGAGCAAGTGAATTTTTGCTTATGCTCAGAGAGCACTACAAACAATCAACTGCACTAATTTAAAAGAAAAAGGAGTATTTATGGCTTTTACTTTGCCTGCACTTGATTATGAATATGATGCGCTTGAGCCTCATATTGATGGTAAAACAATGCATCTTCACCACACATTGCATCATCAAACGTATATCAATAAAGCCAATGCTGCTTTAGCAGATACTGTATATGCAAACGCAAATGCTAAAAAATTACTTAAGGAAATAAATAGCCTGCCTAGTGATTTACAAAAAGCAGTACAAGAGCATGTAGGAGGGCATTTTAATCACAGCTTATTTTGGCAAGTAATGAGCTCGCAAGGAGGAGGGGAACCTGAAGGTAGTGTATCTCAGGCAATAAATGAACAGTTTGGCAGTTTTGATAAGTTTAAAGACCAATTTACTGCTGCTGCAATTAGTCAATTTGGCAGTGGTTGGGCGTGGCTATGTGTGACCCCAGATAAAAAGTTGATTGTAGAAAATAGTGCTAATCAAGATTGCCCTTTAATGCAGGGAAATACCCCTATTTTGGGACTTGATGTATGGGAGCATGCCTATTATTTGAAGTATCAAAATAAGCGTCCTGACTATATTGCTGCTTTTTATAATGTAATTAATTGGACTGAAGTTGAAAAACGCTACCTAGCCGCAGTAAGTTGAGTGCCGAATATGGCTAGTAATGTGAGTTTTTTTGTATAAGCTAGGCTCTATTAGGTTAATTTATAGAGCCGTTTATGGACACTTCACATTGGCAAAAAGCACGTCAGAGTCGCGATCCTCGTTTTGACGGGCTTTTTTACGTAGCGGTAAGAAGTACCGGTATTTATTGCAGACCAATTTGCCCTGCACCAACGGCTCACGAAAAAAACGTTGCTTATTATCAGTTTGCCCATAACGCGGCGCAAGATGGTTTTAGGCCCTGTATTCGTTGCAGGCCCGATAGTGCCCCTGGCAGCGCAGCATGGCAGGGTACAAAAACGACTGCACTTAGAGCAAAACAGTTAATAGATCAAAATGACGAGCACGACTGCGAAAAATTAGCAGCTCGTTTAGGTATAAGTAGTCGTTATTTAAGGCAGTTGTTTAAGCAGTATTTTGGCATGTCGATTACGCAATATCGATTATTTAAACAATGTCACTTTGCTAAAAAGCTGATTCAAGAAACACATTTACCCCTTACCGAAATAGCGTTTGCCGCAGGCTTTAAAAGCATTAGGCGCTTTAATGATGCATTTTTACAGCAGTTAAATATAGCTCCCTCGAAGCTGCGCAGTGGCGATAAAAAACCAACGTCAACACTCACTTTAACCCTGCCATTTAGGCCGCCTTATAATTGGCCTGCTTTGCAGGGCTTTTTACAAAGGCGCTTAATAAAACCAATGGAGTGGATAACACAAACGAGCTACGGGCGTACTTTTGCAACTGAGAAATATAAAGGAAGCTTTACCGCTGAATTTATAGCGAGTAAAAACCACTTTAGTGTGTCTATCAATATAGACAATACGGCGTACTTACAAACAGTTATAAATAATATACGCCGTGTGCTTGATTTAGATGCCGATATTAATTTAATTGAAACGCATTTAAGCGCCAATATAAACAATGCGTTTACAGTGTGCGAAGGGCTCAGACTTCCCGGGATTTGGTCAAGTTTTGAAGCCGGTATAAGAGCGGTACTTGGGCAACAAGTGAGTGTTACTGCAGCGCATAATTTAGTAACAAAGTTAGTTGATGAATTAGGCGAAAAAGAGGGCGATGCCGTTTATTTTCCTACGGCTAAAATTGTTGCTAATAGTGATTTTGCATTTTTTAAAATGCCACAAGCACGCAAAAATGCGCTACACAACTTAGCCCAATTTTGTGCACTAAATCCTGAAAATGACGATTTAGACGAATGGCTTAGCTTAAAGGGAATTGGTCCTTGGACAGTAAATTATGCAAAGCTGCGAGGACAAAGCCAACCCGATATATTACTTGATGGCGACTTAGGTGTTAAAAAAGCTCAAGCGGCGGCAAACCCTTTTGAGCCTGCTAATTGCGCTCCTTTTCGCTCTTACTTAACGTTTCAACTTTGGCAGCAATTATAATGATCATTCAAACATCAATTTCGAGCCCTATAGACGACATAATTATTCAAGCGACTGATAAAGGTGTGAGTTACGTTGGTTTTTATCCACCAGTTGAATACTCTTATACGCCATTTGAGCAAGTTACTAACAAGGCGGTGCTTATTTGCGTTGCGCAGTTAAATGAGTACTTTACAAAAAAACGCACTATGTTTGATGTACCACTTGATACAACCGGTACAGTATTTCAGCAAAGTGTATGGCAAGCACTATTAACGGTGCCTTTTGGACAATCGCAAACATACGGCTATATTGCTAACCAACTCAATAACCCAAAAGCAGTGAGGGCAGTAGGCGCTGCTAATGGTAAAAATCCGATTAGTATTATTGTACCGTGCCACCGCATTATTGGCGCAAATGCAAAGTTAACGGGCTATGCTGGTGGGCTTGAAAGGAAACTGTGGTTGCTGAAACACGAAGGATTAATGTAAATTAATTGATAAAATATAGCCAGTCTGCTTAACTCAACCTATAATTTAAATAATCAACTAATAAAAATTATTATGCGTATTAATAGCTTAGTTTACTTTTTTATTGCCAGTTTAATGTTTACCGCTACTGCGTTTAGCAAGCCGCAAAGTCTCGTGTTTTGTTACGAAGACAAAAATATAGCTCCTATGTTTTTAGGTGATGGCCAAAATATACCAACAGATAAACCTGGTGCATCAATCGAAATACTTCAACAACTTGATTTAGCATTGCCCAATGTAGCAATATCATTTGTTAGAAAGCCATGGCGTAGATGCTTAAACGATTTAGAATTTAATCGAGTTAATGCTGTTATTGCAAGTTACCGCAAAGGGCGAGAAAACGTTGCTGTTTACCCTGTTGATGAGCAAGGTAAGTTACAAGATGACTACGCAGTAAGTGAATTTGGCAGCTGCCTTATAGGGCGTTATAAATTTCATAAGGAATGGGAGACTCGTGAAGTATTTCAAAATAAAGCATTTACTATAGCTATTCCTAATGGTTATGGGCTAAATAGCGCGTTAAAAGAAGAACCATTTTTTATTCATAATACGTTTTCTAAAAGCAAAGCTTTTGAGTTGCTAAAGAAGGGGGTAGTGCAAGCGAGCGTTGATCTATGCCAAGTAGATGGCTTAAAAGTGTCGAGTTATCCGTATGAGGGTAATAATGTTCAACCTATTTATCCCCCTTACGAAACTAGCCATGGTTACCTTGTATTTTCAAAAAAATTCTATGAAGAAAATAATGCTCTGAGCTTGCAAATGTGGCAGTGGTTATCAAAATTTGAAAGTGCACCTGTGTATATTAAATACTTACAAACACTTAAATAAACAGGCCCTGACAAAATAAAATTCGCGTTTGTAAATTGGTATTAATTTAATATTAAGGTAGCATAAGCGCACTTTTTATAAAATGGCACCACAATGGCTCAATTATACTTTTACTACTCTGCAATGAATGCAGGTAAATCAACCACGTTATTACAATCTGCATTTAATTATAAAGAACGTGGCATGGAACCTGTGATCCTGACTGCTGCCATTGATGATAGACAAGGCGTGGGTAAAGTATCGTCTCGTATTGGGTTGCAAGCTGATGCGCATGTATTTGATGCTAGTAAAGATGTTTTTGATCTTATTCAATCACTCAATAATGAAAAAAAACGCCATTGTGTGTTAGTTGATGAGTGCCAATTTTTATCAAAAGAACAAGTAATGCAATTAACCGATGTGGTTGATGAATTAGGTATACCGGTATTGTGTTATGGCTTGCGTAACGACTTTAGAGGCGAGCTATTTATAGGGTCGCAATATTTGCTTGCGTGGGCTGATAAGTTAGTTGAGCTTAAAACTGTTTGCCACTGTGGACGTAAAGCAAACCATGTACTGCGTACCGATGAAAATGGTGATGCAATAGCCGATGGTAACCAAGTAGAAATTGGCGGCAATGACCGATATGTTTCGGTATGCCGCAAACATTATAAAGCCGCGTTAAATATGGGCCGACAAAGCATTTAAAAATGTATCAATATCTTCGCGGGTTATATCTAAATGCGTAACTAGCCTAAGCTGCTTGCTTGGGCTAAATAATATGCCTTGTTGTTTAAGCGCTTCAGCAATATCTTTAATATTTATACTGCTACTGTATGTTGCGTAAACCATATTAGTGGTGTTAGTCATATCGACAGTAAAGCCACTGATTTCACTTAATTGTTGAGCCAAATAACGTGCATTTTCATGATCGTCTTTTAAGCGCTCTACATTGTGCTCAAGTGCAAATTGTCCAGCGGCTGCAAGCATTCCTGCTTGGCGCATACCGCCACCAAGTACTTTTCTCCATCGTCTTGCTTTATTAATAAGTGCTGGTGAGCCTAATAATAAAGAGCCTACGGGCGCCCCCAAACCTTTAGATAAACAAATAGAAACTGAGTCAAAGTGCTTTGTAATTTCAGTGATATCAACTTTTAGCTCAACAGCGGCATTAAAAGCACGTGCGCCGTCTAAGTGCAGCGCTAAACTATGCGTATTAACAAAGTCACGTGCTTGGGCTAAGTACTCAATCGGGAGTACTTTTCCGCCAATGGTATTTTCTAAGCTGAGCAATCGCGTTTTTGCAAAATGGCAATCGTCTGGTTTTATAGCCGTCGCTATTTTACTAAAAGGTATACTGCCATCAGCATCGTTTTCAATAGGCTGTGGTTGCACAGACCCTAAAACAGCTGCGCCACCACCTTCAAACTTATAATTGTGAGCATTTTGGCCACAAATGTATTCGTCACCTCGCTCACAGTGCGCCATTAACGCAAGTAAGTTGGCTTGTGTGCCTGAGCTACAATAAAGTGCGGCTTCAAAATTAAAACGCTTACACGCATAGGCTTCTAGTTGGTTAACGCTTTCATCATCACCATATACATCGTCACCAACCGGTGCGTTGTACATAATATCGCGCATTTCTTTTGTTGGTTTTGTAACTGTATCAGAGCGAAAATCTATCATGATTGCCTTATCCTTTTTATTATTTTTAATAAAATTGGTATTAATCAAGCTCGCTACAAATTTGCTCACGAGTGTCTTTATCAAAGTAGGTCCATGCAATAAAGCGGCTAATTTTTTGACCTTGTGCCATATCAACAATTTTATACTGTGCTATTGGGTGAGCTTTTAATACTTCTTCAAGGGCTGCAATATTATCCTTTTTAGAGACTAACGATGTAAACCAGAGTACTTGCTCTGCAAAGTCTTCGCTTTCTTTAATCATATTAGAGATAAACTGTACTTCACCGCCTTCACACCACAATTCATTATTATGACCACCAAAATTAAGCGTGCTACTGGGTGTTTTTCCTAAGTTTTTCCATTTACGTTCACTGCCTTTACTTGCCTCTTCTTCACTTGCATGAAACGGAGGGTTACAGAGCGTTAAATGGTATAGATCTTTTTGATTTATAACGCCTTTAAAAATATGTGATGCGTTTTTTTGATGTTTTAGGGTGATTTTTAAACGATTAAACTGAGCAATTTGCTTTGCTATTTTTACTGAGGCTGTATCAATATCAGTTCCAGTAAAATGCCACTTATATTCACTTGTACCAGTAAGCGGATAAACTAAGTTAGCGCCAGTGCCAATATCAAGCACTTTAATTTGCTTACCTAAAGGTATTTGTTGTTGATTATCATCACTTAATAGGTCGGCTAAGTAATGAATGTAGTCAACACGCCCAGGTATAGGTGGGCATAAGTTGTGCTCGGGAATATCCCAAAAATCAATATTATAATGTGCTTTTAAAAGAGCTTGATTAAGTGTTTTAACAGCTTTGTTATCACTAAAATCAATGCTTTTAGTCCCTGCAGGTGTGGTTATAACAAAGGGCAGTAGAGCAGGATGCTCTGTTGTTAATAAATCGAAGTTGTACCCATTTTTATGTAGGTTACGAGGGTGTAATTTTGAACGTGCTTTATTTTCTTTCATGGCTTCATTTTAACAACAGATATGATGTGGTGATTGTAACAAATGCTGATGAGTAAAGTGCACACATTTCCTTTGGTATATTTAATATTACTGGTAGGATGAGTTGAAAATAATAAAAAGGAATAACTGTGGCAATTTCTCAGCAATCAATAATTATTAATGTAGCTGATCAGCAAACACTTCATTTACGCCGTATTAGCGATGAAGATCAGCAAGGGCCTATCGTATTTTTTATGCATGGAGCAATAGAAAACGGTAAGATTTTTTACACGCACTCTAATAAAGGACTTGCCCCTTTTTTAGCTGAGCATGGGTATAGATGTTATGTGGCTGATTTACGTGGCCGAGGTGATAGCAAGCCAATCATTTCGAGCGAGTCCGAATATGGACAAACTGAGTCTATCCTAGAAGACATCCCTGCCTTTATTAAGCAAATAGAGTTGATTGAAGGCAAAAAGCCAGACTACTGGGTTGCTCACTCTTGGGGCGGGGTGTTGATGAACAGCGCGTTTGCACGTTTTCCAGAATATATTAACGACGTTAAAGCATGTGTGTATTTTGGCTCTAAGCGTTCTTTATTTAATAATCATCCTCAAAAATTATTACAAGCCAATTTAATTTGGTATTTTATGGCGCCTTTACTTGCTAAAAAACATGGCTATTTAAATGCTAAAGGTTATAAGTGGGGCAGCGATAACGAAACTCAAAAGTCGCATTATCAAAGTATGCAATGGGCTAAAAAGAAGCCATGGATAGATTCTGATGATAATTTTGATTATGCAAAAGCGCTAAACAACCTGCATTTACCGCCAACGCTTCATATTGCTGCGGTAAAAGATAAAGCATTAGCGCAACCAATCGATATTCAAAAATTTATGGACGAATCGGGGCTAGGCATTCAACAAATGCAAATTTACGGTCGTAAACACGGGCATAATTTTGATTACGATCATATTAATATGCTTACCCACCCAAGTGCGCGTGATGATCAATTTAAAGATTTACTTAATTGGTTTAAAGCACATCCGTAAGGGCCTGTTGACCTTTCAGGATTAAAACTTGTTCAATCCAAGGAAGATTTAATCACGGCGCGAAGTTTGTAACCTAGTGGGCTCGGTAACTGCTCCTGCGTTACCCTACTGGCTTACATCCATGTAAAAATAAGTAAAAACCGAGCAACAAAGAGTTAATCGTCCCTAGAGAGAACCCAAAGGGCAGTGGATGTTTGGTCTTTATGCTGCGTTATCGCCTATTTATGGGGAACAACCACACTACATAGGCTCTGCCTTGCCTAAATACCAAACAGCCTACTGCAAATTTAACCTCGAAAGATAAACAGGCCCTAATTAATTCTCATCAAGTAACTTTAGAAGAGGTGTTTTGTAACGCTCCCACTTAGCGATTGCGGCGTTATTAATAGGTTGGCGAATAGCATGTTTACTCAAGGTCGTTACCGGTGTTTTTTGTTTATAAAACGCTAAGCAGCGCTCTTCAAAACTACAGTTTAAAAAACCAAGTAACTGCGTTAGCTGCTCTTTTGGGTTACTCACTAAATCTTCGTAACTGACATCATAAATTGGCATCTCTTTAAAAGAGTGCCAATGGCTCATCAGTTTTTTATACAACTTATGATAAAGCTTAAACTCAGGTAGTGAGCAAAAGTAAGGCTCGTTTTCAGCAAAGTAATTAGTGAAGATAGAAAATGCAGTGGCATTAAAATCACGACTTAAATTTATAAATTTAGCATTTGGAAATAGAATATATATAAGTCCGAGCGACTGATAGTTACTCGGTAGTTTATTTATTATAAAAGGTCTGATGGGCGATGCTGTTTTTAATGTTGTGATATACAGCTCGCGGGCTTTTTTGATTAAATCCGGCGTTAAATGTGCTAAACATTGCGGGTAAGTCACTCCCGTTTTTTGTTCGATAAAAGCAACTGCGTTATTACTAATACTCGTGCTCTCTCCTAGGCTCGAAAACTGACTATGGCTTGCCAACATTTGCTCCACAAGGGTAGAGCCACTACGAGGCATGCCAATAATAAATACAGGCGTGATATTACCCGTAAATTTTTTATCGGCAGAGGCTATAAACTCCTCGGTGTTGTATTTTATTATTTCATCGTAAAAAGGGATTAAATCTCTAGTGTTAAATTCACTTAATTTTTTTTGTAATTTATTCGCCAATATAAAATAATTAAATGCTTGCTCGGTATCCTCAAGTGCATCGTAACTGTTTGCTAATGCGTAGTAACACACCATTTTTAAACGTAAATTACTAGTTTGAGTTAATAAGTGGTGCAAATTACTTACATAATTATGTTCTTTATCAAAGCGACCTAATTGTACAAGTTCAAATAAAATATAGGCTGTTACAGGGTATACACCAATGCTGAGTGCATGAGCAAAAGTTGTATGAGCTTTATCTAACTCGCCATGTGTTAAATAGTGCTGTGCTAAGTAATAATGAGGTTCTGGATTATGACTTGCTAATTTTTTTGCGTATTCAAGCACCGTTAGCGCATCGTTTGGCGAATGAACACCGTTAAAAGCATCAGCAAGGGCATGTAATGGTTCAAGCATATGAGGCAAGCGCTCACAGGCTTTTTGGAGTAGGTATACAGCAGCGTCGTAACGTTCTAGTCGTAAGGCAATTCTGCCTAAGCCAAATAAAGCCTCACCATTTTCAGGGTTACTATTTAAAATTGCTTTAAAATGGAACTCGGCTTCTTTGAGTTTATTTTGTTGCAGTAGTTGGTTGGCTTTTTCAAGTAGCATAGTTATACCAATTTTATTAAAAAATAATCATTCTATCGCATTAAATAGCGTACTCACTGCGTTAAAAATTATTCATATAGAGCAACTATATATCATAGTTTTCGCCTTGTTATTACGCTATTTTCTGAGCGCTATAATAGAACACTTATTCAATGCAATTGGTATTGTTCATTATTATTTTTATTAACTATAAAATTAAAAAGGCGAAATGTCTTTAACATTTCGCCTTTGGTTCTTCATGAAAATAGTTTAAAAAGTATATGTTGCTTTAGCGTAGTAAAAGCCACCGTTAATACCAAACGGAGATGTTTCGTAGAACTGACCACCCCAGTTGTTATTAGGGATGCCCGTTGCATCTGCAAAATCAAGTTTTTCAGCATCTTGGTCGAATAAGTTTTGAGCACCTACTGAGAAGCTAACTGATTCATTTAAGAAGTAAGTTACTTCAGCATCAATAGTGACTGCAGCATCTGCTGTTTTAGCTGTTGCATCATAATCAACGTGAACACCTTGGTATTCGCCGTAGTAGTTTGCACGAGCAAATGCAGAAACTGATTCCCATTGTTGAGACAATGTGAACGTTGCACGATGATTAGGTAAATCTTCTTCTAAACGCTTAACTTTAAACGCACCTGTAATTTCACTAAATTTAGTTACTTCAGTATCATTCCAGTTATATGCAAGGCTAAATGTAGAGCTACCGCCCATTAATTCGGCTGTATAGTTTGCAACTAAATCGATACCTTGTGTTGTTGTGTCAAAGTCGTTTGTAAAAAAGCTTACTTGAGCAAGACCTTGTACATTAGGTACTCCTGCTGCTGCAAGGGTATCTTTGTCTGCTTGGCTTAAGTTGATTTTATCTGATTGGCTAATACGGTCATCTACTTGGATGTTGTAGTAATCAAGCGTTAAAAATAATTCGCCAATTGTGTATACAGCACCAAGCGTATAACTTTGTGATTCTTCCGGCTCAAGCTCTGTACCACCTAATTGCACTGCAATTGGGTTTGTTGGTGGAAGAAGCGCTGAATCTTGTAATACACCGCCATCTAAACTTGTTTGTACATTACTTACGTTAGCTTGACCAACCGTTGGTGCACGGAAACCACTGCTTACAGAACCACGCACGTTTAAGTCTTCAGTTAAATGGTATTGAGCCATTACTTTGTAGTTAGTGGTAGTGCCAAAGCTGTCGTAGTCTTCAAATCGAAGTGCTACGCCCATTAAAAAGTCTTCAGTAAACGGTGCTTCAACATCAACATATGCTGCATAGTTACGGCGAGAAAATTCACCCGCTTGTGATGGTTTAAAACCAGGAAAGCCGTTAGAGCCAATACCAAAGCCTTGTTCTGTTAAAGGGCCTGCTGTGTAAGATGCTTCATCACCAGAGACGATAGTAAATGTTTCTTCATGCCACTCAAAACCACCGGCAATGTTTACATCATAAGCTAAACCAAAGTCGATACCTTTTGATAAATCAAAGTTAAAGTTTTTCTCTAGCTGTTCGTATTTACCCGGGCTGAAGTCTCGTGGTGTATCTGCACCTAAAGAGGCATTAACCGTGTCGTAAATAAAGTAACGTGATTCATTTAAGCCAACAGTACCGCTTAAGTCATAGTAAGTATCTTTTAAGAAGCCACCAGTGAATCGACCTTTAGTACCAATAGTTAAAGAAGTATCAGTAATGTTGCCGCCAAAGTTAGGTGTAAAGCCACCTGGAAGCATCTCATTAAAGGCAAAACAATCTGGGTTGTTTGCTACACCATTTATGTAAGCAGGATCATCTAGTACATTGCCGTCTGTTATTGTGATAGTTGGACAGTTAGCACTCATATCAGGTGTTGTGTCGGCAACAAGTAATGTTTCGCCACCATCATTTGAGTAAACACCAGAACGAGTTTGCGGATTACGGTAATAAAAACCGCCACGTACATCACGTTCAGAGTAGTTACCAAACATGTAAAATTCAGAGTCGTTTGTTAGCTCTAAACCCACATTACCAAAAATAGTAATATCGTCATCTACTTCTGGTGCACCCCATACTTGTGCAAGAGAGGATACATCAGGCACACCGGCAGCTGAAAGTGCTGCAGCATCGGCACGTTGAACTGAACGGCTTGTTGCATCAGCTGTTTTATATTGAAAGCTTAAATTAGCAAAACCATTGTCGGTAAACGGTAAACCTACGTTACCCGACACTTGTGTTGTATCGCCATCACCTTCATAAAATTGACCATGGCGGATTTCTAATTTACCACCTTCTGAAGCGTCTTTTAGTTGGAAATTCATTACACCGGCGATTGCATCAGAACCATACTGCGCAGCCGCGCCATCGCGAAGTACTTCTACTTGTTTAATCGCAATGCTTGGAATAACTGAAATATCTGCGCCTTGCGCGCCATCGTTAATACCACCGCCTAAAAATGCGATTACAGAAGCACGGTGACGACGTTTGCCGTTTAAAAGAACCAATGTGCTGTCTGACGGTAAACCACGTAAGTTAGCTGGACGAACAAGAGAAGCCGCATCACTGATAGGGTTTTGGTGTACGTTAAACGATGGTACTGCACCTTTTAAAAGTTCAAGCATGTCAGTGTTACCTGACTTTTCAAGCTCTTCGCCGCCAATAATGTCGATTGGAACCGGTGAGTCACCTATTGAACGAGGAGCTGAACGCGTACCTACTACGGCAATTTTCTCAACGTTTTTATTTACTTTAGTTTGTTCCTGCTCGTCTGCCGCAATAGCAGATCCAGAAATAAATAACCCTGCAGTGGTTGTAGCTAAAGCAAATTTGATTGCTTGGTTTAGCGCATTACTTTTTAATTTCATTCTAATTTTCCCCAGTTAGAATAATTCTTATTTTTGATGTGAATTTCACATCATTTGTTTTTAACTTAATTTTTTGTTTCACATAAGTTTGAGGTTTTAGCTCAAAAGCCTAATCAATTAAGCTTACTTTTTGTGAAGTCCTATCTACAGACTATAGATAAAAAACAGGAAGGGCAATTACTAATTAACCGTTTGATAACAAAAAGATTCAATTTAAGAAAAAATGCAACAGTGGTGCAAAGTAAAACTAAAATGAACTAAATAAGTGCAAATAAGGCTGTTGAGGGGAATATTAATGCGCTAACTGCATTTAAATGTTATTTATTTGTATCTTTTTTTGTGGGGTTTTCAATGTTTTGTGCGTACCGCCAAGCTGCTAATTTTTCTTTGTATTCATCCCATACGCAGGGACAGCAACTGCCACCACCGCAACATTCATCCGATTTTGGTTTTTCAGGTTTTTGCGGTAATTGATTTGTTATATTCTGCATTGTTGTATGTATTTAATACTAATTTGGTGCAAAGGGTAAGTTAAAGGGTGTTGAAAGTAAATTATTCTTTGTGAACCTGTGCTGCTGTGTGAAAATAAAAGTTATGCGATTATATAAAGTTATTCACCGTGCACCTTGGCGGGTAGTTAAAATTAGTAAAAAACGCCAACAGCTGCGTTTTCGCCGTGCTATGGTGGCGCTTAAAATCGCACTCGCCCAAGAAAAACAAGAAACTAAAGAAATGCTCTCTATTTATAGGCGTTACACTCAAGGCCACACAAGTAAAGAAGAGTTAAAACGCGCAAATGAGCAATTTGTTGATATTTTAAAAGGGTTAGGGCTCGGTGTATTTGCTGTATTACCTTTTGCTCCGCTTACAATTCCTTTAGTTGTTAAATTAGGGAGTTTGGTGGGAGTTGATGTACTGCCAAGTTCGTTTAATATGAACAAATCTATTAAAGAACTAGATGCTAAAATAGATCAAGAAAATCAAAAGCAAGAATCTAAAAATAGCTTAAAAAAGTAGCTAAAATCCCTTCAAATTAGCGATACCTTTTAGGTGCGCTTATTGATATGCTCTTAAGTACCATTTTTATATTATATGAGCTTTTTAATGAGTGCATTACTACGTCATACATCTTCTGGTATTCCTTTATCTTTTATTCTTAAAAACGAATTATCTGACTGGCAAGCACAGCAGCCTGCATTTATACAAAATTGGTTAACTAATACAGGTTTTGAAAAGCAAGGTGTTGCTTTAATTCCTGATGCTAAAACGGGCGAGTTAAGCCAGGTATTTTGTTTAATGCAAAGCAGCGATGATTTTTGGGCTGCGGGTAATTTAGCAAATACACTTCCTACAGGTACTTATCAAATTCAAGGCGACAGCGCTTTTGTAGAGCAGGTTGCTTTAGGGTTTGTACTTGGTGGTTACGAATTTAGTGAATACAAAGAAAAACCAACAGCAAAGGCGCAATTAGCCATTAGCGATAAAGCGTTATATGAACGCATTAGCCAACAAGCTGATGCCATTACACTTGCACGTGATTTAGTTAATACTCCAGCGGTAGATATGATGCCGCAACATTTATCGCAAGTTATGGAAGATTTAGCTGCAACTTACAATGGCGAATTTTCACAGTGGGTTGGCGATGAGTTACTAGAGCAAAACTACCCGACTATTCATATGGTGGGTCGTGCAAGCGAAAATAAACCGCGTTTACTTGATTTAAAATGGGGCGCGACAGATGCTCCATTAATTACACTAGTCGGTAAGGGCGTATGTTTTGACTCAGGCGGACTTGATTTAAAACCAAGCTCTGGCATGCGTAACATGAAAAAAGACATGGGCGGCGCGGCGCACGTAATTGCACTAGCGCAGCTTATTATGGCAGCTAACTTACCAATTAGATTACGTGTACTTGTACCAGCGGTTGAAAATGCAGTATCGCGCAATGCATTTCGCCCAGGCGATGTTATTAAAACGCGCAAAGGTATTATGGTCGAAATTGATAATACCGACGCTGAAGGTCGCTTAGTATTATGTGATGCATTAAGCGAAGCGCAAAACGATAATCCTGAGCTAATTATTGATTTTGCTACTCTCACGGGTGCATGCCGTGTTGCACTGGGCACGGAGCTTCCGGGCTTTTTCTCAACAGAGCGCGATGTAGCAAATGGGATTATTGATGCCGGTTTAAGTGTACATGACCCTGTTTGGCAACTTCCGTTGTTTGAGCAATATAAAAGCTTACTAAAAAGTGATGTAGCCGATATGGCAAACTGCGCAAGTACACCGTTTGGTGGTGCTATTACTGCAGCGCTTTACTTAAAAGAATTTGTTGAACCAACAACACCGTGGGTACACTTTGATGTAATGGCATGGAACTTACGTGCATTACCAGGTCGTCCAACGGGTGGTGAAGCATTAGGTATTCGTGCTGTATTTAACTACTTACAAAATCGTTTTAATAAGTAAGTTTTTGATTCAATAGTAAGAACTTGAGCTTTATGAGCTTTAAACCTCATAAAGCTCAAGTGGCAAGTTATCTGGATCGGCAAAAAAGGTAAACTTTTTGCCGGTTATTTCATCCACTCTAATATCCTCAACGTTTACATCGCACGACTCTAAATACGTTTTTGCAATCTGTACATCCGCTACCTTAAAAGCTAAATGTCTTAAGCCTTGTGCTTCGGGATAGCTGGGTCTTTCGGGCGAACCATCAAACGAAAATAGCTCTATTTGGCTACCATCGGGCATGGCTAAATCTAATTTATATGAATTACGATCAGCTCTAAAGTGCTCATTAATAACGTTAAGTTTAAGTACATTGCTATAAAAGTGTTTAGAACGTGCATAGTCACTACAAATAATCGCAGCGTGATGAATACCTAAAAGTTTCAAATTTAATTCCTTAAAAAGCAAAAACGCACTTAAATAAGTGCGTTTTAAATGTGGCTTATTACATGTTGTGCTAGCTTTGCTCGGCTTCTTTACATGCTTTAACGGCCGGTGCTACAAGCTCTAAACCAGTTTTATCACATGGTGGTAAAGCAGCATCGCTTACACTAATAGGCGTTACACGTTCGCCCCATTTTATGTAACTTGCAGCCCACGTAAGGCCTGCACCAAATGCTGCAGACATAATGTTTGAATGCGGTTTAATTAACCCTTGCTCAACCGCTTCACATAACGCAATAGCAATAGTCGCAGCAGAGGTATTACCATAGTCACCAATGTTAACCATTACTTTTTCGTCAGGTACTTTTAAGCGATGCTGAATAGCCTGAATAATACGTAAGTTAGCTTGGTGTGGAACGAGTACATTAATGTCGTCAAGGCTTAAGTTGGCCTGTTGTAGTACGTCGTCGCAGGCTTCACTCATACCTTTTACAGCACGTTTAAAAATTTCACGGCCTTCAAATAATAAATCAGAAGGACCAATTGGCTCATACTTATTTAAATCGCTACCAAAGTTGGTGATGTGTAAAATATCGCGGTCTTCGCTGTCACAACCGGTTTTGGTACCAAGTAAACCCGCTGGGGTATCGGCAGCTTCAAGTATTACTGCACCTGCACCATCACCAAATAAAACAGCGCTGTCGCGACGTGCCCAGTTTACATACCAGGTCATACGTTCAGCGGCAATAACGACTGCTTTTTTAATCATACCCGCTTGAATTTGTGCTGTAGCAGCTTGCAACGCATATAAAAAGCCCGAACATGCCGCGTTTGTATCCATTGCGGCAGCGCCTGTTGCACCAATATTTTTTTGCACTTGTGAGGCGGTATTTGCCACAACAGTAGAAGGTGTACAGGTTGCTAATATCACTAAATCAATATCTTTAGGATCAATGCCTGCGCACGCAATAGCATGCTTAGCTGCAACGGTTGCCAGCTCAGCGGTACTTACATGACTCACTCGGCGAGATTTAATGCCAGTACGCGTGGTTATCCACTCGTCGGTGGTATCAACTATTTCACTAATTTCATCGTTGCTAATGCTTGCTGGTGGAATGCATTTACCCCAACCAGTGATATGTGCGTAAGGCATAGTATGTTCTCTTAAGGTGGTCTGACATGTGTTACTAATGGGGGAGTTATACCAAAAAACGGCTTTCAAGACTAGTTTATAGCATGCTTTGTATCGTAAATATTCGCAATTACAGATTATTTAAGGTAATGCTAGTATAAAAAAGGAGCAAGTATGAAAACAACACTAATAACAACATTCACTTCAATAACGCTGGCATTAATAACAAATGGGGCTTTTGCTCAGCAGCATAAAATTATTTATGCGGGCAGTTTACTTGCATCCGAAGATCAAAAAGTAAAAACAGAGCAAACGTTAGTCATCACAGATAATACAATAACAGCCATTAAAAACGGCTACCTCACAAAAGCAGAACTCAACCTACCTGATGCCGATATTATCAATCTTAAAAATCAATTTGTAATGCCAGGTCTTATCGATATGCATGTTCACGTTACGTTTGAACGAGATGCTAAAGCAAACCCTCATCGCTGGGCTACAGAATATGATGCCGATTATGCTTTGCGTTCAATTAAATATTTACAACGTACGCTCGATGCGGGTTTTACATCAGTGCGAGATTTAGGTAGCGATCACAAAGTAATATTTCCGCTAAAACGCGCTATTGAGCGAAATGATATTAACGGCCCTCGCATTTTTGCAGCGGGCAATACGATATCGCCTACCGGTGGACACGCAGATATGCACGGTTATCGAAAAGATATTACAGATGCGGTTACAGGCGGGATTGGTATATGTAATGGCGCGGATGATTGTAGCCGTGCGGTACGCGAGGTAATTAAAAGTGGTGCTGATGTAATTAAAATTACTGCCACGGGTGGAGTACTAAGTAATACCGCTGCTGGGGTTAACCAACAACTTACAGATGCAGAGCTGATTGCAATTGTTGATACGGCTCACCACTTAGGGCGTAAAGTTACAGCGCATGCACACGGTACACAAGGTATAAAAGCGGCCTTAAAAGCCGGTGTAGATTCTATTGAGCATGGCTCTTATTTAGATAAAGAGGCAATAAAGTTATTTAAAAAAACGGGAGCTTATTTAGTACCGACGCTTTTAGCGGGGGCAACGGTAAGTGAAGAGGTGCTTACAAATCCAAATATGCCACCGGCAATAGCCGACAAAGTGCGTGAAGTAACTCCAAAAATGCAGGCTTCGTTTAAACTTGCACTGAAAAATAAGGTTAATATAGCCTTTGGAACAGACTCTGGGGTATCGCGTCATGGGCTTAATGCTAACGAATTTAGTTTAATGGTAAACAATGGAATGAGCGAAGCCCAAGCTATTAAATCAGCAACCATACATGCAGCTAAACTGCTGGGGCAAAGCGCACTCATTGGCGACTTGAGTGTTGGTAAACAAGCAGATATTATCAGTGTGAATGGCTCACCGCTTAAAAATATTGACGTACTTAAAAACGTGCAATTTGTTATGAAAGCTGGGCAAGTTTATAAACAATAGGGAAGGTTATGAGCAGCAAAATAAAAGTGTCGTTGTTTAATCATTTGATTGACGCTGAGCGCCAGTTACTAGACCCAGAAGTTCGCCAATCTGAGCGCGCATTAGATGCTTTACTCGATGATGAATTTATCGAAATTGCTGCCAATGGCACTACATTTAATAAATACCAAGTACTTACCCGCTTACCTACCGAGGTTGTGCCACAGTTTTATAATCAGCATTTTAAGGGCCGAATGCTGAGCGATGATGTAGTGCAACTTAGTTACCAAGCTGCTTTTAGGCGCTCTGCTCGCGCTGAGTTTAATTATTCATTGCGTATGTCGCTTTGGCGTAAAAGTAATGAACAATGGAAAATGGTGTTTCACCAAGGAACGCCTTGTGCGCCGTTTTCAATTTCGATGGATGATGATTAAAAATCATATAACCGTTAAAATAACCTTATTAAACATTTGATTGGGCAATAACCTGTTGTTAATGCGTACCGACCCCACCATTAGTCGATTATTAATGCTGCGAAGCGGCGCTATTGCCGTGCAATTAATTGCGGTACTTAGCGTTTATTTTTTACTAGAACATCAAATTGCATTACTGCCTTTACTTATTGTTATTGCCGTTGAGGCTGTGTTTCAGCTTATTAGCCTATTTGCTTATCGAAATGTAAGCCGTGCTAAACCTTTGGGTATGTTGATGCAGTTAACTGCAGACGTATTATTTTTAACGGTTTTACTATCGCTAAGCGGCGGTGCAACTAATGCATTTGTTTCGCTGTTATTGCTCCCGATAATGATAGCTGCTGTTACGCTGCGAGAAAAAGGATTAGCTTATATTGCGGTATTAGCCATTGCCGCATACAGTTTGCTACTTATAAAGATGCCCGATCACAGTATGCATCAAATGAATATGAGTGGTCATTTTATTGGCATGTGGGTTAATTTTGTTTTAAGTGCCAGCGTAATTGCACTTGTTATTGGCGCAATGAGCAGGGCACTTAAAGAGCGAGAGCGAATTATTGCAAACGTGCGTGAAAAACAATTGCGTAATGAACAGCTTGTTACCCTTGATGGGGCTGCTGCACAAATCACCCATCAACTAGCGACCCCAATTGCAAACTTACAGTTACTGTTTGAAGAGTTATTAGAAGAGCAACCAAACAACCCAATTGTTAAGCACATGCAAGCGCCGCTTACTCAGTGTAGTACGCAGCTTAACGACTTTAGAAAACTCTCAGAGCAGTTACGCCTTAAAAATTCACAAGAGCATACCACCGTAAAGCAACTGCAAACGCAAATTACAGATACGCTTTTACTGCAATACCCTGATCAGTACATTAAATGGATTACGCCACCTATTGCGGCAACGCTATTGAGTGATGCGATGTTATTGCCTGCTATTTTAAATTTATTGCAAAACGCCGCGCTCGCTAATCAAAAACAAGGTAAAACTCAATTAGAGCTGAGTTGGCAGCAAGATAACTTACATAGCGAATGCGTTTACTTGTTAATTCGTGATTTTGGCCGTGGCTTTTCATCATCGCAATTAGTAGAGCTTGGCGGGCAACTTATGCCAAGCGATCAGGGAATGGGGCTTGCTGTGCTTTTATCAAATGTTACTTTTGAGCGTTTAAATGGCTCACTTACCTTGTTTAACCATGCAGATGGCGGCGCTGTCGCCAAAGTTAAACTCGCTATTGTAAACATTGAGAAAACAGCCTCATGAAGTTACTTATAATTGAAGACGACATTAATTTAGCCAGCACACTGGCAAGGCGCTTAACTAAACAAAGCTTTGCCTGCGAGGTGGCGCATAACCAAAGTGATGCGTTACTTGCTGCGCGTAAATTATTGCCCGACTTTGTTTTATTAGACATGAAACTAGGCGACGATAACGGACTTACACTCATAAAGCCGCTGCGTAGTTTGCTCCCCCAAGCTCATATTGTTTTACTAACCGGTTTTGCAAGTATAGCAACCGCAGTAGAGGCAATGCGTTTAGGCGCAAACGATTACCTTACTAAGCCGGTTGATATGGCAACATTATTAAAAGCGCTTAACACCGAGCCTGTGTCATCGGCATCGAATGTTATTGATGATGCGGTTATGTCGCCGGAGCGCTTAGAGTGGGAGCATATTCAACAAGTATTACACAGTAATAATGGCAATGTGTCGGTTACCGCGCGGCAACTTAATATGCATAGACGTACTTTGCAGCGCAAGTTACAAAAAAAGCCGGTGCAGCAGTAATTTATTACTTAATTTAAGGAAAGTGTTATGAGCGATGATGCAGCTATATTAATGCAAAACCAAAAAATTATTTTATTTGATGCGCAATGTAAGCTTTGCAGCGCGTGGTGTAACTTTATTATTGCTCACGATAAAACTACTATTTTTAAATTATGCAGCGTGCAATCTCCAAAAGGAGAACTGTTGTTAACACACTTTGGTTTTTCAACCAGTGAATACGCTTCAATGGTGCTTGTTGAAAATGGTAAAGCATTTACACAAAGCCATGCTTTTTTTAATGTTGTTAAGCAGCTAGGTTACCCATACAAACTAGCAAACGTATTTAGTATTTTGCCAAATAGGTTTAATAATTGGTTATACGATAGGGTTGCTTTAAATAGGTATTCGTTATTTGGAAAATATCAGTATTGCAGAGTACCCAACCCAGAGGATGCTAAACATTATTTATAAATTAGGCGTTAATACACTGCAGTATAAGTAGATGATAGGTTTATGAGGTTGTGCTAAAATCGCCGCGTTTAATTTTAGCTAACGGTATAAAAGGCTTTTTTCATGGCAAACACAGCACATGCACTTCACATTTTGGTTAAGCACAAAGAAATTGCAGAAGATATTATTAAGCAATTAGGTAAAGGTGCAAAGTTTCAGACCTTAGCTAAAAAGTATTCGTCATGCCCATCGGGTAAAAAAGGCGGTGACTTAGGTGAATTTAGACGCGGACAAATGGTTCCACAGTTTGACAAAATTGCATTTAAAGGCGCAATTTTAGAGCCACACCTAGTTAAAACAAAATTCGGCTGGCATGTGATTAAAGTACTTTATCGTACTTAATAGATCCGTTAACAATTACGCAAAAGGCTGCACAATGCAGTCTTTTATTTCTGTATACACTCTAATTTTGATTCTGTTGATATTTCTAAATTAATCCAATTAACAAATGTATGCATAATGTTATTGAAAGCTTGTCTCTGCAGCGAACATCCTCTTAAGAATACTTTTTGAACCCAAAAAAGGCAAAGATGTAAAAAAAATGTTTATTTTTTACGTTTTGTTTATTATTATTGATCTGATAAAAATATAATAATTAAATCAATAAAGAATAGGGATATTAAATAGTGTTCGCATCTTGCTCAAAACTAATAGGTTTGTCTTTTCTAACTATTTTATCATTTGAATCAAATGCCTCATCCAGTTGGGTGCCAATTGCTAATGATGGGATCACCACTTTTATTCCTGTTCCGCAAGTTACAGTCAATGGAGTTGGTGTTTACACCACTGGTGACAGTACTCGTATATCCATAGGCGATATAGGCGCATCAACAGCTTATTACTTCCGTACTAAAGATGTCAACAGCGGTGCTTTAGGGCCACTGCAATGTAAAACTGCCGAGCAAGTCAAAAATGATGGAAATAGCATATTAGCCGATCCAGGCATAAACACAGGCAAATATACGTATCAAGTTTCAGCCTGTATGACCGGTAGTGGCTGCGACATAAATGCGTTTGAATCAGGAAGTCTAGCTTGTTCAATACCTGGCGCTACAAATCAGTTTGAATATAAAAGCGTAGCAGGAACAAGAGCAATCAGTGTATCTGATAGTGCAACAGAACATGTTGGTACCATAGCCGCGCAGTTTAGGGTATCTGAAAGTGGGGCCGCAACTTATAACGTTCCAATTTCAATCCCGAAGGGAACTGCTGGTGTTGCACCGCAGGTTTCGCTTAATTATAGCTCTCAAGCTGGCGATGGAATAGTTGGGCAAGGTTGGTCTTTAAGCGCTTCTTCTGCAGTGACTCGTTGTGGTAAAACCCCTGTTTACGACGGTAAACAAGGGGGAGTTAGTTTAACAAAAAGTGACAGACTTTGTTTTAACGGTCAACGATTACTAAAAAATAGAACTGCAAATACAAAGCACACCTCTGATATTGGGATTACAGACACATCTTATTGGAGCGAATCGAGCGTTTACCATACAGCGGTAGATAGCTTTAACATTATTAAGCCTCATTATGTTGCAGGCACATTAAGAGCATTTACAGTAGAGAATAAAGCAGGTGAAATTCACTATTTTGGTGATGTGAGCGCAATAGATTCAAATAAAAAATCATTATTAGGTAAAAGCTTAACAAGAACATTTAAAACGGTTGGTGGCTCAGAAACTCAGGGCAAAAATGATGCCTATATTCACAGTGAAAATAACACTGATTTAGCAAGAATGTGGCTCGTTAAGGCTGTGCAAGATGTTAAAAGTAATTACTTTGTATATAACTATAATGATTTTTACGGTAAGTATTCTACCCATCATGGTGAAAGCTATTTAAAGAGTATTGATTACTCTGGTAATGCAGTTTTAAATAAAGTGCCATACGCTTCAATTATTTTTACTTATAAAGAAAGTAAAAAACAGAAATCAGGTTACTCTGCGGGTTCACCAATTTACCAAAGTCAACTATTAGAAAGCGTTCAAGTACAAATAGATAAAAAACTATTTAGGTCT
Organism: Pseudoalteromonas sp. SG43-1; assembly: GCF_014164415.1. NCBI lineage: Bacteria > Pseudomonadati > Pseudomonadota > Gammaproteobacteria > Alteromonadales > Pseudoalteromonadaceae > Pseudoalteromonas > Pseudoalteromonas sp. SG43-1. The sequence goes on along the minus strand of NZ_JACJFD010000030.1, from coordinate 24,771 downwards.
TATACACTCTCGTACTATGAATCAGACTTTCAAGATGAAAAAAACTATTTAGAATCATTAAAAGAATGTGCAGGGAATAGTGTATGTAATGAAACAATGATCTTCAATTGGCAAAAACCGGCACCAATTACTACACAAACACGAGAGGAGTGCCACACAGAAGATACAACGCCCTTATCACGTATCTGCAGGCAGGTACCTGTATCTGATTCATTCAAACCGTTTTCGTCATCGTCATCTAAAACTGTAACAACAAAAAACAATAATAAAGCATTGATATTCGATTTTAACGGTGACGGCTACTCAGATATCATCTATCCCGATGGTGCTTGGAAAGTTAAATATGGACCAAGTTTATCATCAGCCACGACTTTAGTAGGGACTGACAGCCTTACATCGAATGCAGAACGAGCTCGCATTATTGATTTTGATGGTGACGGCGTTCTAGATTTTATAGTTGCTCAAAACAATACTTCTAATTGGAAGGTAATTTCTAATAAACAGACTGTTGTAACCACAACACAATGTGCCAGATATGCGGGAGGCAATTGCTATAAAGTAAACAGAAATTTGAATGTAAGAGATACAGGTATACTAGCATCAGGCCTTAAAACATTAACTCAAATTGTAGATGTTGATGGAGACAGTCTTCAGGATATAGTCATTTCTGATGGCCTGAACTTAAAGTATTACCATAATCAGGGCTTAGGTTTATTTTCTTCAGCTAAACCCTTATTAACTGTGCCTGCAGGTCAAGCTAATACACCAGGTAATAGTGTTACTAACTCTATTGTATTTGGTAATAGTATATATTCAAAAACAGCCGGTAGAAAAAATGCAACAATTTTAGATTTTGATGGCGATGGCATAACAGATATTTTACTTGGCAGATACACCTATGAAACAGAGTGCGAGCAAGAGGATAGAGAATATATTTGTAATCAATACCTTACAACCGTTTGGTATTTATATTCAGGCAGTGATTGGACCAAACCAGCTCAAATATTTACTAGCGGCAATGGATTTTCATCGCCGAAAGCAGTCGATCTTAATGGAGATGGTTTAACTGACATATTATGGAGAACAAGCGAAGAATTAAGGTATCGCCTAAGTGATGGGACTAAGTTACTTGATACTGACACTGTTAAAGTTGCTACAACTACAGGAAGCCGAATCTTACAAGTTACTAAAGAACAGGAAGATTTAAGCTACTTCATGGACGTTTCTGGTGATGGTAGAACCGACCTTCTTATTTCTAACACCGCAAAAACAGGGCGTAGTACATACTTTTCAATGCCAGTTAAGGGTCACCCAGATAAAATATATTTTCAGCAACGGGGTAGTTGGACATTCGACGAAAACAAAATGACCCAGTTTGCCGATATAGACGGTGACGGTAAGTTAGACTGGCTGCAAGGAACTAATTCTGAGTGGAAAGTATACCTTAATAAAGATGCTGGGAAATTAATGAATGTAATATCAAATGTCGATAATGGCCACGGTATTACAAACAATATTACTTATTCAAGTATTACTAATACCTTTAATAACTTTGCTGAGCACAATACTGCGACCTATATACAAAATCATTCCTCAAATGGGCTAACAGAAGATGGGTCGTTAGACCCTGATTATATATCACCTAAAACAGGCATGTTTATGGTGTCGCGAGTTGACTCTTTAAGTAACTATGGTACTACTCAATCGGTAATATACCAATACGGTGGTCTATTAATGCACAAAAAAGGCTATGGAAACCTTGGGTTTGAATTGCTCCGTACTTTAGATTTGCAAACGTGTACAACCGAAACTGCATATAAAAATGAAGTAATAGGTTACGATGATGACGGTACACCGTTTTGGGGTAAACGTCCCTATTCCTATACAAATTATGATACCTGTATGGCTACAACAACGGTGTATAACCAACTTGCGCCTTATACAGGTATTCCTAAGTCAACTGTTCAAACATTTGGGGTTGGCTCTGACGCAGTAATAGTAAGTGAAGCAATTAATAGTGTAGGTAATAAAGCAACAGTAAATGGCGGTATCCAAGCTTACATTGAAAAATCGACTGAAGTTAGCTATGCACTAAACAAAGAGCTAACTGCCAGTAGCGTAGCCACAAGAAGTATTACCGAAAACGAATATGATTTTTACGGTAACGTAGAAACAATTACAAACACAACAGATAACAAAGCGTCTGGCGCAGTATCAACATCAAATGTATTGTCTGTTATTACAGAAAACACATACGGCAGTTCGAGTGTTGATAAAAAAATGGGCCGATTGGCAACCTCTCGAGTAAGTAAAATACTGAAAATAGGTGGGGTCACGGCTCCGGTTAACGGTACTGCTGGAAGCATAGTTAACAATGCGAGTTTTACCTATAATAGCGATAAACTATTAAAAACAGAAACTACGGCCTTTGGAACAACAACGCATGGCTACGATGAATGGGGTAATAAAAACAGTAGTACGTTTGTTACAAATAATTCAACAGGGAATGTGTCTAGTTCTCGCTCAACATCAATGCAATACGATAGTCGAGGCCGTTTTGTGGTTAGCTCGACTAATTCAAAAGGGTTTACAACAACAAGTAGATATAAAACGACTACTTCAGGCACAAGTTTCACCCAATTACCTAAAGGTATAATATTAGCCACTCAGGTTGAGGGCGAGAACGGCGGTAAAGTTACAAAAGAGTATAATTACTTTGGTACGCCAACTAAAACACTATCAAGTACGGGTAGTCAATCACCTACATTGCAGTCGGCAACATACACACGTTTGTGTAGTAATGTCTCTTGTGGTGTTGCAGGGGCATTTCAACGAATAATTAGTGCGGCATCTGGCATGCCAGAAACGCACACATACCTTGATGCATGGGGGCGTGAGCTTGTAACTAAAAAACGTTTACTGAGCGGCAATTGGCAGGTTGTAGAAAAAGATTACGATGAACAAGGCCGAGCTAAATGGGTCTCGGAGCCTGGTAGCGGCAGTGCATCAACTTATAAAACGACGTTTAGCTACGATAAACTAGGCCGAGTTGATAACGAGTTAAAGCCAACGGGTGACACCGTTACCCGTGAATACGATGGACTAACAACCACAACTACCGACGAAAAAGGCAACAAACAAAAAGTAACAACTAACTTTGTAGGCCAAAAAGTATTAGTGCAAAGCTTAAGCGCAGAGGGCGAAACGCTCACTAAATTAGCCTATACCTATAGTGCTAACAACGATTTACTTACAACTAAAGTATACAAAGGTAATACGTTTAGCCATACACAAGTAACGCTAGTAGTAGATAAATATGGTCGCAAAACAAGTATGACCGACCTTGATAAAGGTACATGGCGCTATACATATAACGGCTTTGGCGAGCTAATTACGCAAACTAACAGCAGTAACCAAACGCTTGCTATGCGCTATGATGAATTAGGCCGAAAAATTGCGAGACTTGACGTAGACGGTTTAACCTGTTGGGAATATGACTCGCAATTAAAAGGCGCATTAAGTCGCGTTGCCTATAAAAAAGGTGCGAATCAAAACACCAACATGTGTAGCAGTAATTGGCCAACGCAACCTAATTACCAAGAAACATACACCTACGGTGATAATAATAAATTAGCTGAAACAGAAACCCTTATTGACGGTGAAATTTTTTACAGCCAATTAATGTACGACGAATATAATCGCGTTAAATACACGCAATACCCAGCAAATGGCTTTACTGTTGAACATGGTTATAACGACTATGGCATGGCAACAAAGCTGACTAATGTAACCCCCAACCATCGCGATTTTGGAAAAGTATACCAAGAAGTAAAAGCAATGGATGCACGCGGTAATATAACTGACGTGCGTTATGCCAATGGTGTAAAGCAAACTAAAGGCTATAAAGCAACCAGTGGTTATATTGATAGCATGTCGCTTACCAAAGGCAGTAGCATGCTACACAACCAAAGTTTTAAGTTTGATGAAGTTGGTAACCTAACAGAGCGTAAACATAACTTCGCTTTAGGTGGCTCAGCGCATGATTACTGCGAAAGCTTCGGATACGATAGCTTAAATAGACTTGATTGGAGTCGTACCCAAGCAAGTACCACTACGTGTAACGAAAGTAGTGGCGGTATATATAAAAATTATGATTACGATGCATTGGGTAATTTTGAATATAAACAAGGTGCAGGGCATTACACATATCACAGCAGCATTAAAAACCGTGTATTAAAAGTAACAAGCGGCGCTAATGGCACAGGAACAGTGATATACGACTTTAGCAATTCCAACAGCTACGATAACCGAGGCAATGTACTTTCAGATGGCTCGCGTACCTTTACCTATAGCGCGTACGATAAACCAACGCGTATTACTAAAGGCGGTATTTATACCGACATGGCATACGACCATAATCGTAATTTATACAGCCGCACAGATAAACGCAGCAATGGTACAACTCATACACTTTATGTAAAAGGGCTATACGAACGTATTAAAGGCAGTAATGGTATAACTGAGCATAAATATTACGTTGGTAATGTTGTTGTAACAGACCGCTCTAACGGTAATAACGATACTTTTTACTTACATAAAGACCATTTAGGTTCAACCACGTCAATTACCAATGCCAGTGGCGCGGTAGTGCAGCATATAAATTACGATGCATGGGGCAAACAAAACCGTTTTAGCACTTCAAGCAGTTTACAAACGCTACTATCGCAACAAAGCCCTGCTGAAAGTAAAGGGTATACTGGGCATAAAGAGCTGAGTGATTTAGGTATTATTCATATGGGTGGCCGTATTTATGATGCTACATTGGGCAGGTTTTTGCAGGCTGATCCTTTTATTCAAGCGCCTACTAATAGTCAAAGTTATAATCGTTATAGTTATGTGTTGAATAATCCGTTAAGTTATACCGATCCGAGTGGTTATTTTTTGAATCCTCTCAAAAAAATTGGAAGAAATATTATTCGAGGAGCCGCCAAAATATTTGGTGCAAAGGTTGTTGGTATAGTAGGAAATATAGCATCATTATTTTGCGGCCCTTATGCACCAGCGTGTGCTGGGGCATGGAATTATGAATTTAGCAGAGCAATGGGCGTTTCATCTAGTGGTGCATTGAGAGGAGCATTTACTGCTGCTGCGACAGTTTATGCTTTTCAACAAATAGGGGGGCATTTCAAGAGTGTGAGCGGAGGTCCGGGAGCCAACATTAGTTTTGGTGGTAATATGTTGACAGGGAGCCAAGTTGCTCAGCAAATAGCAGCCCATGCTCTGGTCGGTGGTATTTCTGCTGAGCTAAATGGTGGTAAATTTGGACATGGTTTCTTTAGTGCGGGTATAACAAAAGGGCTAGGTGGTGCGTACCTACCGGGAGGTTCGGATTTGAGTGCGAGTGAAGTTGCATACGGAACTGTTGTTTCTGCTGTTATTGGTGGAACTGCGTCAGTCATCTCTGGTGGTAAGTTTGCAAATGGTGCTAATACAGCAGCGATGCAGTATTTGTTTAACCAAGCTGCTAAAAGTACATTTGGAAAGACAAAAGAGAGAATTACCAGACGAGCATTTAGGGATGGTAAAGGGGTTACGTCAGAACGAGAGTTAGGCAAACCTAAATGGGTTGGGATTCAGGCTGTTGGTCCTTTAGTTGATAAACTAGCTAAATTGCCAAACTATTTAACACTTGCCGTGAATTTAGAGATTTTAGAGCAAGAATATGGTATGTATGAATTAGTAGAAGTATTTGAAGTCGAATACACCTATAAGGTTTCGCGTGATGGTACATATGACTACAGTAGTGAAATACTGCATATTGGCCCAGAAATACCAACAGGAGAAACGAGCTGGATGTTTACAGGACAATCAACAGGCTTTTCACCTATTGACATAAGAGGGTGTATATTCTCATGTGAAGGATATGGAGCAGGAGTATTCGGAAATGGTGGATAATATGAAAATTAGGAGTCAATCAATTTTACTATTGCTTTTGGCTCTAACAACTTTCGTCTTCGTTAAGGGAGTTAACTTCGTTACGTTGGAATATATGAACTCGAATAGCGAGTATAAACAAGTCTATGAATCCAAATTCGAAAAAGGGTATTTGACAGAAAAAGAAGTTGGAGAATTGAAAGGACTTGAACAAGCCTATATTAATGATTCAAAGGCTAGAGCGGAACGACAAAATAAATTTTACGGAACATTGCTTTTTGGAATGATTATTTTGTTTTTACTTAGTTTTTTCTTAAGTAAAACTCTCTTAATGATAGGGAGTACTCTAATAGTTACAATAACTGTTTTGGTAACAGCTTTTCTTGCAAGTAGCTTATGGCAAAGCCTATTTTGGGGATTGTTTTTTTATGCTGGAATTTGGCTAGGCCAACGTGGGAAAAGATTAATCCCATGAAATTATGAAATTAAAGGGGGTCTAAATTAAAGGGGGTCAGGTCTTTCTTTTTGCCTTTTTACTTAGTAGGACTAAGCTTTAAGTCATCAATTATTTTTTGACCAGAACAAAAAGAGAACTAAGGGGTCACCAGAACAAAACGGGGTCAGGTCTTTCTTTTTGCTTTTTTACTTAGTAGGACTAAGCTTTAAGTCATCAATTATTTTCGGAATTAGAATTAGAATTAATGGGGTCAGGTCTTTCTTTTTGCCTTACTTTGTTGAATTAAGTTGAGGTATCAATTTATTATTTGCAGGGTCACAATAAAACAATGCATATAACAAAACGGGGTCATGCCTTTTTACTTAGTAGGACTAAGCTTTAAGTAAGGAATTGGTTTGTTCAAACCCTTTGTTTGAAACGCGAGTGGAAAGTTAATTAACTGAGTTCGGGGTTATGTCAATGCCCTCAGTTTATTTAGAATTATGGAAAGGAAACTAGATATGAAAGTTATACCAAAGGCTATGTTTAAGCCAATCTTGATTACTACTCTTTTATTTTCGTCTTTTAATGGATATTCGAATGGAATCGTTGAGGGTTTTAATGTTGTTGATGTTAGAGTTGATGATAGTGGCCTTGGATTTATTCGGTTTGATAAACCACTTGCAGGGTCTCCAGCTGCATGCATAAGTGGTGGTCATACACATCATTTGTCTTTTGATGTTAACACCGAGGCTGGGAAGAGTATTATGAGTTTAGCTTTAGCGGCCCAAGCATCTGGAAAAAAGTAATCGCTAGGGGAACTGGTAATTGTAGGGGTTATGGTGTTGTAGAGCGATGGAGCCATGGATGGGTTAGAAGTTATTAAAAAAAATAAAACAATGGGCTCACAATCCACACAATCCACAATCGGGTTAGGTCTTTCTTTTTGCCTTTTCACTTAGTAGGACTAAGCTTTAAGTCATCAATTATTTTTTGACTGGGCTAAAAATGGCTAGGCCGTTAAGGTTGGAGTTTGCTGGTGCTTTGTATCATGTCACCTCGCGAGGAAATGAACGAAAGTCTATTTTTTTAGATGAGGCAGACTTTGACGGTTTTTTACAAATATTAAGTGAAGTATGCGAACGGTATAACTGGGTAATTCATTCATATTGCTTAATGACCAATCATTATCACTTATTGGTTGAAACGCCAGATGCTAATTTAAGTAAAGGAATGCGACAATTAAATGGGGTATACACGCAATGGTTTAATAGAAAGCATAGACGTGTGGGGCACTTATTTCAAGGACGCTATAAAGCGATTTTGGTCGATAAAGACGCCTACCTATTAGAGTTAAGCCGATATATTATATTAAACCCAATTAGAGCACACATGGTTGATAATTTATCGGAATGGCCATGGAGTAGTTGGCCCATTGTAATGGGAGAAACAGAAGCCCCAGCTTGGTTAGCCATAGATACAATGTTGCTTCAATTTAGTAAGTATAGAGCCATTGCAAGACGTAAATTTGCGCATTTTGTAGAGCAGGGAAAGGGAGTTAACCCTTGGAAGAATATATCAAACCAGGTGTTTTTAGGGAGTGATGATTTTGTAAAAGAGCACCTAGAGTTATTGAAGTTGCAGGAAGGTGACTTATCCGAGGTTCCGAAAAAACAAAGAAGGGCGCGAGCTTTACCTTTAGAAGAATATGAGAAGCAGAGTAATAACCGCGATGACGCAATAAGAACTGCATATGCAACAGGCGGCTATACTTTGAAAGAGATTGGTTACTATTTTCAGTTGCACTATTCTCGTGTAAGTAAAATAGTGTCAAAAAGAAAGGGCTGACCCTATTTTTCTCTAGTTTCTACTGCAATTTGCATTTATAAAAGAGACAAAGATATTGAGCTTAGCCTTTACAGCAAAAGTACCGTGTTGAAAGGTTTTATAAAGATAGAAGGTGCTATACGCGGAGCTAATAATTAATCATGTTTACTCCAAAATATAACTTTAGTTTAGGTTTTAAAAGTGAAAATACTATATTTTTTGATAATAATATTAAGCTGTAACGTACTAGCTGAAGGCAAGGCTAATCATTTTAAAGTTAAATATGTAAGGGTTGATAAAAACGGTAAAGGCATTGTCAAATTTCTACAACCGTTAGCAGGTACCCCTTCATCTTGTGGGTCTTCGCATAATAGCGATTTAGCATTCAATACAAATACTGAAGGTGGTAAAGCAATTTTCAGCATAGTTCTTACTGCATATACAACAGGCAAAAAAATACAAGCTTATGGAACAAACAACTGTGATATATATGGTGTTGTTGAGAGTTGGAATTGGGGTTTTATAATCGATTAATTGGAAGGATTAAAATAAAACATGTTATTTATTATCTTAAATCCAAATAGAGAGTACATGGTTGATAATTTTTCTGAATGCTATTGTAGCTGCTGTTTATTGTAATGGAATAAATATAAGCGCACCTTTATTAGCAATTAAAAACGTTATGAATCTAGTAAATATAAAACCATTGTTAGGCGTAAGATCTCACAATTTGGTATGTAGTAAAAAGATTAACCCTTAGGGGAATATGTCGACTCCAGTGCTTTAGGGGAGGTGGCATTATAAAGAGACTCAGCATTTATATTTATGGAAGGTAATTTATTAGAAGAGCCATAAAAAAGAGGGACTTTAGCTCTTACATTAAATAATTATGCTGTACAGTGCAACAACTGCAATAGTGTAATTAAATCCGCGTATACATCGGCTAGCTGTTCCTTTAGACACATAAGTGACTTTTTTTAGTGTAACTATTATAGCATATGTAGAGTGGTGTCAAGACGAACGACCACATCACAACTGTACATGCCTTCAAATCAGAAAAACACCTTACTTAATGATTTATTCTCTCAGGCATCGTGTTAAAAATATAATTAACTTATATGCAATTAGTTACTTAAAAGTATACAAATCTATTTTTTACATTTCATTAACTGGTTTTTTATTGTAAAATTAAAAAATTAATTAGGTACAAACTTTATAAGGACATTGAATTGAAATACGTTTCACTACTCACAGCATTGCTCCCTCTATTATTTCTATCAACTATCAGTGTTGCCGGCACGTTAACTTGTGCAGGCAAAGTCGAAAAAGTTGCTTTACATGCCCCCGATAAATTAATGCTAAAGCTTACTTCAATGAATCAACCTGTATTTATATGTAGCCCTGAGTATAAATGGACCGTGCCTGGTACTAGTTATACAACCAGTGCTGAAACTTGTAAGGTAATGATCTCAATGTTAATGCATGCAAAGTCTACTCAAGCAGATATGGGTAATGTCTGGTTTGATGGCTCTGATGTACCAAGTAGCTGCAGCGGCTGGAGTAGTTGGAAGAAGGCAAATGTTAGATACTTTGCTTACTAGTGATAATTACTAAATCATGGCTACCAAATTACTCCAACGAGAGCTAAAAAAAGAAAATTTGTTTGTATTAAACTAGAGGTATAGTTTTGAAAAAAGTTTTTATTTTAGGTGCATTAATATGTTCATTTAATTTATTTGCAGCTTGGAAAAGTTCGCCCTATGTAGAAGTTACGCAGTGTAGTGGCATAGTTAATTTGGCCACCCATTAAGAAAGAAATGTTATGCTAATAAGCATACAAATTTGGGTGAAAAAATGACGAAATTAAAACGGGCCACGTATTCTACTGCAATCAAATTAGAAACAGCTCAGCTTGTAGTTGATCAAGGCTATACGCAAGAAGATGCAGCTAAAGCTATGGGGGTTGGTAAATCAACTGTAAGTAAGTGGGTAACTCAATTAAAGCAAGAACGGAATGGCCAGTCCCCATTGGCTTCACCAATGACGCCTGAACAAATTGAAATCCGCGAACTTAAAAAGCAAATCCAACGCATTGAATTAGAAAAGGATATATTAAAAAAGGCTACCGCTCTCTTGATGTCCGACTCCCTGAGCAATTCTCGTTAATTGAGAAATTAAATCAACGAGAGCGTTACCCAATCAGCGTGTTGTGTAGCGTATTCAATGTGCATCGCAGCAGCTATAAATATTGGGCCATACGGGATACAACATCGACACCAGAGCAAGTAAGGTTAGAAGCGGAAGTTAAAGTTATACATGCAATGAGTGGCGGTTCGGCTGGGGCACGGACAATCGCAGCAATTGCAACGAATAACGGTTTTGAATTAAGCCGTTATCGCGCCGCTAAGCTGATGGTTAAACTAAAACTAGAGAGCTGCCAAGTACCACAACATCAATATAAACGCGGTGGTAATGAGCACCTTGAAATCCCGAATTTTCTAGATAGGCAGTTTGATGTTGTTGAGCCGGATACGGTGTGGTGCGGTGATGTGACATATATTTGGACAGGTAATCGCTGGGCTTATTTAGCGGTCGTTGTTGATTTATTTGCACGCAAAGTCGTTGGTTGGGCAATGTCATTGTCGCCAGATACTAACTTAACGCTAAAAGCGCTTGAACTCGCGTATGAAAGCAGAGGAAAACCGACAGGACTGATGTTTCACTCAGACCAAGGAAGCCACTATACAAGCTTGAAGTATCGCCAACGTTTATGGCGCTATAAAATCACACAAAGCATGAGTCGGCGCGGAAATTGTTGGGATAATGCGCCAATGGAACGATTTTTTAGAAGCTTTAAAACGGGGTGGATGCCAAAAGTTGGATATGAAAACTTTGAAGAAGCTAAATATAGTGTGAGTGATTATATCAACGGATATTACAACAATGTTAGACCACATCATTATAATGCAGGTTTAGCACCAAATGAATCTGAGGTTAGATACCAAGATTCTAAAACTGTGGCCAAAATTAGTTGACCACTACAACAGAAGCAACAGAAGCAACAGAAGCATCAGGATAGGGGGAAATAAAATCTCTTACTTACAAAAGTGGTTGGGTCATGTTTCAAGTAGTAAATTCCCAAGAGGTTAATTTATGTAAATCTTGTCCTATAGATCCTGGTAGGCAGGGTAGTGAAAAGTGCTGGATTAAAGAAGATAAGCAAATACAACTTACCATGCTATTTATGTCAAAGGCACAGGGTAAGAAAATAAGAGGGCGTGTTGTAGATTTTTCTGAGGAATGCAGAGTTTACGAAATGAAAGTGCAGGGTTGAGGTGAAGCAATAAATAAAGTTCCGGCTATCTAGATAGTCATAAAAATTTTAAATTATATTAACTATTCCGTTTGTTATGATATTTAATTTTCATGAAGAAAGTTAGTTCTTTAGGTAAATTTAATGAATTTTAGTGCTAATCAGTAATCTATCTATTAGAAAATATTAATTTATTGGCTTTGAATTTAAAAGTTAATAAATAAACTATGAGTTTTGAATAAGACATTTATTATTTAAAGCTTATACTTAAAGTTGAGTTTTAAGTTTTAACTCATATGAAATTTAGTTTAAAAAGGGAAGATAAATGAAAGTTAAGTTGTGTCTTATTTTGCTAATTGTAACTCCATTCGTAAATGCTGAGAGGTATTGGCCAGAAGAGCTAATCAGCTGGCAACTTTCTTTAAATAATAATAAAGCATATATAACGTCGAAACAGTTTCCTAAGCACTGCACTTACTCTCGTGCGCAAATAAACATGGATGGTACAGAGTTTAATAAAGCTATGTATGCCTATGTTTTATCGGCTAAGGCTAGAGATAAAAAACTAAGATACGTAATAGATAGGACTCATTCAACCTGCATTATTAGCGGTTTGCAAGAAGTGTCAAGATAACAAAAATAAAAGGTATTAAAAATGAAGTTAAAAATAATAATTATACTATTAATATTATGCTCTTTTAAAACAATTGCAGCTTATAATAATAATATTAGAGGTGAGATAGAAAGTGTTTATGTTTATGCAGACCATGATGCAATTTATTTTAGGTTTAAAAATCACCCCACAACACATGAAAGCTGTAAACCTACTTATTTTGTAATAAGTTCAAATATTCCTGAAAACCGTCGCAATCAATTGCTCTCTCGCTTATTGTTAGCTAAAGCGTCTAAAGAAAATATTAATATCGGATATGACTCTAAAGGTGATTGCGCACATAGCTATATTCGTGTTCATAGGGTTGGCTAAATTTATTATAAAAATAGGAAGTGAAAATAATGAAGCTAATGCTTTCATTAGTATTTCTCTTATTTAGTAGTTTTTATGCAAAAGCTATGGACACTGGTAGTTATCACCAAATATCTCAAATATTTGTTTGGGGAGACTATGCGGGAGGTGTAATTAAAATATCTTTGAAAACACCTAGTCAAAAAACGATAGAGCATTGCCCTGGTGGTTTTTGGATTGATGCTGTTAATGATAAAAACGCATCTGTTTATAGTACCGCTTTAGCAGCATTTCTTGCTGGTGATTGGCTTGTAAATAAAAAACTCACTGGTGTTTTATCTGAAACTGCTGGGTCTTATCTTTATTCAGAGGGGCTGAAAAATAATGCTAATGACTGTTTTCGCACCGATTAAATTGTCCTTAAGTCAAGCGATGTTAATTATGAGAAAACTTATTCTCTACAGTTGATGGCTTATGTCGCCGGTAAATCTGTGCAAGGTGCTTATGATGGCGGACCTATAATTCAACTCGTATTTTTAAGCATTTATATATAATTGATTAACTATTAGTTGATAGTCTAATCAAAATAAATATTTTTAAGGTTTTTTAATGTTAAAATTTTTTCTATTAATTTGTTTTTTTTATACATCAGCTGCTTTATGTAACTCCTCAATTGGAGAAAGAAAAGTAGTTAAAATGATTTTTCATGACTCTGGTAATTTGTATGTTTATTTTTCAGGTGTGCCATCTCACTCTGAGAATTGTGATAGTAAAGCGGAATACATACTACCAAAAGAGCATCAATTTTTTTCACAAATATACTCTGGCTTGTTAGCTGCAATGCATTCAGAATCACCAGTAAATGGTTATGTTAATGGTTGTATTGATGTTTGGAGTAAGTCTAAAACCAAAATAACGAGAATCGATTTACTACCCTAGTATTGAACTCTGATAGAGTGATTTTTTAAATGTATATTTTTATAAAGGTAATTTATTTAACTGGTAACATATGTTAATATTTATAAGTAATTAAGATGTGGTTTTTATCCTGGAATCGAAATGTTAAAAAAATTAGTTTTTTTACTCACAGTCTTTATGGTCTTTAATGCAAAGGCTAATCATTCTTGCAGCGGAAAGGTAAAGGATATACAAATTAATAAGCATGGGGTTTTATATTCAACTTTTTCAGGTTTAGCTTCAAGTGCAAAGTTGTGTGATTTATCTCCGGCAGAAGGAGCTAATGACGCTGAGTTTTGTAAAGCACTTTATAGTTCTTTATTAGTTGCTAAAGCAAGCGACAATACAGTTACTTTATGGTTCAACATAGACACAAACCCATCCTGTTCGAAGGGATCTTGGGTAGATTTATATAAAGATCATGGGCTATATCATTTTAGGCTAGGATCGTAACAATAAAAATTGCAGGATAACTATGAAAACATTACTTTTTATTTTAGCTTTGCTTTCAGCTGATTCTTTTGCTGCGGCGAAAAATTTTTGTGATGAGGTAAAGCGAATACGTGTATGGGCTAATGGATCAGATACTTACGGTGTTTGGGCTGAACTCAAAAACAACCCAAGCCAATGCCCTGGGGGGTTTTATTTAAATCATAATGCCACTAATAAACAGTTTATCTACAGTTTAATTCTTGCAGCCAAAGCATCTAATCAGCGTATTTGTTTTCAAGTATATGATGTTAATTCTAAGATTGAAAATCGCTGTAGAATTCATTATACCATGCATGAATAAAGTGATATTTTTCGTATATAAAATGGGAATTTTATGAAATATAGGCTTATAATATTTTTACTTATCATCATTAACCTTTTTGGTTGTGCCAATACTGATTTAAATAGTAATGTAACTGTAAAGTTACCAGAAAATATAATTTATTCTGGTAAAGGGTTAGCTGCGAGTGCTGCTTTAATGGGGGCTATAGGGCCATCAGGTATTGCTATTGGTGCTGCAATTGATATAGGTATTGGAAAAGGTATTCAATCTAAAAATGATAAACACATATTGCGAGCCGAAATAAAAAAAGCTGTTAACGTTTATAATTCCTCAGAAGTTAATATTATTAAAAATATTGACTTGGAGGAAATTAAATTTAAACAAAAAGGTAGCGACGAGTTTGTTATTTTACTTATAAATGGTGTTATCACTTTTTCTACAGGTAAACAATGCATTATTAATGCTAAAAGTGATGAAAATTACGAGTTTACAAAGCTAAAAAACAAAAAAAATTATGCTAATGAAATTGTAATCAATAAAGTGACTGCAATTATTAAAAGTAGGCGAATGTGTCAAATATAAAGTTTTCCATTAAATATATAATATTAGTGAAGGGAATATTTTGAAAAAGGAGAATGTTATTAATAGTACAACAGTATATATTTTTTTAATTATACTATCGTTTAAAAGCTTCGCTGATTCATTTTGCTCGCAAATTAAGTCTTGGAGCTGGGCCACGAATTTCAACTGGGTGATAGTAAGTAAATAATGCGCATACTAATTCTTAGTTCCCTTCTTTTGTTGACTACTACATATAAAGCAAATGCCGCTTGGGTAAGTTCAGGCGGGCAGGTAGAGACCTTAACTTTATATTCTCATAACCAAGTTTTAGTAAAACTAAAAAATAATAATGGTGCCTCAGTCACTTCTTGTAGTAACAAAGAATACTTCATTGTCCCTACTTCGTATGCAGCAGAATCTAGAAATAGAATGTATAGCACAATGCTAACTGCAAAGATTTCAATGCAAGAAATTACACTTTTATATAATGATGTCGGTAATTGTGATGCTTGGGGCTCTAGCCCTAATGTGTATAGAAAAATAACGCGTATACCCTTTTGATAATATAAAGAATTCCCCAAAATACAATAGCGAGTTTTTATGAAAAAACTAATAATATTAATGTTACTTATTTCAGGCACATTAAAAGCAGAAACAACTTGGATACCAATTGGCAATGGGGCCAATTTTATAATAATTCCGTATATACCTTCCGATAAATTTAGTCGACCGAATAATGTCAGTTTATTAAAGTCTGGCTCAGATGTAATCGTAAGTTGGGATGATATTTTACATGCAAGTAAATATCGTATTGAAGGTTATGACGACCACGGTAATTGGATTTTACTCAGAGAAATAAGTGCTAATAAAACAGTGTTTTCACCACTCCCTAGCAATATTTCAAACATAAGAATTATGGCATGTACTTATACCACGTGCAGTAACACGGGGACTTGGAGCTTAAGTGTGGCTTTAGGGAAGCGAATAATATTTATACATACGGATATACTTGGTAGCCCAGTGGCTGAATCTCAGGGAGAGCAATAATGGAAAACTTTATTTATCGCTTATCAATTTTTATTCACTCCGTTGGCCATTTTAAAGTTGCAATTGTTTATTAGAGTTGGTGCTCAGTTTATAGCACCTCTATCCAAGGACAAGGATACTCAAAAATGCTTAGTCCAAAGCTAAAGCCTATGTTGTTTATTAATTGAGACTATAAAAGCCTTTTATTAGTTCATAGCTTATAATTCATTGTCGCTAATTTTAATTTAAAAACATAAACTATAGCTTTTTAATAAAATCTAATAATCACACTAGCTAACTAAAGTTTAAAACTATATTTTTGAGAGTTCTAGCTACTAAATTGAATGGACTCAAATCATAGTAATACAAATATTACTATGTTAGCTATAATCAAGGAGGAAATACAAATGCTTTGTAAAAGTATAAATTACTGATATATGATTAGTTAATTGAGTTGTCTTTTATAAACCTTTTTATTTAAATTAAGCAATGTATTATAATGAAATTAAATATATTTTCTAACCTACTATTTATCCCTGTGCTTGTATGTTATCCGGCACTTAGTGTCGCAATTGATTTTGGTTCAGGGGAGCCTGCTCAACCTGAAATCAAGAATTATGGATATAACTACTTAGAAGAGAATTCGGTTTCACAAAATGTTTCTTCACACACTACAGATTTGCTTGGAGATAAAATAGACCCTAATACCGGTACGGTTGCTATTGAGCAAGTAGATATAGATATCCCAGGTAATTTTAAAATCCCCGTTCGCATTAAGCGGAAACTATCAGGACCTGATTCTTGGTACAGAGAAACAAGAGAGTTTGAAAATTGGAGTTTAGACATTCCACATGTTCGTTCTACCTATTTAACTGATGATGAAGGTAACTTTTATTCTTCTTATTGGCCAAGTGGTAATGCATGTAGCGCCCCTTTAAATTCTAATCCTACGCTAAGAAAAAACTTTGGAGGTACAACTTACTATGCCCATTCAATAAGTTATTGGAATGGAGATACAGTTTATATTCCAGAAAAGGGGAGCGTAAAATTAACAGAGAAAGAGAATGATGATACTTCTACTCGTTACAACAATAGGAATTGGAAAGTAGATTGTATTAGTACTGATAATGGGTATGAAGGTTTCAAAGTTACTACAGGCGATGGAACTGAGTATTATTTTAAACAGCAAAAAATCCTTGAAGGCATCAAGCCTTTCAATTTGTCTCCAGCAGCAAATACACAAGTGTGTGATGGTGTTTATATTCCTTGTGCTCCTCTGACTATTGGGTACCCTGAGGATTCACCTGTTCAATATCCCCAGTATTTTATTTTTATGCTTGCAACAGAGGTTAAAGATCGCTTTGGTAATTGGGTAAAGTATAATTATGAAAGTAACGGCAGCTTAAGCTCTATAATTTCTAGTGATGGAAGAGAAATAAACATATCTTATACTAATAACCGAATTTCAAGTATTTCTGCAGACGGGGAAACATGGCTCTATACCTATAATAATGCATCAGGAGGTATAATTGCTACACTGGAAAAAGTAACTAGGCCAGACAACCTATTTTGGTTATTTGAATATGATGAGGATTCATACAATAGCCTTTGGCGTTATATGAATATCGCTCATCATAGCCAGCTAAATACAGGGGGTATTGATCAGTGTGTAGCAAATGGTTTTGAAGTTGAATTTTTATCCATTACTCATCCTGAGGGGGCTACTGGCAGCTTTAAATTACACGAGCGTTGCTTAAATAAATCTAATGTGCCAAAAATTGTAAGACCTAACCCGAATCGTTGGCCTGGAGAGCGCTATTGGATTCCGTTAGGTTCAAATCTCTGGACGCTTAAGAGTAAAAATTTATCTCTTCCTAGTGGAGAAGACTATCTATGGGAATATAATTACACTTCTAGAGTTGGTCAATACAGAGGCGATGAATTCTCTTCTACTAATCGTTTTAGCTTTGATTTGGATGGCGTTGAAACCGGTAATATGAACTATACAGAAATAGTCAACCCAGATAATTCTAAGCTCCGTTACTATTACAGTCGAAAAGTAGGTAATGGATTAAATAATTTACTTTTTAAAGAGGTTTATGACGTTGATGGTACTTTGTTGCAACGCGATGAAATGCATTATGAAGACGGTATTTACCACGGTACTTCTAAGCAGTATACACATATCAGTGCTGCTCTTAATAGTTGGACTTTAGATGATGTCAAACTTGATCATTCATCATCTCAGCAGCAAAATTTAACAGAAACAAAAACAACTTTATTTTCAGCAAATTTAGCAAGTACTTACACTACTCAATATGATGACTTTAATATTTATGATGCCGCTAAGCTAACTACTGAATTCAATTCTTTTTCAGCTAGAAGAAAAGAAGTTCGGAAGTCATATGATCATGATTTAACGCAATGGGTTCTAAATCAACCGACAACAATCGAAGTAAAAAATGACGACGGTATTTGGGAAGTTTTACATGAACAAACCTATTACAATAAAACACATAGTAGCTATCCTTTTTATCCCTACAGTAAAAAATCATTTGGAAACTGGGTTATAAGGAATACCGCTTATACAGATGAAGGAAAAATTTCTAGAATTAATTTTAATACAAAATTGACTGATAACAAAAACTATCGTTTCCAAGAGTTTGCAGATTACCACCGAGGTCAACCTCAAGTTATATCTACATCAAACCGTTACGATGCTATTGGTTCTGTAACTATTAATCGTGTTGTCGACAATAAAGGTCGGGTAACCCGTATAACCGATTATAATGGCGTATCAACTAATTACACCTATGGTGTACTGGGTCGTCTTAAATCCGTAGATTTAACAAATGATGCAGTTAATGGCAACTGGTACGACACGTTATATACTTGGGACAACGATACTAATACCCGTACTGTATCAACGTGTACGTTAGATAGTTCACGGACTGCATGTACAGGTAACGCTGTATTTAAAACTACAGAGTACTATGACAATTTATTGCGACTGACGAAAACAAAAAGCCAAGATTTAGCCAATAGCTCAGCAGCAAATAGTACCCGTTATCAGCGTTTCGAATATAATTATTTGAATCAGCGAACGTTTCAATCTTATGCAAGCGCAAATATAAGTGAGAATAAAGGAACTACAACCGTCTATGATTCACTAGGTCGACAGCAAAGTATTACGACAAGTGGATTAGGTACCGTTAATTACGCCTATTTATCAGGTAACCGCATAGAATTAACAAATGCAAAAGGTCACGTAACAACCACAACCTATCAAGCCTTTGGTTCACCAAATTACTCGCGCGCAATAAAAATAGAATCGCCTGAGAATGTAACCACCACATTAGATATTGATATATTTGGTTTAACACATGCTATAACACAATCTGGTGCCAACCAGTATGGAAATTCAACGAGTGTTACTGAACGTCGTTATTACGACAATAGTAAACAGTTATGTTTAACTACACGACCTGATGTAGGTAATACCTTTTATAAGTATAACGCACTAGGTGAACTCATCTGGAGTCAAAGTGGCGTTGCTAATACGCAGTGTACAAGTACAGCCCCGAGTGGCAGTAATTTTTATACATATGATAACTTAGGCAGTCTTAAACATGTTAACTACCCAGATGCTTCAGGCGATGTTAGCTACGAGCGCGATAATAACGGGAATGTTAAAACACTTACGGCTGGTAATGTGATTCATCGTTATGAGTACAATAACCAAAATCTACTCGAAGAAGAACAGCTATTTGTGGGTAATGAGTTACCTCTAATCCTTAATTATGAATACAATGCGTTGCAACAGCATGAACAGTTAGGTTACCCAGATGGAACTATTGTAAACTTCAAACCCAATGGCTTTGGTGAGCCAACAGAAGCACAGGTGTATAAAAGTGGAAGTGTTGATTTAAGTTTTGCGAAAAGTGCAAGCTACTATGCTAATGGTACACTGAGTTCGTTTACGTATGGTAATGGTGTTAAGCATCAAACAACACTATATGCAGACAGCCTACTACCAAAACAACTTAAAGACACAGGCCCAGCTGGCAGTAATATACCTAGTACTGTTATGGCTTTAACCTATGATTACGACAATAATGCAAATGTAACGTCGATTATTGATAGCCAAAACAGCGCCTATAGTTTAACTAATTTACAGTATGACGACCTTGACCGCTTAACCAGTACCACTGGGGCAGCAGGTATTGGGTCGAGTGAAATGCACTACGATGGGCTCGGTAACATTACGTACTATAAAAATAAGGGTAAAACTCTCAATTATACCTATGATTACGCTAAAAATCGTTTATCTAAAGTAACCGGCGTAAGTGGTCGATATGGCTCAATAGGTTACGATACCCGAGGTAACATCACTAATAATGGCGCATACTCACTGAGCTTTAACCGCGCTAATCAGCTTACTTCAGCCAAAGGCAACAGCTATTTATACGATGGGCATAACCGCCGCGTAAAACAGACAGATGCTAACGGTATAAGTTATTCAATGTACAGCCAAGATGGTACATTGCTGTACAGAGAAAAAGGCGACACCATAACCGGCAGCGGCACTAACTATATTTACTTAGGTAAAAAACTGATTGCCAAATATGGTGATGTAACACCGCAAACAGTGAATGAAAGCCGTCAGCATGCTCGTCCATTTGGTGAATCGATAGAAGCCCCCAAAGATGATGTAGGGTACACAGGGCATAAATTCGACACCGACTTAGGGTTGAGTTATATGCAGGCACGATACTATGATCCAGTTATCGGGCGTTTCTATTCTAATGATCCTGTAAATACGATTGGTCATTTCAGTCAAGGCAATATTCACGGGTTTAATCGATATGCGTATGCAAACAATAATCCGTATAAATATACAGACCCTGATGGCAAGTTTGCGATACCATTACTTTTTACTCCACCCGCACTCGCGGCTATGGGGAAAGCTGCTGCATTTGTGGGTAGTGCTGCCGCAGCCGCTTGGGCTGGTTCAGAAGCAATTAATGCCTACAATGAGTCCGCAGATCCTGTAGAAGGGATTCTAGATGGTGCTACTGAGGGTGAAAAAACTAAGGGAAGAACGAAGAACTTTGATAAACAGGGAGGCATGGATCAAGCAAATAGCGACTTTGATGATGTTGTTGATCCTGATAGTGTTGAAACCATAACAGACGGCAAAGGTGGAGAAGGAAGAAGGGGTACTGTAAATGATGGTAGCGGTCGCAAAGTTAATGTTAGACCTAATAGTACTGATGGAAGACCTACCGTTGAAGTTCAAGATGGTAAAAACAAAACTAAAATTAGATACGACGAAGAGAAAAGCTAGTATATGAGTTCAAACATTTATTCTACATGGCAACCGACATCAGACCTTACTGGAAGAGTTATCGTCGATAAAGTTGAAGATACTGATGAAGGTTTAGCTATTTATATCCGTCAAAGTAAGACTGAGAAAAAGTTCAAGATATTATTCGACTCATATGTTGCTTATAGAAATATGGATGAAAGCTATCGCGCTAGGACTTTCTCAGAACATGGCGGTTTTGAAAATAGTTTAAATACAGTTACCAGCTCTTCTTGGTTAGAATGGATGCATGCAGAGAGCCAAGGTTATTATCAGGGTGAGGATATTATTCACTATTCGGTAATAACTGATGCAGATTGTATTGATATATTGTCTGAGTTTGAGCCAGAAATACAAATTTTAGAGTAGAGTACATTTTGAATCCAAAGCCTCGCACTCGCGAGGCTTTTTTTGGTCGATGCTAACGCAATTGTGATATGTTACTTAAGTAATATCAGGGAGGAAGAATATTATGGTAATGAAGATAGCGAACACGTTGCTAAAACACTTTTTTAAAAAAGATGAACTTAAATTCAAACAAAAACTGGATTCGGATATAAAGCGCAAAGAAGAAGAAAAGCTTAGTGCAAAAACTACGCTAGAACAAATTGACAAACACATCATGAATATCCTTGCGATAGAGAGGTTTTGTAGCTGGGATGAATACACTAAATATGGGCTAAGTGGTTTCGGTATCGAAAAATACGACGAAAAAGTGAGTGTTCTGAAGGGCGGCTTAGAAGCACTGATTAATGATTGCTCTAAACCGGAGCTGACCTTTAACAAGAATATTAGTGATTATGCTCATGAACTCAACGGCACATTCTCTGTTGCTAGTAGAGTTTGGCATGAATCTGTTCTTGGTCAGGAGCATGACGGCGAAAAGAGTAAAGCAGCGGGTAACTTTGAATCGTCAAGGATGACAGCTAAATCACTTGCTAATTCGTTAAAGTCAATTAGGAACAAATTGGTTTTGAATGATTGTTAAGTCTGTAATTCAATAATTTGAATCCAAAGCCTCGCCCTCAGGGAGAAAGAAAAACGATTAGGGTCAGGTCTTTCTTTTTGCTTTTTAAAAATAAAGGTAAGAGGTACCGCAATAATCTAGTACTATTTTTACTCTAAAGAAGTGTTAGGTGATAATTTATTTTTGATAAGGATACTTTAATAAAAAAGATATTAATATGTTTAATGCTGTTTTTAGTAGCAAACTCAGTTCATGCTAAATACATTACCGCACTAAACGATGGGGGAGTATCCATAGAAAGAGTGTTTGTGCATGAAAGTGGTGCGGTCTCTATTTATATCAATGGTGGCATAGTCAACCTTGACCAATGTACGTCTACCTTCTGGGTATACATTCCACCCACAGCAAAGGCAAAAGATGAAATGTTATCTCTGGCTTTATTTGCATATGCGTCAGGAAAACGCGTTGGTTTTCATGGTTCAGGTTATAGCACCACCCCATTTTGGGGAGGCACGCAAGATGTTCCTGTAGTAAACAATATCTGGGTTCATTAAAGGTTTAAGCATAGCTAGGGAAAAGTAGGGTCAGGTCTTTCTTTTTACCTTCCTTTTATCTGGTAGGTAAGGGATTGTACCCCCGTAGTGCAGTGTCCACCAAAGTTGGTGGTGCACAATTAGCAATAGAGTAAATTTAGATACTCACGGCGTATATGAAGATAAGCCCAAATATTAATTAAAACTTATATTACAAAAGTAAAAAAAGTTTAATATACGTTTTTGTTTTTTACTTAAGGATGATTATGAATAAATATTTAATTGTAAGTGCACTGCTGTTTTCTTCTTTTGTTAATGCAAGTGGCGGAACTGGATCTGGTGTTATTACTTCAATGTATGTTAACAATGGCTGGACTATGGTTCATATTCCTGATTTGATCAGTACTGAAATGGGGTCAAAAAATAACCCTGATAATTGTGCGAGTAATTATTATTTTGCGATTATGCCTACAGATCAAAACTACTCAACAATTCATGCTACGTTGATGGCAGCTCAAATGGCTGGTAAGAAAGTTAAATTTTGGGTCAGTGGTTGTAAAGGTCAAAATAACTCTTATCCGCATATTGTTAGTGTTTGGATTATTTCTTAAGTTTATTAACTGATTAATTATGTATATATTCAATACATTAAAACTAAGTAAGGAACTTAAACAATGTATAAAATACTATTTGTGACACTTTTTAGTATGAGCTTTTCTGTATATGCATGGGATGGCAATATTAGAGGGATAGTTAAGTCAATAGATGTTACCGATAACAATAATTACGACTTTAGGGTAACGCTGCAAGATAGTTCCGGTGTTTCCAAAAAGTCGTGTTCTCAAACAGTTACTTGGTCATATATTAATGAGTCTGACAGTAACTATTCCACTTATGTTTCACTTTTACTTGCGGCTAAAATGGCAAAAAATGATGTGACTATATTTACAACGAAGGACTCAAAAGGGTACTGTAAAATTGGTTACGTAGTTTTACATTAAACATTTTAAAAATGGGTTTACTCTAAGTAAACCCTATATGCCGTATCATAAGATTTTTCATCTATGAGGACTATCCTTACTTTGTTCTTAGCTACTTTTGCTGCAAGTAAAATACTTAAAACCATTTTTGTATTAGTAAGAAAGGTCAGGTCTTTCTTTTTGCCTATTATGATTATCATTAAGGGAAAATATGTCTGGTCCTAGCGAACTGTATTAGTTTTTAGTTATAAAAAGATAACCACGCCACCCACTCTGTATTTTAAATTTTTTTTGTGTTACCAGCTAAATATCTTAGCTAAGTTTATCTATTTATTACCTGTGTTTGATAAGGTTTTAAGTTAATATAATTTAATAAACAGGTAGTTGTGAGAGAAGTAATATACACCATAACTAAAAATTTTAATAAGCCAAGGTAGGGTTCATGAAAGTATTATTTTTTACTATAGTTGTATTTTTTAGTAGCAAAGCGCTCTCTTTAGAATTTTTGACAGGTCAAGTAGTAACACTAGAGGCAACCTATATGCCAGATATTATTAAGTTTAAGTTGGATGTTGGAAGTACTTCATGTCCAGAAGGAGGATGGCTTACTTGGCAAAATAATACTGAAAACAATAAGATAGTCTATTCAATGTTAATGACTAGCCTGGTTGCTGGTAAAAAAATAAGATTTTATATAAATGATAATGACACTGATTGTATAGGAAAGTATATACACATTCTAAATTGATGGCACAGTGTAGTGGCATAGTTAATTTGGCCACCCATTAAGAAAGAAATGTTATGCTGATAAGCATACAAATTTGGGTAAAAAAATGACGAAATTAAAACGTGCAACGTATTCTGCAGCAATCAAATTAGAAACAGCTCAGCTTGTAGTTGACCAAAGTTATACTCAAGAAGAAGCAGCCAAAGCGATGGGGGTGGGTAAATCAACCGTCAATAAGTGGGTTACTCAATTAAAGCAAGAGCGGAGTGGCCAGACACCATCTGCTTCGCCAATGACGCCCGAACAAATTGAAATCCGCGAACTTAAAAAGCAAATCCAACGCATCGAATTAGAAAAGGATATATTAAAAAAGGCTACCGCTCTCTTGATGTCCGACTCCCTGAAC